>NATV01000129.1 GCA_003094535.1 gamma proteobacterium symbiont of Ctena orbiculata | reverse complement strand
CATCCTTGCCGGCTTGCGGGTAGATACACGCTTAGAACGAAAGCAGCCCTTTAATCCAATCAATAAAATCATAGATCCTGCCGACGAAGGTATCCTTGGGACGATATCCCCTGGTGATCGATTGAGCGGTATTGCTCTCTATCGCATCGAGGAGCCTGTTGAGACGGCGTTGATGGATACCTGTCACTCTTTGAACAGGATCGTGAACCATGCCGGAAAATGCCGCTACCAAGGCGATTGTCACCATCACCAGGACGATGGTTGTCGCAATGATTCCCAGTGACGGGCTCACCGGAAAGAGGGTGTAGTAGAGACGCCCCAGGGTCTCTCCGAGAATGAAATCCGAAGCCGCCTGTTGCTTGGCGACAAGATGGGCGATTACAGTCCCGGCGGATATGGATCCGGGAGTGAACTGGCTCAACAGGGTAAGGCCAAGAATGGCTGCCAGGGTGCCCGCGGTGACGTCGGCCGCAACGTTCCTTGTCTGGAGATAGATCTGCATGGGTTCTTCCGCGGCTTTGCGGACCAGTTGCTGCAATCCCTGGTCGGCAGCGTTCGGGTGACGGCACAAGACGAGGAAGTCTCTTCTTAGACGATGAGCCAATTCCTGCTGAACCCGTGTGGGGAGACCGAGGTGGAAGGTCAGCATACGCCGTGCCGCGCGGTGTCCGCCAAACAGTTCGATGACCAAGGCAAGCAGACGAAGAAGAAAATTGGGAAAACCCATGAGGAAGTTAAAAGGGGCGACCAGGATATCTGACCCCAAGGCCTTGCTGTTGAGATCGATGGCGCCGCGCAGAGAATAGTGTCTGTTGACGAAGTTTGGAATCCGCTGACGACAGGCCTCGAAATAGTCTGCCAACTGATTCTCGATCATCGGTGTTGAGGGATTTGACTCCAGATTGGTTTCGGGAATCATTCCAACTCCGCGAACCAGCTACTTTTTGGGATTGATGGGAACCACATTCGTCGGCATCTCGGGACTTTTATCCAGGGCCACGAAGACATTCTCGTAGCAACGCCTGTCGATGAAGAGTGAATTGCCCTGGATCCGTTTCGCCTGCTTCTTCACTTCGCTTGAGATGGAGGCTACTTCTTTATGAGAAGTGAAATGTTTGTAGTTGACCTGAACCACTCCAATGGAGAGTGAGATGATATCGAAGAACTGCTGCTTACCCGTGCGATCAATCGATGTTATTCCGAGTGTTTTCTTGTGCTGATCGTCGTAGAAACGGATGGCGGATTCCTGAAAATGATCGAGCAGATCACGGCACCGCGTCTCCCAGTCAATGCTGCGGAATATCACGATGAAGTCGTCTCCCCCGATATGTCCGACGAAGTCCTGGTCCTGTTGAGAGAAGCGGGTCAGGAGTTGCCCGATTTCACGGATCACGTCATCGCCGCGGGCATAGCCGTAGGTGTCGTTGAACGGTTTGAAATTATCGACATCACAATAGGCGAGTACAAAAGACTCCTTGGCTGAAAGGAGACTGTCGATATGCTGATTGATGCGTAGATTGCCGGGAAGCAGGGTAAGAGGATTGGCATGCTTGGCGGCAGTGATCCTGAAATCGGTAACCGAGCGCAGAAGGTCGATCAACGAACCTATCCCGGTGTAGCGCTCCTTTTTGTCAACGATTACAAAGTACTCGTCGGGGAGCGAATCGTTGTTGGTGGTGATTTGATTGCTAAGACGCTCTATCTTGGTCTCCTCGTTAACGGTTATCGCCTCCTCGTTCATGATCAGTGTTACCGGTTTGCGCCCATAGAGGTCGCGTCCATAATGACTGGAGAAGAGTTGTTGCAGACTGTTTCTGGTAATGATGCCCAAGGGTTTTCGATTCTCCAGAACCACCGCCACACGTAGCGATTTGTCCTTGTAGAACGCCTCCGACAAGGCTTTCACGGTGAGTGAGGGAGAGACCGTCAAAGTGGGTTTACCGAGAGCGCGTACCTGCTGTTCGTTCACCAGATAGGGTGTGTTTTGACTGAACTGTTTGAGTCGGTTGGGGATGTGCCGTATCGGTTTGCGTTGCGGTCTGGCTACCAGATAGCCCTGAAGATAGTCGACCTCAAGGGATCGTATGGTATCCAGCTCCTCTTCCGTCTCTATGCCTTCAGCGATAACACTGCTACCGATATTGTTTGCGATTTCGCAGATCGAGCGGACAAACTGGCGTTTGACGGAGTCCTCGTGGATGTTCTCCACGAAATGGCCGTCGATCTTTACAAAGTCGGGTCGAATCTCAGACCACTGCCTCAGGCTGGAGTAGCCCGCGCCCAGATCGTCGATGGCAATCTTCAAGCCGTGGTGCCGCAGCTCCTGCAGGATCGAGATCATCGGCACAAAGTCATGAACAGGATGGCGTTCCGTGATCTCGATAATAACCTTATCGGGAGTGATCTCGGTTTTACCGATCTCGTTCACCAGATCAGCGACATCGAACTCGCTGCTCGACAGGCACCTCGAGGAGAGATTGAGGAACAGCTTGCCTCTCAATCCCAGTTTATGATGACGTTTGATATGGGCGTAGAGGCTGGAGATCTCGACTTTGCTACCGATGCCATATTTTTCCGCCAGGGAGAAGAGCATTTGCGGAGAGTGCCATGCCTTGTCGGAAGGTCCCCTGACCAGCGCCTCATAGCCGAGGATATCGAGTTTCTGCACCGAAACGATAGGTTGGAACAGGCTGATCAGTCTATTCTCTTTTAACGCCTTTAGAATGGCCTTAGCGGAGTTCCCGCTCACATCTGCTACCCTGGATTTGATGACGAAGGCGAAATATCTCGAATAGCGACTCTACGCCATGAATATGACATTGCCGTGAAATCTCGGCAAAGAAGAAGAGGGTTCCTCGGTTTTCGCTTGGTTCGTCAGCGTACCGCCCCGGGCCATCGCTGGGATCGGGGCGGTACGATCGGATGGGGTAGCGTCATCCGACAAACGCTTCCCGGCCGACTATCTCTCCGCCAGGCTGCCACCGACTATCTTTTCACAGGTACCTTTGAGTACCAGCATCCAGGCATTGCCCTGGCCATCCGTTTTCGAGGTGCCTGCACAGCTGGTGCCTGGACCGGCCTTACAGTCGTTTTTCCCCGCTTTGGCGACGCCGTAACACTTTTCTGTGCCGGCTGAAGGCGCTGCATTTACCGGTCCCATTGCCAATGCCGTGGTGATCGCTCCGGCTACGATTGCGGTCTTGGTTGTCTTGTTCATGGATATCTCCTCTGATGGACTATGAATTGATCAGTCAGATTGGTCAGCCTGCTTGATGAAGGCCTCAAGCATGAATACGAACCAAGTCTGGTCCCGGATTCAACAGAGAAGAAAAAAACAATAAATGAGTTCGGCTAGGGCTAATTCAACCTATTTGGCAAGTTTGGCGCCAATGATGCCGAACTTTGCCTTTGAGAGTTGCTGTTTCGGGATATCGCTCAGTTGCAGGTCGATCAAACGCTTTTTTCCGGCGGAGAGGGTAGATTTATAGATCCGCTTGATTTTCCGAATCTTCCCGCTGGCGTCCCGAAAATGTACTGCGATGACGATATTCTTAATGTCGCTCGGGGTTGGATTGTATAACTCCGCCTTGACTCTGCCCTTGTTATCCAGACCGGTTCTCAGTTTTACGTAGTTTTGCGGATTTTCGGAGAGATCGAGTTCCATCAAGGCGCTGTAGGCGGCTTTGCCTTCCGTAGTGTCTTTAGAGGCGGCCCTGCGAAAGTAGGACTTGGCCGATTTCAGGTTGCCTTCCGCCCGTGCCAGATTGCCTAGGGAGTTATAGGCGTTGGCTGTAGGCAGCAGTTGAACACTTCTCTCCAAGTCATGTTTGGCGGCATCGGTGTTCTTGAGCCTCTTGTTGACCAGGCCGCGTTTCAGGAAGTAGTAGAAAAAGCTGTCATTCAGCGTTATCGCTTTGTCGTAGTGCCGCTTGGCGGTGGCAGGGCGCTTGCTTTTCTCTTCGATATCGCCCAGCAGGGCGTGGAAATGGCCTTCGCGCGGCTCCAGGCCTATCGCCTTGTCCGCCAATTTCCTGGCCTTTTTGAGATTGCCCTTCTGCAGTGCCTCACGGCCCTCCTCATAGGCCTCATAAGCCGGTTTGGTGCGCTTGATATGAGCGATCTTGGCCTTGAAGCGCTCCTTGCCGATGATGCCGCCTTTTGGCAGCTCGGCGGCCGTCTTGACGTTGTTTTCTACCCGTTCCATGGAGGGGGGGTGGCTGGCGAAGAGGCCACTGAGCCAATCCTGGTTCTTGCCTTCCGACAGGCGCACGAAGGTGCGTTGCAGATCAACGGCCCCTTGGGGATCATATCCCGCCTTGGACATGTACCTCATGCCGTAAAGATCGGATTCCCGTTCCGCGTCACGGCCATATTTCTGGGTGATCAGCTGGGCGCCGACGCCGGCACCCAGCTGCGCGAGCTGGGCGTAATCCTTCCCCTGGGTGCCGATGACCGTGGCCATCACGGCACCCTGAATCAACATCCCGCGGGACATGCTGCTGGCGGTATGTTTTGCCGCGGCATGAACGATTTCATGGCCCAGGACAGCGGCCAGTTCCGCCTCGCTCTGCAACTCCGTCAAGAGGCCGCGGTTGATTGAGATCTTACCCCCGGGCAGTGCCCAGGCATTGGGTACAGAGTTATTCAGGACCTTGAATTCATACGGGAGCTTGCGATCGCTGACCACAGCCAGCTTTTGCCCTATTTCGCTGACATAGCTGGTTAACGCCTTGTCCACCGTGTAGTCACCCCCCTGGGATTGGCGCAGCGGGGCATAGTTTTTTCTGCCTATTTCCATCTCCTGTGCTTCGGAGACGAGGCTCAGTTGATTCTTTCCGGTAACCGGATTCACCGCGCAACCGGTGACCAGGGAGAGGGATAGTGCGATGGCAATCAGTAACCTGTTCATGTCAAGTCTCGACGCTAAACTGAGATGTTTTTTACCCTGCGGCACCCGATTCAGGGGGCCAGGCAGGCAGCTGCACAGTTATACCAAATTGACCCTACGTCAGCTGGGCTGATGATGTCAACGCAGGGGGATTCCAATGCAAAAAGATTATGGCTGCATACTTCATTGACAAGCATAGATCAGCCTTGTTCAAGCGTCTTCGCCTATCCAAGGCAATACCAGGTATTGATATTTAACTATTTGATATCAAATATTATATTTCACCTAAACCCTGGGGTGCCGGAAATAGGAGAGTTGATTCCGATTGGTCACACTCTTTTACATTTTCGACGATCCACTCTCTCTTTGTTTAAGTATCCGCGCTGACGACCGCTAACTATCGGAGGGGTACCATATCACCCGCCAAACCGGGGTTTCACTACTTGTTTTCGTTAATTCCTTTACCGCATATAGCTTAAAACACTGCAACAATTACATGAGCTTCGATCCTGATGATATCTGGGTGGATGCGATCAAAGGACTTAATCACGTTCCTCAGCAAAAAAAGCGGCGTCTTTTTCGCGTTGCGATGGTTTGCGCGGTCGGTGTCAGCTACCTGATCGATACCATTCTGCTCTTTCTCTTCTGCGTCGCCGGCACCGTTGAATGCGCCGCGCCGTTCTATTATGGCCTCGCCGGCCTGGGTCATGTTGTGCTGTTCAGCCTGTTGCACTGGAGTGGCATAAGTGATCGCTGCAGGAACCGGCACATGACCCTCTGGCAGATGATCTATGCCATCTGTGTGCAGTCGCTCGGGATCTATCTGGCACCTGAAATATCCCCCTTCTTTCTTGCGATCGTATTTATCATATTCGCATTCGGCACCCTGCGTATCCATTTCTCCGAAGCACTCATCGTCTGGTTGCTCACTACTTTCGTCATTGCCCTCACACTCTTTCTCAACAGTGGCAGGCTCACCCTCCTGGAGGGTACCTTGCTCGAGTACTTGTTGGTGGCAGTCAGTTTTTCACTGATCCTGTTGCGCACCATCGCCCTCGGCTATTACGGATATGCGACACGCTCACGCATCTTCAAGCTGAGTCGCGCCTTCGAGGAGAAGGCAATCTACGATGCCTTGACCGGTGTCTACAATCGCTGGATGCTCAGTACTCTCCTGGATGAGCAGTTCAACCTCTATTCGCGTAAAGGGATTCCCTGTTCCGTGGCGATGATCGATATTGACCACTTCAAGCGGATTAATGACAACTTTGGACATGCCGTTGGTGATGATGTGTTGAAGGCGATAGTCGATCAGATCGGAAGTGAGTTCCGTGAATCGGACAAATTGGTGCGCTATGGGGGTGAGGAGTTCATCCTCGTCATGGCGGCCACTAGCCTGAGCGAGGCGATTGCCCTGGTAGAACGCATTCGCAACCGCATTGCCCGCACCCATTGGAAAGAGGTTCCGGATCAGGTTGTGATTACGGTCTCCGCCGGTGTCACGGAAGTGCAGAATGGCGACGCCGCAGACGATCCATTGATCCGAGCCGACAGCGCGCTCTATACAGCGAAACAGGGTGGCAGAAACCGGGTGGTGGTCAATGGAGAGGCGGCAGTTCACCATCCAAGGCTTTGAGAAAGGCTACAATCTCATCAACCTCGCTATCGCTCAGTGCCTGGTGGGTGGCAACCGCCAGCCGCTGATCTCCGGACAGCCATTGAATGGATCGATCATCGAGTGCGCTGTTGCTCAGGGATTTGTTGAGTTGAACACGCGCCATGATGCGCACCGCCTCCTCCAGCGAGGCTACCGATCCGTTATGGAAATAGGGGCCGGTTCGATTGACATTGCGCAGCGAGGGAATGCGCCAGATACCGGATTTTGAGCCGCTCTTGTCGGGCGCAGCCCCTCGGTCATCCGTAAAGCCGTATTGCCGGTCGTACTCGGTATCGGGCACAGAGGGAAACAGTCTAAAGGGAATGTCATCAACGAAGATGCTTGCAGCGCTGAAGTTGGGTCCGGAGTGGCAGAGGACGCAGCCGGTTGATTCGAACAGCGCCATGCCGCGGATCTGTTGCGCGGTGAGTGCGCTGCGATCGCCCCTGACGAAACGGTCATAGGGTGAATCCGGGGTTATCAGGGTGCGTTCGTAGGCGGCGATGGCCTTGGCGATGTTGTCGATAGTGATCGACGGCTGACCGGGAAATGCCGCGGCGAATGCCTCGATGTACGCTGGTATGCCGCTCACGGTTTCTACCACCTGATCCAGTGAGGGCATGCCCATCTCGATGGGATTGATCAGCGGTCCCTTGGCCTGATCCTCCAGGGAAGCGGCGCGCCCGTCCCAGAACAACACCTTCTGGAAGGCCGCGTTGAGTACTGTGGGGGCGTTTCTCGTCCCCTGTTGGCCGTTGATACCGATAGACGCACGCAAACCGTCACCCCCCCCTTTATCGTTGGAGATCTCATGGCAGGATGCACATGACAGGGTGCCGTCCGCCGATAACCGGGTATCGAAGAAAAGCATTTTTCCAAGCCTTGTCTTCTCTGCCGTCAGCGGATTGTCCCCTGGCGATGGCGCGGAGGAGGGCAGTGCCTGCCAGGTATAGGGGGTTTTCACCATGCTCGAGTCATACCGCCTGCCATCGGGGAGAGAGCGTGGAGCATATTCGTATTGACGCTCTGGAAAGAGTGACAACATGGGCCCTGGATAGAGGGAAAAGAGCACGATCAGGCCTATCTTCAAACTGAACGCAATGATGCCGGTTCCCAGGCCGATTCCCAGCAGCCATTTTCTCCGCTGCTTGGGTGCAAGTTCGCGTACCATGCTAATGAGGAGAAAGAACCCGGCGATAATCGCAACCAAGCCGAATGCAAGAAGTTCAATTATTCCCGTATTCATCATTACTCTCCGATCAACGGCGGTGCTTGTTTCTCAACTCAATCCCTATTTTAATCCAAGTTTCCGATAGAGCATCAAGCCAGGACAGATACCGGTCAAACCGGCAAAGACCAACATCCCGGCGGGCAGATAGAGAAGCCAGTGCACTTGGTCCCAGCCGGACAATACGATGCCGGCGAAGAGCAGAGCGGCGACGTTAAAAAAGAGCATGCGTTGAGCACTCATCGATATTCTCCATGATGTTGAAATGTTTCGATGAAGAGCATATGCTCAGGGTGAATAATTGAGAAATTCTATTTATGAATAGAATTTATTTGATATACGAATAAATTAAACCATGAACCTGAAACAGCTCCAGTTTGCCGCCCGCGTTGCCGAAACCCAGTCGTTCAGCCGGGCCGCCGAACTTTGCTACGCGACCCAACCCACCCTCTCCAACGCTATCTCGCAACTCGAGGATGAGCTGGGGGGAAGGCTGTTCGAGCGGACAACCCGCAGGGTGGATCTGACCCCCTTCGGAGAGTATATGCTGCCGCGCATCAACGAGGTGTTGCGGAGTCTTGATGAACTGACCAAGGCGGCCGACGCCTACCACAACCCGGTGCACAAGATCCTGCGTCTCGGTTTCTCCCCCCTGGTGGACATGCGCCTGCTGGACCGTGTCCTGGAACCCTTTCGGCAAGCCAACCCGGATGTCACTATCTTCTTCAAGGAGTGCTTTATCGATGAACTCGACGAGCGCCTTGGTAGAGGGCAGATCGATATTCAGATCGTACCCACGACTGCCGAGAACGAGACGGATCATAGTTGTCTCTTTTACCGGGATCCTCTCCACTACCTGCCTGCCGCCGATGATGGCCAGGCGACGAATCATCTCTCATACAAGATCGCCGATCTGCCCGCCACCCCGGTTATCCTCACCGGTGGAGGTTGCGGACTGAATGGCGCCCTGACGGCACTGCTCAAGTCACAGGGTGTTGAGTTACACGCCTATCCCGGTCAGGCCCTGAGTTACAAGGTGATCGAGGAGTGGGCCTCGCTTGGTATCGGCGCAGGCATTCTGCCGAAGGCCAAGATCTCAACCGATTACAAGGCCGGCTATCCGCTCTTTATCGAGAGGGATGAACCTGCCTGTTTCAGTTTTGTATGGATCTGGAACAGCGACAGTACACAACCGGAACATGTGACCTCTTTTCTCGACTATATCCGGGACACGGTACCCGTACTGGTTTCCGGGCAAAGCGGCAGGGTTTCGGCGCAACAGGTTGAGACTGTTTGAGTTGATTTATAAAAAAACCAAATAAAACACATTCTTTATTAAAATTTCTAATTCAATCGGCAAATACCTACCCTGGTGTTGCGACCGACAGAACGCGTCGCAGCGAAACATTCTTTTAGTGTTTAGGAGTAGTGTCATGAATATCTGTTTTCACAAGTTTGCCATCAACAGTCTGTTTCCACTTCTGCTGGTGATTGCATCACCATCGATAGTCGCCGCCGGTGAGGATCAATCTCAGGCCTCTCTCTATGAACGGCTGGGTGGTTATAACGCCATCAGCGCCGTGGTGGATGACGTGGTGGTGCAGATTGCCGCGGATGAGAAACTCGGTCGCTTCTGGGCACATCGAGGCAAAGACGGCATTGCACGGGAGAAACAGCTGATTGTCGATTTTATCGTTGCCAAGGCGGGCGGATCCCTCTACTACAGGGGGCGCGAGATGAAGCTCTCCCATGAGGGCATGCAAATCGATGAGAAAGACTGGGAGATCCTGATCGGCGCCTTAAAAAATACCCTGCATAAGTTCAAAGTGCCGGCACAGGAGAGTCGCGAGGTCTTGGAGTTTTTCGACACGACCAAGACAGATATTGTGGAAAAATCTTGAGCGCATGGTGTAATCAACCACTTCATCAACAACATGGTGACTCCGGGCCTGTGGCTTGAGTCGGGATCTGTAGTGCAGCCGCACCCTTGGAGTCACCGTGAATCAATCTATGAGACGGAGCCGATATGTTACTCAGAACCGGTCGCTTGCTGACTCTCGCCTTAATGGTTCTCTCAACACCGCTGGTTGCCGGTCCGGTAGAGGAGAACAGCCTGTATCGATTTAGAAGCCTCTCATTGGAGTTGGCATCAAAAGCCGCATGGGGGGCAATCGAAACCTGCCGCAAACGAGGCTACTCCATTGCGGTGGCGGTTGTCGATCGTGGCGGAAACGTTCAAGCTCAATTGCGCGACCGCTTTGCCGGCCCCCATACCCCGGAAACCGCACTGCGCAAGGCGTGGACAGCCAACAGTTTTCGCCAATCGACGGCACAACTCGCGGGCATGCTCGAGGAACGCCGCATCCCCGCTCAAGTGGCGAACAACCCCGGGGCCCTGCTGGTGGGAGGCGGTCTGCCGATCGAGGCGGGCGGTGAGATTGTCGGCGGCATCGGTGTTTCGGGGGCGCCACCGGGAAAATCGGAACGGGATAGTATCGACGGAGCATGCGCCATTGCCGCGCTCGAACGGATACGCGAATCGCTGGAGTTCGCTGACTGATTGCATGCACCCTGTGATCGATGCAAGTGAAAGGTGGAAGATCTGACAGCCCTGACTGATAATTAAGATAGATGGGTTGAGAAGTTGTTGGGGGGATCGCCGCAATGAAGGATGCCTGGCAACCTCGTCAAAACAGGTGGCTCGGTCGCCTGTCGACGATTATCGGATTCACGCTGTTCGTGTCCTCGATCATTCCCGCGATGATTGCCCAGGAGTATGGCGAGGGAGACTATCTCCTGATCCTGTTGTGCCTGGGGATGTTCGGCGGCGGCGCCATGTTGGTTGTCTATGGCAAGCGCCATCTCACACCACGGGTGGAGGAGGTTCTGGCCAACGATCACCGTGCACCCATTCTCTATCTGCGCTCATTTAACGACCAGGCGGATGATTTCACCCTGGGCGGTTTTTTCTCCGCGGTCGGTGCAATGTTCGGCAACAGAAACATGGGGCTTTCCACCAGCAGTTGGGGGCCGACCTTTCAATCCCAGCTGGCCTATGTCATGGAGCGTGTCGGTCCCTACATAGCGGTGGGTCGACCCGGCGTTCGCCTGCCTGGAACCGGTGCCGCCCGACTCTATGTGCCCGACGAACAGTGGCAGCAGCGCGTCACTCAACTGATTCGATCGGCGCGGCTGGTCATCATCCGCGCGGGCACCAGTGCCGGCCTGAATTGGGAAATCGAGACGGTCAGAAGAATCATCAGCAAGCCCCATCAATTGCTGGTGATTCTGCCCCTCTCTAAAAAAGGTTACCGGGCATTCCGTCAATCGGTGGCCGAGGCAGGTATAAAACTGCCCGAGAGGCCCCCGAATGCGATGTTTATGACCTTCGATGAGAGATGGGAACCACTGTTTCTTGAGACAACGGGAAAGCTGGAACATACCCTCAGTCCCTATTTCCGCATGAACAATATCGAACCGCCGGAGGTCAGTGGTTGGGATGCGTTCCGGCTCTTTTTTCGCTGATGACTAAATAAAAAAAGCACTGACCGGCAGTGCTTTTCTCGGTTCGATTATCCTAAGATATGGTGCCGAGGAGAGGACTTGAACCTCCACGGGGTTGCCCCCACTAGCACCTGAAGCTAGCGTGTCTACCAATTTCACCACCTCGGCGGATGTGGCGTGCCGGTGCGGCCGGCGTAGAGATCGCGAACTCTACAACCAGTTCCCTTATCTGTCAATCCTTTAGAGCAGGCCGGTTGGCTGGTGGGGGCTGCTGTGTTAGGTTGCTGCAGATTCGGATGTCTTGTCGCGGATGCAGCGGAATCTGATTGGGGATTGGAGTGAGTTAGATCGACCCAACGTCACCTGTTAAATGAGTGGGGTTACTATGAAATGCATACCCTCCGGTGCCTGGAGAGTGATACACCTTTTACTGCTGTTCATCTGCCTGCCGCCACTCTCTGTCGCGGGCGTAAGCCTGGATGGTGAGATGGTCCAGGGGGGGATGTTGATCGGCAAGACCGAGCCGGGTGATCGGGTCAGCTTCGATAAACGACCGATCAGGGTCTCGCCCGAGGGGATCTTTCTGCTCGGATTCGGCAGGGACGATGAGCTGCGCCACACCCTGGTGGTGAGCAGGGGCGGGCGGCAGATCGAAAAACAACAATTCACGATCGGCAAGCGGGAGTACCAGATCCAGAAGATCGACGGTCTCCCACCGAGCAAGGTCACGCCGCCCAAGCGGGACTGGGAACGCATCAAAAGGGAGACCGCGCTGGTGAAAAAGGCGCGCAGGCGCGACGATGACCGCAGCGATTTCATGTCAGGCTTCATCTGGCCGGCCAAGGGAATTATATCAGGAGTATACGGCAGCCAGCGTATCCTCAACGGCGAGCCCAGGCGCCCCCATTTCGGCATCGACATCGCCGCACCGGTGGGTAGCCCGGTGGTGGCGCCGGCGGATGGCGTGGTAACCCTTGCCCACCCCGACATGTTCTTTTCCGGGGGAACCTTGATCATCGATCACGGTCATCAGCTATCGTCCTCCTTCCTGCATCTGCACAAGATCCTGGTCAAGGAGGGGGATCGGGTGAAACAGGGTGACCCGATCGCCGAGATCGGCGCCACCGGCCGGGTAACCGGGGCCCATCTCGATTGGCGCATGAACCTGCGCAACGCCCGTATCGATCCCCAGCTTCTTGTGCCTCCCATGCCCAAGGCGGAATAGGGGGTGCGGTTGATATTTGTTACAGGCCGGGCTGGCGATCTATGGTAAAGTCTCCCGGTATTTTTCAGTAGTTTGACTGCCTTTATGGCGATGGAATAAGAATGAAATCGATGAAGCGATTGATCCCGATTCTGTTGACGCTGATTCCCGTGTTGTCGGCCCAGGCAGAGGACCTGATGACCGTCTATCAGTTGGCGCTGCAAAACGACCCTCAACTGCAGGCCGCCAAGGAGCAGTTGAGTGCGGCCCGCGAGTCCAAGAGCCTGGCCCGCTCCCAGCTGCTGCCGACGGTGGGATTGGGCGCCACCTACGATGTGGTGCGCAGGGATCTCAAGACCCTGCAGGGTGCCAGCGTCGACACGGAAAGCACCGATAATGAACGTGCCATGGCCTTGAATCTGACCCAGCCGATCTATCGCCGGGACCGGCTGCTGCAGCTGGAGCAGGCGGACAGCACCATCGCCCAGGCCGAGGCCGAGTACGCGGCGGCGGAGATCGATCTGATGGTGCGCAGCACCACCACCTATTTCAACATCCTCGCGGCCGAGGACGATTTGCGCGTGGCCAAGGCGGAACGCGAGGCCACCGGACGCCAACTCGAGCAGGCGCAGCAGCGATTCGACGTGGGATTGATCGCCATTACCGACGTGCACGAGGCACAGGCGGCATATGACGCCGCAAGGGCCTCGGAGATCGCCGCGGAGAACAGCCTTGACAATGCCTGGGAAGCGCTGTTTGAAATCATCGGTCCCCAGCCGGAGAGCGACCTGGCCAAGCTGGGGCAGGAGCTGGCCCTCAATCCGCCGGTACCCAACGTTCTTCAGGAGTGGTCCGATACCGCGCAACAGCAGAACTACAGCATCATCGCCGCCCGCGCCAACCTCGAGAGTCTGAAACAGGAGATCGAAGTCAGCCGCTCGGGCCACTATCCGACCCTGGATCTGGTGGGTGGCTACACCATGAATCGGAGCGATTCCGATACCGCCACCGAGGCCGATACCGGCTCGGTCGGGCTCTCCCTGGAGGTGCCGATCTACACCGGCGGCGCGGTCAGTGCGCAGACCCGCCAGGCACAGGCGAATTTCCGTGCAACCCAGCAGGGCCTGGATCAGACCCGCCGCGCCGTGAACCGCCAGGTGAGGGACGCCTATCGCGGCGTGCTCTCCACCATCAGCCAGGTGGAGGCGCTAAAGGCGGCGACAGTATCGGCGCAAAGCGCCCTGGAGTCGACCCAGGCGGGCTACGAGGTGGGTACCCGGACCATCGTCGATGTGCTCAATGTGCAGCGAAACCTCTTCTCTTCCCAGCGTGACTATCTCAACTCCCGCTACAGCTACATCATCAACGGGCTCACCCTGAAGTCCGCTGCCGGCACCCTGAGCGAGTCGGACCTGCAGCGGGTCAACGGCTGGCTGGAACGCTAGGGTATACCCCATGTCTGGCAATACCATCGGCAAGCTGTTTACCGTGACCTCCTTCGGTGAGTCCCATGGACCGGCCATTGGTTGTATCGTGGATGGCTGTCCGCCTGGACTGGCGCTCTCCGCCGGTGATCTGCAGCCCGATCTGGATCGCCGTAAACCGGGCACCTCCCGCCATACCACCCAGCGCCGAGAGGCGGACGAGGTGGAGATACTCTCCGGGGTCTTCGAGGGAAAGACCACGGGAACCCCCATCGGCATGATCATTCGCAACACCGATCAGCGGTCAAAGGACTACTCCGAGATCATGGACCGATTCCGTCCTGGGCACGCCGACTATACCTACAACCAGAAATATGGGATTCGGGACTACCGTGGCGGTGGACGCTCCTCTGCCCGCGAGACCGCGATGCGAGTCGCCGCCGGGGGGATCGCCAAGAAATACCTGCGTGAACGCTGCGGCATTCGGATCCGCGGCTACCTGGCCCAGCTCGGGCCGATCAAGGTGGAAAAGCTTGATTGGGATCAGGTGGAGCGGAATCCCTTCTTCTCTTCCGATGCCGATAAGGTGGCGGAGATGGAGGCCTACATGGACGCCCTGCGCAAGGAGGGGAACTCCATCGGCGCCCGCATCAACGTTGTCGCCAGCGGCATGCCCGCGGGGCTGGGCGAGCCGATCTTCGATCGCCTGGATGCCGATCTTGCCCACGCCCTGATGAGCATCAACGCGGTGAAGGGAGTCGAACTGGGTGCCGGCTTCCACTGCGTCGAGCAGAAGGGGACGGAGCATCGGGACGAGATGACCCCCGAGGGTTTTCTCAGCAATCATGCCGGCGGGGTACTGGGGGGAATCTCCAGCGGTCAGGATCTGCTGGCATCGATAGCGCTGAAACCCACCTCGAGTCTGCGGCTCCCGGGAAGAACGGTGAATCGCCAGGGCGGGTCGGTGGAGGTGGTGACCACGGGGCGACACGACCCCTGCGTCGGGATCCGCGCCACGCCGATCGCGGAGGCGATGATGGCGATCGTGGTGATGGATCACCTGCTGCGCCACCGCGGACAGAATATGGATGTCGATTCGGGCCTGACCGATCTTGGATCAGACTAATCCTGCGGCAACGGTGCGGATGCCCTACTGGCGTCTCTCCGGTTTCTACTTTTTCTACTTCGCATCCCTCGGCGCCCTGATCCCTTTCTGGGGGCTCTACCTGCAGGCGCGTGACTTCACCCCGGTGGAGATCGGCGAGCTGATGGCGGTGATCATGATCACCAAACTGATCGCCCCCAACATCTGGGGATGGATCGGCGATCACACCGGCCACCGCATGCCCATCGTGCGCCTTGCATCGCTGCTCTCGCTGTTCTGTTTTCTGGGGGTCTTCATTGCCGGGGGATTCTGGTCCTTTGCCCTGGTGATGATGCTGTTCAGTTTCTTCTGGAACGCATCGCTGCCTCAATTCGAGGCGATCACCATGAGCTACCTGCGGGAGCAGATCCGCCGCTACAGCCTGATCCGCCTCTGGGGTTCGATCGGTTTTATTCTCACCGTAATCGCCTTGGGATTCATGCTCGACCGATGGGGAGTCAAGGTGATCCCCTATTTTGTTCTGGCGCTCTTTTTCGGCATCTTCGTTAACAGCATGGTGGTGGCGGAGAAAGAGGCGGTGATCCCCGAACAGGATCAGGGCTCGATCATGCAGGTGTTGAAACGCAGTGATGTCATCGCCTTTTTGCTGGTCTGTTTCCTGATGCAGGCCAGCCATAGCGCCTACTACGCCTTCTACTCCATATTCATGGAGGAGGTGGGTTATTCGAGCAGTGTCATCGGCCAACTCTGGGCCCTGGGAGTGATCGCCGAGGTCGGGCTCTTTCTCCTGATGCACAGGATGTTGCATCGCTGGGGTGCGCGCAGGGTATTGATCGTCAGCCTGGGGATCGCCGTGGTGCGCTGGATTCTGGTCGGCTCCGCACCGGAGAATCTGTTTCTCGTGCTGCTGGCCCAAGTGATGCACGCCGCCACCTTCGGCACCTTCCATGCCGCCGCCATCCATCTGGTCCACCACTACTTTATCGGCCGCCATCAGGGCAGGGGGCAGGCACTCTACAGCAGTATCAGCTTTGGCGCGGGAGGGGCCTTCGGCAGTCTCCTCAGCGGCTATCTCTGGAGTGGCGTCGGTGCCGCAGCAACCTTCTGGATCGCTGCGGCCTATGCGCTGGTGGCGGTCTTCATCGCATGGCGCTGGATCAATGCTGAAGAGTTTTGAGTTGTGAGTATTTAGTTGCAGAGTCCACAACCGGACTCTTTAGCCATACGTCTCGCCCTCTGCCGCAAAAAAGTATTTTGTTCAGAAAACATCAACTCAAAACTCAAAACTACAGAAAGTCCCTGATTCGGGGTGAGTAAACTGGCCAACCACCTATCCATATCGTAGCCAATCCCTTGACAGCAATCGAGCTGGCCAGTAAGTTGCGCGCTTGTTGCACTGCAACACCACTTGCTTATTCATCAATCCATCGCCAAAAAGTGACTCGGGAGTTCCAACATGGCCATCGAACAGACCTTCTCCATCATCAAGCCGGATGCCGTTGCAAAAAACCTGATCGGCAAGATCTACAGCCGTTTCGAGGAGGCGGATCTGCGCATCGTGGCCTCGCGCATGCTCCACCTGAGTCGCGAACAGGCAGGCGAGTTCTACGCCGTGCACAAGGAGCGCCCCTTCTATAATGACCTGGTCGATTTCATGACCTCCGGTCCGGTGATGGTGCAGGTGCTGGAGGGTGAAAACGCGATTGCACGCAACCGCGAGGTCATGGGTGCCACCAATCCGCAGGAGGCAGCCGCCGGCACCATTCGCGCCGATTTTGCCCAGACCGTGGATGAGAATGCGGTGCACGGATCGGATGGACCGGATACCGCCAAGGCTGAAATCAATTTCTTTTTCCCCGAGGGTGTCTGCAAACGCACCCGCTGAGCCTATCGGTTTGCGTAAAAGAGCAGCAGCTCCCTCATCACCCGTGCCGCATTGGAGAGGGTGCGTTTACGGTGGCTGACAATGCCGAGGGAGCGACTCAGCTTGAGCTCGGTGACCTGCAGTGGGACCAGTTGATCGTCCAGCAGGATATCCGGCAGAAGACTCCATCCCAGGCCAATGGTCGCCATCATCTTCAAGGTCTCCAGGTAGTCGGTGGAGAGGGTGCAGTTGACCTGCAGATGATGCCGGTTGATCCGCTGCTCAATCAGCGTTCGGGTGTAGGTGCCCCGGGTGGGTAGCACCGCAGGATAGCTCACCAGCTCCGGGAGACTCACCGTCTCCAGCTTCGCCAGGGGATGGTCCAGGCCGACCACTACCAGCAACGGATCGTGCCAGATCGTCTTGCTTTGAAGGGCATCCACCGGATTCAAGGGCAGGGTGACCACGGCCAGTTCCAGCTCCCCTTGTTCCACCGCCTGGCAGGCCCGCTCCGACTCCATAAAGCGGATGTCCAGTTCCACCTGGGGATTGGTATCGCTATAACTTCGCAAAACCGCCGGCAGCTGGTGGAGGCCGATATGGTGGCTGGTGGCCATTGCCAATCGTCCCGCGACCCTGCCGCTGAGGTTGGCGAGTTCGCGGCGGATATCGCTCATCTGATCAATGATATGCTCCGCTCTCGGCAGCAGATGCCGGCCCGCCTCGGTGAGGAAGACCTGCCTTCCCATGCGGTCGAACAGCCGGGTGTCGAGCTCGTTCTCCAGCGAGGCGATGCGTTTGCTGATTGCGGGTTGTGTCAGAAAGAGGTGTTCTGCCGCCTGGGAAAACGAGCCGTCGCGGGCCACCTGGACAAAGGCGCGAAGGGTGTTTAATTCCATATCTATTCCTAATAAGAATGGAAAAAATGAAAAATATGAATTTGTATTATGTAGCATACTCCCCTATGTTTTTCATCATTCAATCGATCCCGGATGAGGCTATAGATGAGTGCCAAGACCCTTTATGACAAATTGTGGGAATCCCACCTGGTGCGTACCGAGGCGGATGGTACCGCGCTGATCTACATCGACAGACACCTGGTGCACGAAGTCACTTCGCCGCAGGCGTTCGAAGGTCTGCGTCTTGCGGGGCGCAAGCCCTGGCGCGTCGATGCCAATCTGGCGACGCCGGATCATAATGTACCGACGACGCCCCGGGAGGGGGGTGTGGAGGCGATCCGGGATCCCATCTCCAGAACCCAGGTCGAGACCCTGGATGCCAACTGCCGCGACTTCGGCATCACCGAGTTCCAGATGCTCGATCCGCGCCAGGGCATAGTCCATGTGATCGGTCCCGAGCAGGGTGCGACCCTGCCGGGTATGACGGTGGTCTGCGGTGATTCCCATACCTCTACCCACGGCGCGGTGGGTGCACTGGCCTTCGGCATCGGGACCTCCGAGGTCGAGCATGTGCTTGCCACCCAATGCCTGATACAGAAAAAGTCGAAGGCGATGCAGATCCGGGTCGAGGGTGAGCCGGGCAGGGGGGTGACGGCAAAGGATCTTGTATTGGCGATCATCGGTGAGATCGGTACCGCCGGCGGAACCGGCTATGCGATCGAATTTGCGGGATCGGCGATCGAAGCCCTCTCCATCGAGGGCCGTCTCACCCTCTGTAACATGGCCATCGAGGCGGGCGCACGGGCAGGCTTTATCGCCGTTGACGACAAGACCATCGAGTATGTCAAAGGGCGGCCCTACGCACCCGAGGGCGGGTTATGGGAACAGGCGGTTGCCTACTGGAGGACCTTGCACAGCGACCAGGGTGCGCAGTTCGATCGCGTGGTGACATTGGATGCCACGACCATCAGGCCGCAGGTGACCTGGGGTACATCACCCGAGATGGTGGTGGCCGTGGATCAACTCGTCCCCGATCCGGGAGAGGAAAACGACAGCGTCAAAGCGGAAGGGATGCAGCGTGCCCTTGACTACATGGGCCTAGAGGCGGGTACGCCGATCACCGAGATCCCGCTCGACAGGATTTTCATCGGTTCCTGCACCAACTCGAGAATAGAGGATCTGCGTGCTGCCGCGGGTATTGCCAAGGGACGCAAGGTCGCTGGCAACGTCAAGCAGGCGTTGGTGGTGCCGGGCTCCGGCCTGGTCAAGGCCCAGGCAGAGGCCGAAGGGCTCGATGAGATTTTCATCGATGCCGGTTTTGAATGGCGGCAACCGGGCTGTTCCATGTGCCTTGCCATGAATGCCGACCGCCTGGAGCCGGGTGAGCGCTGTGCCTCTACCTCGAATCGCAATTTCGAAGGCAGGCAGGGGCAGGGTGGGCGGACCCATCTGGTGAGTCCCGCAATGGCTGCCGCCGCTGCAGTGACAGGCCGTTTCGTCGATCTTGCCGATCTCGACAAAGGTTGAGTGCAGCCGCCGCAACAGGAGGAAGCAACAGTGGAAAAATTCAAAACCTTTAACGGCGTCGTATGTCCGTTGGATAGATCCAACGTGGATACGGATGCCATTATTCCGAAGCAGTTTCTGAAGTCGATCAAACGCTCCGGCTTTGGCCCCAATCTCTTTGATGAGTGGCGCTATCTCGATCATGGCGAACCGGGTATGGACAACAGCAATAGGGCCGTCAATCCCGATTTCGTGCTCAACGATCCCCGGTATCGGGGTGCGCAGATTCTCCTGGCGAGGGAGAATTTTGGCTGCGGCTCATCCCGGGAGCATGCGCCATGGGCCCTTGCTGACTATGGATTTAGGGTGATTCTGGCCCCGAGTTTTGCCGATATTTTCTTTAATAATTGCTTTAAGAATGGAATATTACCCATTGTATTGGAAGATAAAGTAATCGACGATTTATTTCGAATGGCGACTGTGGACAAGGCGCTGGAGATGAGGGTGGACCTCTCTCAACAACTGCTGACCGCCGGTGGTTGGCAACGCAACTTCGAAGTCGATGCCTTTCGTATGCACTGTCTGTTGAATGGATTGGATGATATCGGTCTGACGCTGCAGCGCATAGATGAGATCAGGGCCTATGAGGCGCGCAGGCGGGTCGAGGCCCCCTGGCTCTTCGGTAATCGATCCTGAGCCGATTCCAATGCTGATTTTGCGTATTAGACAGTGGATACAATCTATTGATATTACATAGAGTAAATCGGGTAAATTCCCGCCAATCATGAATCCTAGTGGGTGATAGAGAATGAGCAAAACCATACTGATACTGCCGGGTGACGGCATTGGTCCTGAGATTGTCACAGAGGCGGTCAAGGTGCTGGCTGCGCTGAGAGACGATTTCGGCCTGGCGATCGAATTCGACGAGGCGCTGGTGGGCGGCGCCGCGATCGATGCCACCGGGGGTCCCTTGCCCGATGCCACCCTCGACCTGGCAAGGCAGGCGGATGCGATCCTGCTTGGCGCCGTGGGCGGTCCCAAGTGGGAGCCATTGGATATCTCGATTCGACCCGAGAAGGGATTGCTGGGACTGAGGTCCGAGTTGAATCTGTTTGCCAATCTCCGTCCTGCGATTCTCTATCCCCAGCTGGCCGGCGCGTCGAGTCTGAAGGCGGATCTCGTGGCAGGCCTCGATATCATGATCGTGCGTGAACTCACCGGTGGCATCTACTTCGGCCAGCCCCGTGGGATACGTGAACTGGATAGCGGCGAGCGTCAGGGTTTTAACACCCTGGTCTATTCCGAGTCGGAAATCGACCGTATCGCGAGGGTCGCCTTCGACATCGCGAGAAAACGGGGAAGCAGGGTCTGTTCGGTGGATAAGGCCAATGTGCTCGAGACGACCGAACTTTGGCGTGAGGTGGTGACCGCGATCGGTGCGGACTTCCCGGATGTTGAACTGACTCACATGTATGTGGACAACGCGGCAATGCAGCTGGTGAAATGGCCCAAGCAGTTCGATGTGATGGTGACGACCAATATGTTTGGCGATATTCTATCCGATTGTGCGGCCATGCTGACAGGCTCTATCGGCATGCTACCCTCCGCTTCGCTGGATGATCGGGGCAAGGGCATGTACGAACCGATTCACGGGTCGGCGCCGGATATAGCGGGCACGGGGACAGCCAATCCGTTGGCGACGATTCTTTCCGTGGCGATGATGTTGCGATATAGCCTCGACGAGGCGGCAATGGCGGAGCGGATTGAGAGTGCCGTGGATAGGGTTTTGGATAACGGTTTGCGCACAGCCGACATCATGTCCGATGGCATGACTGAAGTGAGTTGTGATGCGATGGGTGATGCCGTGGTTTCGGCATTGAGTTGATTTTATTTTTTACCTGGTGAATCCTGGCTTTTTAGATGTAATATAAGCCGTTTTTACCCCGATGCAGACCTGGATTTTGCATCACTTTGGATGAATTTCAGGTTAACCGCGCAGATATTCTTATAAATGGTATAGAGATGAAACGAGTAGGTATTGTTGGTTGGCGAGGCATGGTTGGTTCCGTGTTGATGGGGCGCATGCTGGAGGAGAATGATTTTGCGGGCATCGAAGAGCCGGTATTCTTCACCACCTCTCAGGTTGGCCAACCTGGCCCCGATATCGGCAGGGGGCGCGCACCGCTGAGAGACGCCACCGATATCGATGCCTTGATGGAGATGGACGCGATCCTGACCTGCCAGGGTGGCAGCTATACCAATCAGGTCTATGATAAGTTGCGCAGCGCGGGTTGGCGGGGTTATTGGATCGATGCCGCATCCAGTCTGCGCATGAAAGACCATACGGTGATTGTCCTCGATCCGGTCAACGAGCCTGTAATTCGTGACGGTCTGGTCAACGGCAAGAGAGATTTCATCGGTGGCAACTGCACCGTGAGTCTGATGCTGATGGCACTCGGCGGGTTGTTTCAGCAAGACCTCGTGGAATGGACGACATCCATGACCTATCAGGCGGCATCCGGTGCCGGGGCACGCAACATGCGGGAACTGCTCAGTCAAATGGGAGCGCTCGAGGCATCGGTGAGTGGCGCCCTGGCTGATCCTGCTTCCGCGATCCTCGATATCGACAGGGATGTGGCGCAAACGATGCGCAGCGAATCTTTCCCCACGGATAATTTTGGTGCCGCCCTGGCCGGAAGCCTCATTCCCTGGATCGACGTGGCATTGGAAAACGGTCAGAGCAAGGAGGAGTGGAAGGGATTTGTCGAGACCAACAAGATACTCGGCCGCAGCGACAAACCCGTACCTATCGATGGCACCTGCGTGCGTATCGGTTCAATGCGCTGTCATAGTCAGGCATTAACCATAAAGTTACGCAGTGATGTGCCGATAGACGAAGTGGAGTCGATATTGGCAAGTGCCAATAACTGGGTAAAGGTTATCCCCAATGATCGGGATATCACGATACAGGAATTGAACCCATCCCAGGTTACAGGAACCTTGACTGTCCCGATCGGGCGGCTGAGAAAGATGAACCTGGGTGACGAGTATCTGAATGCCTTTACCGTAGGCGATCAACTGCTATGGGGAGCAGCTGAACCTTTGCGGCGCATGTTGAGAATTCTGCTTGAGGCTTGAGCCTCAACCGGAGTATTTGCGCCAACCAGTGTTCAACCCCGTCGTGGAGGCGATCGTCTGACGACGGGGTTTTCTGTTTCAGGTCGACGAATCAGGGGATTGGTTGATGATGATGGAATCGGCAATTGGTTTGTAGGGGTGTTTTTTTCAGGGTGAAAAATTCGACCTATTTCTCACTTTGGGTAGTCGCACGCTAACGACGGTATGGTTACGCAGAAAATAGTGTGAAGATCATTGAAGTTTTGGTAAAAAGATTATTTATCAGCTATAGTTAGCGACTAATTATTAAGTTTATTCTAAACCTATCGGGACTGTTCGGCGGACCTTCTTGAACACTGTATTCGGACTGAGTTTGACCGGTGGGTTATGTTCTCTGGCAAGGAGGAAGCATGATTCGTAAGCTGTCTCTGGCAGTGGCTGTGGCAACAGCCCTATCACCCGTCGGTGTCTTGGCCCTCGGATTGGGTGAAATACATCCCCAGTCTGCACTCAACCAAGCCTTCAAAGCCGATATCGATCTGCTTTCGGTCTCCCAGGAAGAACTGCAGGACGTTCGTGTTGCGCTCGCCTCACGCGAGGCCTTTGAGAAGGCGGGCATGGAGAGGCCTTACCTATTGACCGGCTTGACATTTACCCCGATGTTGACGCCCGCCGGCAAGCCGGTGATCACCATTTCAAGCAAAGATGCCATTCGCGAGCCTTTCCTTAACTTTTTGATTGAGGTGAATTGGCCAAAGGGCAGACTGGTACGCGAATACACGGTACTGCTCGATCCGCCTGTAACCCTCAAACGGGCGCCTCAGCCCGTTACCGCGCCTGCTACCACGATCACGCCTTCCACAACCCAGGTTGGCAGGTCTCGCCCCGTGGCAGTGACCTCTTCGGTGAGCAGTGAGCCCGGGACCAGGGAGTATGGTCCGGTACAGCCCAATGACAACCTCTGGACCATTGCCAAGGGGATGCAGCGTGCGGATGAGTCGGTGGAACAGGTGATGATGGCGCTGCAGCGTCATAATCCATCCGCCTTCATCAACAACAACGTCAACAATCTCAAGGTCGGCAAGATACTGAGGTTGCCTGAGGATGCGGGTGTTACCTCGCTTACCAAGCAGGAAGCACGGGAGGAATTCCTTGCCCAGACAAGGTCATGGAAAGCAGATCGCGGCGTGCCCGCGGCTCCCACGACCACCAAGACTCAGGAGAGGGTCGAGGCCAAAGAGGAAGATCGCCTGCGTCTGATATCCGCCAAGCCTGGCGAGGGTGAAGCCGCCGAACGCGAAGGCATGGCTGAATCCGACAGTGAAGTCAGGCGCCTGCAGGAAGAGATCATGCTGGTCCGGGAGTCAAACGAAGGGGCCCTGCAAGAGAATGAAGCACTGCGGAATCGAGTGCAGGATCTGGAAAAACAGATCCAGGATATACAGCGGTTGTTGACCCTGAAGAGCGATGAGCTGGCCGAGATCCAAACCGCGCAGGAGATCGCCGCGGAGAAAATGGAAGAGATGGAGGCGGTTGAGCCCGCACCGGCGCCGGCTGAGCCTGAAGCGGAAGCTGAACCTGAAATGGCGCCGCCCGAGGTAGAAGCAGCGCCGCCGGCCGTGGCTGAGGAGCCTGTGGTTCCGGTTCCACCCGGTACGGTCATCGAAGAGGTCGATATCGAAGCCAAGATCGAAGCGGCCCAGCAGGCGGAGCCCGCGGTTACCGAGGCGCCACCTGTCGTTGAGCCGCCTGCAGTTGAGACGGCACCAAAGATCGCCAAGGTCGAACCGACGCCGGCTAGACCCCCGGTTGCCCCGATACCGCCGAAAAAGGTGAGTTACTTCGATGGCGTCAAGGAAAACAGCACCCTGCTCTCCATCGTCGGTGGTGTCGCTGTCCTATTGATCGGCCTGTTATGGATGATCATGCGCCGTCGTAAAGAGGCCGAGGCGGAGTTTGCCGAGAGTATTCTGGTATCACCGGACAGCGGCGTCGTTACCACCAGCAAGGATGATTCGAGTTCGCTCACCGCACCGACCGACGAAACCTCGTTCATGAGTGATTTCTCTCCCAGTGATATCGATGCACTGCAGGATGAGACCGGTGAAGTCGATCCTCTCTCCGAGGCCGACGTCTATATCGCCTACGGCCGTTATCAACAGGCCGAAGAGTTGATCAAACAGGCGATGGAAAAGAATCCGGAACGCGAGGAGCTGAAGCACAAGCTTGCTGAAATCTACTTCTCGGCGAAAAAGTCGCAGGAGTTCAACGCCCTGGCCCAGGAGTTGCACGACGGGGGGCTGGAGGATAGGGAGCCGGATACCTGGACCAAAATCGCCGCGATGGGCAAAGAGCTTGATCCGTCACTTGCCCTGTTTGCCGGTGCTGCCGGCGTGGCTACAGGTGGCGTGGTATCGGGTGACGACACCCTCGGCGACCTTGGACTGGATATCGCCTCAGAACCGGTTGTCGACCATCAAGAGGAGGCCCAGGCCCAGACCCAGGAGCCTCAGGCGTCGTCCGACGTCGAGATCGATTCCATGGACCTCAGTGGTCTGGAGAGTATCGACGAGATGGATTCCGAAAGCCTTGAAGCCAATCTCTCCATGGATTCGGAATTCCTCAACAAGATGGAGTCGGGCGAGACTACTCCGCCTCAGGAGGAAGATGCCTTGGATATCGACCTCAGTGATCTCGATATGGATTCAAATGTCGAAGAGGCGCAGCAGCCCTTCGATCTGGCGGATATCGAGCAGGATTCGGATGTTTCCGCTGATGTAACCGCTGCCGGCACCTCGGATGCCATCGAACTCGAGGATTCAGAGACCTTGGACAATCTGGATCTGGAGAGTATCGAGAGGGAGTTGGAAGGGCTCTCCTCGGATCTGGACAGCGAAGAACCGGAAGCGGATGAATTGAGTCTGTTGCAGAGCCATAGTGAAAATCTGGACCTCGACTCCACCGATGAGATCACCACCAAGCTGGATCTGGCCCGGGCCTATATCGACATGGGCGACATTGAAGGCGCCAAGAGCATCCTCGAGGAGGTCTCCAGCGAAGGTAGCGACACTCAGCAGAAAGAGGCCCAGGAGCTGCTGAACAGTCTCGGTTCCTGAGTTAGGAATTCTCCAATACCATAAGGGGTGCACGAACCAGTGCACCCTTTTTTATTGCCCTTAAGTCAGATCATTTGGGAACTACATAACAAAAGAACAAACCGCAAATGAAAGCCAATCACCGCCAATAAACGCGAAATGTTTACAATCAGGATAGTGTCGATTTAATGATTTGTAACTCCAGCGCGATTCGATTTGAGATCCCATAGAGGAGGTTATAAAGGCTACAGATATTTATTTGCGTGGTGACAGAATACATTCTCTTACTATTTGCGACTTTTCGCGGTGATTGGCGTTCATTTGCGGTTAATTATTTTGTATCAGGGTATTAGATGAAGATAGCTCTGGGTGTGGAATACGATGGCAGTGAATTTCACGGCTGGCAGTTCCAGGGTGACGTAAGAAGCGTCCAGGAGTTGTTGCAGCAGGCGCTCTCCAGGGTGGCCGATCATGCTGTGACGGTACACTGCGCGGGTCGTACCGACTGCGGCGTGCATGCCTCCGGGCAAGTGGTCCATTTTGAAACCGATGCACAAAGGTCGGAGCGCTCATGGGTGCTGGGCAGCAATGTCAATCTGCCTGCGGATATCAGTATCAGCTGGGCGCAACAGGTCCCAGACAGCTTTCACGCACGCTTTTCCGCCGTGGGGAGGCGCTATCGATACCTGATCCTGAATCGGCGCTATCGCTCCGCGCAGTGGCGCAATCGCGCGGTCTGGATTCACCAGCCCCTGGACGAATCACGGATGCACCGGGCGGCGCAGGCGCTGCTGGGCAATCACGACTTCTCTTCCTACAGGGCGATGGGGTGTCAAGCCAAACACCCGAATAGAACTATTTACAGCCTGGATGTCGAAAGAGAGGGTGAACTGATCTCAATCGAGGTCCATGCCAATGCCTTTCTCCATCATATGGTGCGCAACATTGCCGGCGTGCTGATCGCCATCGGCAAGGGGGAACAGGAGGAATCATGGACCCGGGAGGTGCTGGAACTGCGCGATCGCACCCTGGGCGGCGTCACGGCACCGCCCCAAGGCCTCTATTTGACCAAGGTTGACTATCCGTCGGAGTTCGCAATTCCCGATCCTCCGGAATTGGGATTTTGAGCCTGGCTGATTGACGTCGAGGCAGGTACCCCTCCGCTATTGCGCAAAACTGGCCTCGGGGTGTGGCTTACTGTATCTTTCAGCAGCTTATGAGAACGCGTATCAAAATATGTGGCATCACCCGGGCTGAAGACGCTGCCGATGCGGTCCGCCTCGGTGCAGATGCCATTGGACTGGTATTCTATCCTCCCAGTCCGCGCGCCGTTACCCTGCAGCAGGCCAGGGCCATTGTGCAGGGCCTGCCGCCGTTCGTTACTGTGGTCGGACTTTTTGTCAACGAGGAGCGGGCGGCGATAGAGAGGACGATTCGGGAAGTACCGATCGATCTGCTGCAGTTTCACGGTGACGAGAGCGGTGAGGATTGTTCGGGCTATGCCAGGCCGTGGATCAAGGCGATCCGCATGCGGGAGGGGATAGACCTGGCAGAGACGGAACGGCGCTATGGCAGTGCTTCCGGTCTGCTCCTGGACAGCTATCAGGCAGGCCTGCCTGGCGGTACCGGTAAGCGTTTCGATTGGGGCCGAATCCCCGGATCCCTGGCTTCGAGGATAATCCTGGCGGGTGGACTCGATGCGCAAAATGTGGCCCAGGCGATAGCGCAGGTGCATCCCTATGCAGTGGATGTGAGCGGTGGTGTCGAACGTTCTAAGGGTATAAAAGACGCGGCAAAAATTGAGGCATTTATTGCGGGAGTCAAGCGTGGAGACAACTGAGCAAATCATCGGGTCCCTACCCGACAATCGAGGGCATTTTGGTCCGTATGGCGGACTCTTTGTCTCTGAAACCCTGATGGCGCCGCTGCAGGAGTTGCAACAAGCCTACGAACACTTCATGAAAGACCAGGCGTTTCTCGAGGAGTTGGACCAGGATCTCGTGCATTACGTCGGACGGCCCTCTCCCATCTACCATGCCCAACGTTGGAGCGAGCAGCTGGGCGGCGCCCAGATCTATCTGAAGCGGGAAGACCTGAATCATACCGGCGCCCACAAGGTCAACAACACCGTGGGCCAGGCGCTTCTCGCAAGATACATGGGCAAGACCCGTATCATCGCCGAAACCGGCGCCGGTCAGCATGGGGTTGCCAGCGCCACCGTGGCTGCCCGGCTCGGTTTGGAGTGCGTTGTCTATATGGGGGCTGTCGATATCGCCCGGCAGGAGGCGAACGTCTATCGCATGCGGCTGCTGGGAGCCGAGGTGAGGGCGGTTGAGTCGGGCTCCAAAACCCTCAAGGACGCCCTCAACGAAGCGATGCGCGATTGGGTGACCAATGTGGACAACACCTTCTACATCATCGGCACGGTCGCCGGACCCCACCCCTATCCGGCAATGGTACGCGATTTCCAGTCGGTTATCGGCAGAGAGGCCCGCAGCCAGATGGTGCAACAAGCGGGGCGGCAGCCGGACGCACTGGTCGCTTGCGTCGGCGGCGGTTCAAACGCCATCGGCCTCTTCTATCCCTACCTGGATGATCCGGAGATCGCCATCTATGGTGTCGAGGCCGCGGGGGATGGCCTGGAAACCGGAAACCACGCGGCACCGCTCTGTGCCGGGAGGCCGGGTGTGCTGCATGGAAACCGAACCTACCTCATGGAAGATGCGGATGGGCAGATAATCGAGACCCACTCCATCTCCGCCGGGCTCGACTACCCGGGTGTCGGACCGGAGCATGCCTGGCTGAAAGACAGCGGCAGGGCGAACTATGTCGCGGTAACCGATGATCAGGCTCTGGCCGCGTTCCATGATCTGACTCGCATAGAGGGTATCATTCCGGCGCTTGAATCGAGCCACGCCCTCGCCTACGCGGCGAAGCTTGCCGCTACCATGAGTCCGGAGCAGATCATCCTGGTCAACCTCTCGGGGCGGGGTGACAAGGACATGCACACGGTCGCGGCGCGGGAGGGGATCCAGCTATGAGTCGGATAGCGAGGAAGTTTTCCCAGCTCAGGGCCGAGGGCAGAAAGGCGCTGATCCCTTTCATCACCGCCGGTGATCCGATCCCGGAGATTACCGTTGATCTGATGCACGATCTGGTCTCCGCCGGTGCCGACCTGATCGAGTTGGGGGTACCCTTTTCCGATCCCATGGCCGACGGGCCGGTGATACAGCGGGCCAGTGAACGTGCCCTTGAGTACCATGTCAGCCTGCGCGATGTATTGGAGATGGTGGCCCAGTTCAGACAGTTGGATACCGACACACCGGTGCTATTGATGGGTTACCTCAATCCCATTGAAGTGATGGGATATGAGCAGTTCGCTGACAAGGCGGCAGAGGCGGGCGTGGATGGTATACTGGTGGTCGATATTCCCCCCGAGGAGGGCGGTGATCTGCAGCGGTTGCTGCAGGCCAAAGCCATCGATCAGATCTACCTTGTTGCGCCCACCAGCACGACAGAGCGCATTCAGCGGATCTGTGACTTGGCAGGTGGCTTCGTCTACTATGTCTCCATAAAAGGGGTGACAGGTGCAAGCCATTTGGATCTGCACTCCCTGGATGAGAAGCTGGATGAGATTCGTGCGGTAACCGAACTGCCCGTGGGCGTCGGATTCGGCATCAAGGATGCGGAGACGGCCGCCGCAGTCTCCAGGCTTGCCGACGCGGTCGTCGTCGGTAGTGCGCTGGTTTCCCGTGTCGAGGCTCTGGCCGAAGCACCGGAAAAGATAGGTGCATCATTGAGAGAGGTCATCTCATCCATGAGATTGGCAATGGATAGGGCAGAGTGAAGCGGTTGTTTTTTGTACGCCGGAAGCCCGGGTTTCCGCTGCGAATAACGAGATAACAAAGGTCAAGTACATCCTATGAGTTGGTTCGAAAAACTGATGCCGAGCCGCATCCGCACGGATGCAGGACACAAGCGTGCGGTTCCCGAGGGCCTATGGGCCAAATGTCCGGGTTGCAGCGCCATACTCTACCGTGCGGAGATGGAAAGGAATCTGGATGTCTGCCCCAAATGCAACCATCACAACCGCATCGGCGCCAGGCGGCGCCTTGAGACCTTTCTCGATCCGGAACCCCAGGAGGAGATCGGGGCAAGCCTGGAATCGGTTGATCCGCTGAAATTCAAAGACAGCAAAAAGTACAAGGAGCGTCTCAGCCAGGCACAGAAGGGATCGGGAGAGAAAGAGGCGCTGGTCGCGATGCGCGGCCAGCTGAAGGGAATAGATCTGGTGGTAGCCGCCTTTGAGTTCAGTTTCATGGGCGGCTCAATGGGATCGGTCGTGGGCGAACGCTTTGTGCGCGCCGTCAACATGGCCTTGGAGCGGCATACCCCTTTGATCTGTTTTTCCGCCAGTGGCGGGGCGCGGATGCAAGAGTCACTCTTTTCCTTGATGCAGATGGCGAAAACAAGTGCCGCCTTGGAGCGGCTGCAGAAGCGCGGTCTCCCCTTCATCTCGGTGATGACTGATCCCACCATGGGTGGTGTCTCCGCCAGTCTGGCGATGCTGGGTGACATCAATGTGGCGGAGCCCAACGCCTTGATTGGTTTTGCCGGGCCCAGGGTAATCGAACAGACGGTGCGCGAGAAACTGCCCGAAGGTTTTCAACGTAGCGAGTTTTTACTCGATCATGGTGCCATCGATATGATCATTGACCGGCGTGATATGCGAGATCGTATTGCCGATCTGCTCACGATCATGATGAACAGACCCAAGGCCTGATCGCTCCATGCGGCCGGCGGCCATTCAGGCTGTTTCGGTCCTGCCTTGGCCATCAAAAAAAGCTGTTGATTTCGAATACTATATTTATCTATTTTGTGCCTCGACGAGGGCTTGGCGATACCGGCCAATGGAGTCACGTCGGTGCGCTTTGAGAGTTTGGAACAGTGGCTCGGTTGGCAGGCTAGCTACCACCCGACAGAGATTGACCTTGGACTGCAGCGGGTTGCCACCGTATGGCGCAGGCTGAGGCCGGAAGGCGTTCAGAGTAGGGTGGTGACCGTTGCCGGCACCAACGGCAAGGGCTCCTCCGTGGCGATGCTGGAATCGATCTACTGCCAGGCCGGGATCACTGTGGGGTGCTTTACCTCACCCCACCTGGTCCGTTACAACGAACGCATTCGCCTCAATGGCAAACCCGTCTCAGATCGGCAGCTGTGCCGTGCCTTCGAGATCATCGATCAGGCCAGGGAGCGGATAAGCCTAAGCTATTTCGAGTTCGCCACCCTGGCCGCATTGATCTGTTTCACTGAAGAGAAACCGGAACTGATCATTCTTGAAGTGGGGTTGGGTGGCCGTCTCGATGCGGTGAATATCATCGATGCGGACATTGCCCTGATCACCACGGTAGATCTGGATCATACCGACTGGCTCGGCGATGATATTGAAACCATCGGCAGGGAGAAGGCGGGCATCATACGCAGCCACCAGCCCGTTGTCCTGGGTGATCGGGCCATGCCGCAGTCGGTTCTCGTACATGCCGAACAGCTGGATGCCGATACCTATCTCTCGAGGCGGGAATTCGACTACCGCTCCACTCGGCAGGGTTGGCAGTGGCAGGGACCGAATGGCGAGGTGCTGGAGCTTCCAGAACCGGGTTTAACGGGTGGCAAGCAGCTTCAGAATGCCAGCGCGGTGGTCATGGTCTGCCATCTGCTGCAAGAGAGCTTGCCGCTCCATCCGGATGCGATCGCCCGGGGTTTGCAGCAGGTCAGGCTGCCGGGCCGGCTGCAGTTCGTGGCTGGAAAACCCGCGATGCTCCTGGATGTGGCCCATAACAGGCAATCCCTGGAAAGCCTCGGCGAGGCCTTGCGGCAGTTGCATTGGCAGGGAAGTGTATATGCCCTGTTCGGGATGCTGGAAGATAAGGATGCAGCCGATGCGGTCGACTTGATCGGTCCATACCTGGCCGGTTGGCACCTGATCGATCTGGATGGTTGGCGGGGACGCAAGGCGGAGCAACTTGCCGTGGCCCTGAGGCGGGCTGAGGTGAAGCAGCCTGTCAGCTGCTACCACGGGTTTGCCGAGGCCTACCGTGCCTGTCGTGAGCAGGCAGGGCCGGAAGATCTGATGCTTGTCTTCGGCTCTTTCCGGATTGTGGGAGAGGCTATGCACTATTTGGATTTGGCATGAGGGAGATCGGGGATTGAACTGATATACTTGGATCAACAGACAAGGACTGAACCGTCGCATTGTGTTCAGCTTGTCACTGAATCGTAAGCTGGAATAGTGGATATGGCACTGGAGGAGAGATTAAAACAGCGACTGTTGGGTGGCGCGGTGCTTGTCGCATTGGTGGTGATATTCGTGCCTATGCTGATCGAAGAGCCGGTTGAACGGACCTCTGTCTCGGACTACAAAATACCGGCCAAACCCGCGGTCAGAAGGCCCCTGCCGGAAGCGGGGAGTCAACAGGATAGGAAGATCGAGCAGCACCAGGTGGCTACCCCAGCAGTTAAACCTGACTCCAAACCCGCATCCGAACCAACCCCCGAACCGACCCCAGAACCGAAACCGGCCCCCGTCAAGGAGAGTACGCCTCCTGCGGCAGAGCCCAAGCATGCGCCCCGGAGTTCACCTGCAAGACCCTCTCCCACGGCATGGGTGATCCAGGTTGCCAGCCTCACCAATGAGAATAATGCGAAAAAGCTGGTCGAACAGCTACGTGAGGCCGATCTTCCGGCACAGATGGAAAAGGTGAAGCTGAACGGTAAACAGCACTACCGTATCCGGGTCGGACCGGAGGTGGATCACAGATTGGCTGAAAAAATGGCTGCTAAGATAAATAAGAGATTCAAATTGAATCCCAAGCTTATGCAATATCCGGTGCAGTAGACGGGTTTGCGGGGAGTTAGATGAATATCGCGACACAGGCCCAAGCCTATTTAAACGGCTGGATGTCAGAAAAAACAGCGCCGAAGTGGCTGGAGAAGCTGCTTTCCAAGCAACTTCCGGTCGCGGTGGCGTTGTTGTTGCTGCTGCTGATCAGCTGGCGTGCGGCAGAACTCACCTGGAGTCTGATTCCGGCGCCGGAGATTCAACAGCAGACGCAGACACAGGGGGCTAAAACGACACCTGCCGTAAGCAACAGGCGTGCAACCAACCGGCTCGACGGCGTGGCTAATCTTCATCTTTTCGGGGTCGCAGGGGCCGCTAAAGCGGTCAAGAAAATCGATACCAAGGCACCCGAAACCCGACTCAATCTGACCCTGCACGGGGTATTCGTCGCTGATGAAGCCGATAAGGGGGAGGCGATAATCGGTACCTCCGGAAACGTACAAAAATATTATAAGGTCGGCAACGCTGTGATGTCTGGCGTTACCTTGCAGGCGGTATTCAACGATCGTGTGGTGCTGTTGAGAAATGGGCAGTCGGAAACATTGCGCTTTCCCAAGGTCTCGAAAAGATCAGCTCCAGCGGCCAGAAAAAGATCGGCTTCCTCCAAAGGCGCAACCAGGTTGAGTACGGGCCCCAGCGTCGCAGAACAGAGACCAAGTAGAAATCTCAGCAAATACAGTAACTTGTTGCGGAATGAGCCGCTTAAGATATTTGAGTATGTGCGTTTTGTACCGGTTAAATCCAGGGATGGTATGAAAGGGTATCGAATACTGCCGCAAAAGAATCGCGAACTCTACAATCAACTGGGGGTACGGCCCTCGGACCTGGTCACCTCGGTAAATGGCATCGCCCTTTCCAATGATCAGGAGGCGATGAAGCTGATAGAGAAATTGAAGGATGTGACAAGCGTACAAGTCGAGATCGTGCGTAATGGCAAACCGCAGGTACTAAACTTCGATCTGAACTGAGATCATGCTCGATACGGCGCGACCGGCAGGCGGAACTAGATATCTGGCGTAGCAGGCGGTGTCGGGCGATTGGGTACCAATGCTACCTCGTCCCCATCTTCCAGGCGGGTGAAAAACTCCGCAAACTGCTTGTTGACGGTAGGCCTCAATAGTGATTCATCGAAGACCTGGGCGATTTGATACCGACGTTTCCTGAGTAGATTCAGGAGCTCCGATACGGTCGTCACGGATGGCGGCAACACCAGCTCTTCACTCTCCCTGCCGGTTTTATTCGCCAGCCATGAGAAATAGTAGAGCTTGATCCTGCGCGCTTGCTCTTCCGCCTCTTTGCGTTTGTAGCCAATGGCTTCAAGCCTTGCCAGGTAGTCGGCCCAGTTTTTTTCCTGTTCCATACCCAACCTGTAAAGGCTCTCCCAGGAGTAGATTCCGGTATCGTGTCCGTCGTCGAAAACGAGTCGTACTGCGTACTGTCCCTGGGGTTCGATTTTCGTGATGTTGACAGACTCCTTGCCGGTAACAGGAACGTCGCTCGCCTTGACCTCTGCCGCCGTGGAGAAGACGCGCAGATACTCGCAGGGGAGTTCAAAGCGCATGCCGTCGGAAAATCGCAGTGCCAAGAAACGGGATTTTTGATGCAAATTGATCTCAATGGGGGTTGGGATCTCATTCGACATAGCGGCTATCGGACAACATGGTTGCAAAAGGGGCAAGGATGATGTCACAGAACCCCTTGCCGCTTCAACCTGGAATCTCTGATGGAGTGATCAGCGTTTGCCTCCGCCGCTGACCCTGAGCAGGGCTCGGTCCATGGCGCGGCTGCTGAGTAGGCGACGCAACACCGCGAAGAGGCGGGTGGGAAAGGTGACATGGTAGCGTGGTTTCGGATTGTGGCTCTCCAGGGCGTGGATGACTCGCTTCAGCACCGCTTCCGGTGGCAGGGTAAAGGGAGTGGCGTGCCCTTGTTTTTCGAGTCTATTGACCATCGCCTTGTAGTATTCCCGATGCACGGAACGGTCACTGTCGATATGTCTGTTGAACATGGCATGGGCATTCTCCCGAAACCGGCTCTCGATGGGGCCGGGTTCGATCAGCGAGACATGGATTCCGCTGCCGGCCAGTTCCAGGCGCAGGGTGTCGCTCAATCCCTCCAGGGCATATTTGCTGGCCACGTAGGCACCTCGATAGGGCAGGGTGATGAAGCCCAGGATGGAGCTGTTCTGGATGATGCGTCCCTCACCCTGTCTGCGCATCAACGGTATAACCCGGCATGTAAGCTCATGCCAGCCGAAGAGATTGGTTTCAAACTGCTGCCGTAGTACCTTGCGGCTGAGATCTTCAACCGCCCCCGGCTGACCATAGGCGCCATTGTTGAAGAGGCCGTAGAGGCGGCCATCGGTAAGTTCCGACAGCGCTTTCACCGCCTGATCAATGGAGCTGCTTTGCGCAAGATCCAGGATCAGAGATTCAAATCCCTGGCGCTGCAGTTCTCTGACATCCTCCTCCTTGCGGGCACTGGTGATGACCCGGTAACCGCGATCCTTAAGCCCAGCGGCTACGCAGCGGCCAATTCCACTGGAGCAGCCGGTAATCAGAATGTTGTTTCTCTCTGCCATAGTGATCGCAAAAAGGTTTCATGAAGTTGACAATTTGACCCAAAGAATGCCGTTTCAGCAGCCAATATTCACCGTTTTCGGGCCCATAAAGCCGATTTTTCTCCACCCCTTGAGGAATTAAAGTTTGGCCTATTCCTACCGCTAAAACAAACAGATTGGAGTCCTTTCTTAATTCATACGATCGCCCGGGACGGGTTGATCTCGAGTGGATTAGTAACGAATCAAAAAACAATACGGGGATTCGGAGAAATAATCAGTGGATATTGCTACTCTGGTTGGTCTATTGGGTGGATTCGGCATTATTATCGGAGCGATCGCATCCGGTGGCGATGTCATGCTGTTCGTCAATGTCCCTTCACTGTTGATCGTGGTTGGTGGAACCTTCATGGTGACCCTGATGCAGGTCTCCCTGGGTGATTTCCTTGGCTCCTTCAGCATTGGCATGAAGGCCTTTTTCTATAAGACGGATGATCCGAAGAAACTGATAGATGAGGCGGTGGAGCTGGCTGACATCGCGCGTAAAAACGGCCTGCTGGCGCTGGAGGGCCAGGAGATCGGCAATACCTTTCTCAAGCAGGGTATCGGCTTGTGCGTGGACGGCCACGATCCGGTGTTGGTCAACAAGCTGTTGACAAAGGATATCGACCTGACGATCCAGCGTCATGAAGTGGGTCAACGGATGTTCAAAAACATGGCCACCATGGCCCCGGCGATGGGTATGATCGGTACCCTGGTTGGTCTGGTGCAGATGCTGGCCAATATGTCGGATCCGGCGAGCATCGGCCCCGCCATGGCGGTGGCCCTGCTGACGACGCTCTATGGCGCTGTCATCGCGAATGCCTTCGCACAACCCATTTCCGACAAACTGGCCAGGGCCAGTTCCATGGAGAAGACCAACAAATCCCTGATCATCGAAACCATATCCGGCATCCAGGAAGGTATGAATCCACGGGTGCTGGAGCAACTGCTGAGCACCTATCTCCCGACCGGCAAACGTCCGGTTCAGGAAGCCTGATCAGATGGCCGACGAATGCCCGAAGTGTCCTGACGGTCTACCGCCCTGGCTGGCGACCTTTGCCGATCTGATGTCGCTGCTGATGTGCTTTTTCGTACTCCTACTCTCATTCGCAGAGGTCGATGCCCAACGATTCAAAAAAATGGCCGAGTCGATGAAGGATGCCTTCGGCGTGCAGCGCGAAATACCGGTGATGGACGTGGTTAAGGGTACCAGCGTCATCATGCAGGAGTTCAGTCCGGGCAAGCCGGAACCGACGCCGTTGGATGAACTACGTCAGACGACAGCGGATATCGAGAAGGAGTTTCTGCAGAGCGAGGAGCAGCAACAGCGGAGCGAAGCGCAGATCGATTCAGAGCTCGATATCGATGCGGCAAAGGCGGCGATGCAGGCGCAGCTCGAGAAAGAGGTCGAGGAGCAGGCTGAGGAGCTTGAGGCGATGCTGGAAGGCGAAATAACGGCTGGATTGCTGGATGTTGAGATGGAGGATACGAAAATCATCATTCGTATTCAGGAAAAGGGCTCGTTCCCTTCGGGGCGTGCCAATCTCAATCCCGATTTCTTCGAAGTGATTTCCAAGATAACCGATGTGATCGCCTCCACGCCTGGCAAGATTATCGTGGCCGGACATACCGATAATGTGCCGATTTCAACACGCCGTTTCCGTTCAAATTGGGAACTCTCTTCAGCCAGGGCGGTGACCGTTGTGCATGCTATGCTGAGTAACGCCGCGATTGACGAAAACCGCTTTCTGATCCAGGGGTATGCCGACTCTCAGCCGCTGGTTGCCAACGATTCGAGTGAGAACAGGGCGCAAAACAGGCGTGTTGAGCTGGTAATTCAGCGTGGTGAGGATGCGGATAGCGGCCAGGTGATCAAGGCCAGTGAACACCAGCCTGAGGCGGAGAGGAGTGTTGATTGATGAGCAATGACGAAAAGGGAATCTCCCGGGATGAACGCAGAGAATTTTTCCGTATCGATGATTCGATCCAGGTCAGCTATCGGGTGATAACCCGAAACGAGCTGCCATCGAGTATCGATGAACAGCTGCAGGGGACTGACAGATTCACCGTAATGACCAGGCTGCAGACTATCAGCCAGCACCTCTCGGCACCCCTGCACCGTATCGAGCAGCGCGATCCGGATATTGCCGACTACCTCAAGGCGTTGGATGAGAAGATCAATCTGCTGGGTCAGAGTTTCCTGGCGGATGAGAATGAACTGCTGAATCGTCCCTCCAGCACGGTCAACCTCAGTGCCGGTGGATTGGCCATGGACATCACGGAAATGCTGGAGGTGGGAGAGCTGGTTGAGCTCAAGCTGCTGCTGTTGCCCTCCTATACCGGGATCATCGCCTACGGCGATGTGGTTGGCATCGAAGAAACCACGGGCAGTGACACCGCCTATCCCTACCATACCAGGATCAATTTCAACCTCATTCGCAGCAGTGACCAGGATGCCTTGATCCGCCACATCACCCGGCGCCAGGGTGAGATGCTGCGTCTACGCAGAGAGAAACAGGAGCGGGACAGCGAGTGATTGCAGCGTATGTGGTGATTGTGCGGTGACCCATCGCGGCGGTTCTCCTGCATCGGGTACGACGCGCTCTGAATGGTTATCCGGCCCTGGGTTCAATGCCTGTTCAGCCGTGAAGGCAAAGCCTATTGGGTGGCACCGTGGCTGTTTCATGCCGTGAAATGTCGTTTCCCATCCCCAATGTGGTAGGATTCCCCGTTTCAGAGGCGCGCCAGACATCGCTGCCGCTGCGAATCGAATTTTGAGGAGCCTGTCATGCCTATCTACGAGTATCGCTGTGAGGCCTGTGATCATGAGCTGGAAGCCATCCAAAAGATGAGCGAACCGGCCCTTTCCGAATGTCCGGAATGCAAGCAGGATGCGCTGAAAAAGATCATCTCGGCCGCCGCCTTCCGCCTCAAGGGCAGCGGTTGGTACGAAACCGATTTCAAGAAAGGGGGCAAGAAAAACATCCACGACAACGGCGCTAGCGAAGGCAAATCCGCCGATACAGGGAAAAAAGCGTCCAGTTGCAGCGGCGGCTCCTGCGGCTGCCACTAAGGCGCTGCGGGATACAATGAGATGAGTTTTCTCCGCCGCTATCTCGTGGCCGGTCTCCTGGTGTGGCTGCCCCTGGGGGCTACATTTCTTGTCATCAATCTGCTCGTCGGCTGGATGGACAACAGCCTGCTGCTGCTGCCTGAGGCCTACCGTCCGGATAATCTGTTCGGCTTTCACATACCGGGACTGGGTGTCCTGCTCTCCCTGTTGATCCTGCTCCTCACCGGTTTGGTCGCCGCCAATCTCTTCGGTCGCAAGGTGGTGAGCATGTGGGAGAGGCTGCTGGCCCGGATACCGCTGGTCAGATCGGTCTACTCCGCGGTCAAGCAGATGGTCGAAACCATGTTTGCCGACAAGGGCCGGTCGTTTCGCAAGGTGATCCTGGTGGAGTTCCCGCGACGCGGGCTCTGGACCCTAGCCTTTCTGACCAGTGAAGAGAGTGGCGCGGTGCAGCAGGCCACCGGAAGGGATGTGGTCAACGTCTATGTACCGACCACGCCCAATCCCACCGGCGGTTATTTCGTCCTGGTACCGAAGGAGGATATAAGGGAGCTGGATATGAGCGTCGACGACGGACTCAAGATGCTGCTCTCCATGGGGGCGGTCAATCCGGCCGATGCCGATGGGCTTGCAGAGGCAGAGGTCAAGCCGTAACATTCCCGCTTTTTAGCCCGTTGCCGGATTGCTATCAGCGGATTCTCACAGGAAATTTCCATGCGCAGTCACTATTGTGGACAGATCAACAGCTCTCATATCGGCCAGGAAGTGGAACTTTGTGGTTGGGTGCACCGTCGACGCGATCACGGCGGCGTCATATTTATCGACCTGCGGGATCGGGAAGGCCTGGTGCAGGTAGTCTACGATCCTGATCTGCCTGAGATTTTCAGCATTGCGGAGCAGGTACGCAATGAGTACGTCCTGCGTATCAAGGGCCGCGTCAGGCCCAGGCCCGAGGGCACGGTCAACCCCGACCTGCCCACCGGCGAGATCGAGATCCTGGGATTGGAGCTGGAGGTGCTGAATCGTGCCGATACGCCGCCGTTTCAGCTCGATGAGCACGAGAAGGCCTCCGAGGAGATTCGCCTGCGCTACCGTTATGTCGACCTGCGTCGTCCTGAGATGCTGGAAAAGATCCGTGTCCGGGCGCGGGTGACCCAGGTACTGCGCCGTTTCCTTGATGACAATGGTTTTCTCGATATAGAAACACCGATGCTAACCAAGGCGACCCCGGAAGGTGCCCGGGACTATCTGGTACCGAGCCGTACTCATCCGGGATCCTTTTTCGCACTGCCCCAGTCTCCGCAGCTGTTCAAGCAGCTGTTGATGATGTCCTGCATGGATCGCTACTACCAGATCGTTCGCTGTTTTCGCGACGAGGACCTGCGTGCCGACAGGCAGCCCGAATTCACCCAGCTCGATATCGAGACCTCCTTTCTCGACGAGAACGAGATCATCGAGATCAATGAGGAGATGATTCGTCAGCTCTACAAGGAGATACTGGATGTGGATCTGCCCAATCCCTTTCCCCGTATGAGCTATGACGAGGCGATGGAGCGGTTCGGCTCGGATCGCCCCGACCTGCGCGTCCCCCTTGAACTGGTGGATCTACGCGACCTGATGAAGGAGGTGGAATTCAAGGTCTTTTCCGCGCCGGCGAAGGATCCCAATGGCCGTGTTGCGGCGTTGAAGGTACCCGGCGGCAGTTCGCTCAGCCGTAAACAGATCGACGAGTACACCAAGTTCGTCGCCATCTACGGCGCCAAGGGACTGGCCTACATCAAGGTCAACGAGATCGCCAGGGGGGCCGAGGGTCTGCAATCGCCGATCCTCAAGTTTCTCCCGGACCAGGTGGTCGAGGCGATCATGCAGCGAACCGATGCCAAAGACGGTGACCTGATCTTCTTCGGTGCCGACAAGAGCCATGTGGTCAATGAAGCCCTGGGCGCACTGCGGGTCAAGCTGGGGCATGATCTGGAACTGCTGCAGGGAGAGTGGCAACCGCTCTGGGTGGTCGATTTCCCGATGTTCGAGTGGGACGAGCAGCACGACCGCTGGGCACCCCTGCACCACCCCTTTACCTCGCCGAAACTGGATCAGCTCGAGCTGCTCGAGAGTGATCCCGGGGCCTGTAAATCACGCGCCTACGATATGGTTATGAACGGCGTTGAGCTGGGTGGCGGCTCGATCCGTATCCACCAGCAGGAGGTGCAGCAGAAGATCTTCAGGCTGTTGGAGATCGGCGAAGAGGAGGCGGAAGAGAAGTTCGGCTTCCTTCTGAGCGCACTGCGATTCGGTTGTCCTCCCCATGGCGGCCTGGCCTTCGGTCTCGACCGGCTGGTCATGCTGTTGACCGGTTCCGCCTCGATCCGCGAAGTGATGGCCTTTCCCAAGACCCAGACCGCCGCCTGCCCGCTCACCTCCGCACCCTCGGAAGTGGGCGCGGACCAGTTGCGGGAGCTCTCGATCCGGGTGCGTAAACCGGTCAGTGAAGAAAGCAAGTAAGAGGCCCGAATCGGTCCTGGTCGTTGTCTATACCACGGCGGGTGAGGTATTGATGCTGCGTCGAACCCGCCCCAGGGACTTCTGGCAGTCGGTGACCGGCAGCCTGGAGTGGGGTGAGTCTGCGGTCCAGGCCGCGCGTAGGGAACTCTACGAGGAGACCGGGATTCTTGCTGGAGGGAGCCTGGTCGATCTCTCTTGTCGGGAGACATTTCCAATCCTCCCCGCCTGGCGTTCCCGCTACGGTGCCCATGTGCATGCCAATACCGAACACTGGTTTGCGGTAAGACTGCAATACAGACGGCAGCCCAGGCTGCACGCAAAGGAGCATGCGGAATATCGTTGGGTTCCTTATGCGCAAGCCATCCGATTGGCCACCTCCTGGACCAACCGCAAGGCGATTCGCTATCTATTTGGTGGCTGACGGGGAGGCCACGATGGTGGCTGTTGTTCCACCTTTGTCATTGGAATCTGAGTTGTCTACTGTTTTGCAAGCCATGCGGCGATTGCACGCATCTCCTCATCACTGACAGCCGTCATGATGCCTTTCATGATATTCGATTGGCTGTTACTGCGGCTGCCGTTTTTCAAGTCACGCAGTTGATTGTAGAGGTAGGCTTCGTTTTGTCCTGCAACCTTCGGGTAGTAGGGTTTCACAGGTGAACGGCCGTCCACGCCATGACATCCCGCACAAGCCTTGGCGAGATAGAGACTGGCGGTGTCATCATCGCTATTTTGGGCATAGGCGGTGGAGATTAGGAAGCTTGCAATGAGTCCAACAAGAGACAGTGCCCTGCAAATCGAAATGTTCATCATGAGACCTCCCGGCGGTGAATGCTGTACGAAGATGTTTGTTTACATGAATTCAGTTTCATCATTCTGAAACATCCTCGCGACCTCAAAGCGCAAACGTCTGTCTATACCTATTCCCTGCCAGCCATCACTTGCGTTCAATGCCGCCAACGCCAGCGGAAAACCCTGGTGGTTGCGGATGAGCAGGGTTTCAGTGATGCCATCTGAAACCTGATTGACAATCTGCCGTCCAAACTGATCCTGGTAATCGATGTCTCCCTCGGAATCCCAAAGCGCGCTCTGTTCATCGTTAAGCGTCACCACCGCGAGTGGCCGCCCGTCCATCATCCCGATAAACTGATGGATCTCATCCATGGTGCGTTGCCTGGATTCCTCAATAGGATCTTCGCTAAACTTCAGTTTATAGTCAGACATTGTCTATCCCCGGCCGTTAAAACGAGTAAAATTGTCATGACAGATCAAACACCCAAGGTCAAGAAAAGAGCAGGTAAGGTCATTCACGGTGCGGTCTCGCTGCATGCCCTTGAAAAGGCAAAAGAGATTCGAAACCGTTATGGTAACAACATTGATTACCAAACCGTGCTCAGCATGCTTGGCGATCGTAAGTCGGTTCGCTATCCGGTACAGGTCAGATTTGTGTCCGGAGAAATTGAACCAGGGATGTTCGCCAAGACTGAAGCTGTTTCCGACAATCCTGATGATGGCTACACTATCTTGTTGCACAGTTATTTCGAAAATCGACACGCCGATCTACCCGCGCTTATTCTCTATCAGTTGGTACTGGTCAATTACGGCGATCTCGCCACCGCAAACGACGCGGAAATCTTCGGCGCCACTGTGCTTGGCATGGATCGTGATGCCTATTACGAACAGGTCAGCTCTCTGGCTGATGCCGCCTGGCGTTGATGTCTGTGCGAACCTCCTCACTTGACAGTCGGTGCTCAATTTATTCAGGCAGCTTTGCCAGCCACTTCGCCAATACTGACATCTCCTCGTCGCTGATCAGATGCATAACATTTTTCATCGCAATCGAGTGCGCATTCGAACGCGATCCGCTTTTAATGTCCTTCATCTGAGTCAGCAGATACTCTTCAGACTGTCCGGCTAATTTTGGATATTCATCCATTGCCGGTTCTCTGCCGTTGCTTCCATGACAGGCAATGCAGGTGCGTTCGTGGTAGAGGGCAGGCGCATCCAATGCCACTGCCGAAACCGGTGACAGCGTGATTGCAATGATGCAAATGAAAGCAAACAATCTGTTATCAATCGTCATAATGTCATTTCTCATAATCTATCTGCGCATCTGTCATCAACTTCTCCTAAACCTTGCACGCCTTATGGATCGCAACCGTACCGCCCAGCAGTGATCTGCCGTCGACATCGGAAAAACCCAATTCTGAGAGCAGGCGAGAGAGTTCATCCGTGGAGTAGAAGAGACGTATGGCATCGATGAAGTAGTCACAGCAGGTTCTCGCTTCGGGACCACAATTGATGGCCCAGGAGATCGTTTTGAGACACCCTTTCAAATAGAGGCAATATGCCTCTTCGATGATTTTGTTGGCCGGCCTGAGCATGTCGAAGTGATAGAAGTGTCCCCCCGGTTTGAGCACCCGATTGATCTCCGAGAAAACATCAATCACGCGCAAGTGGCGTGTCGCGTACTGCAGGGTGACGATATCGAAATGGTTGTCGGGGAACGGCAGTTGGTGCACATCGCAGATGCGCCCCTTGATTTCAAAGCCCTGCTGTGAAGCACGGTCTTTGCCGACTTTCTGCATGGCGTCACTGCGATCGACGGCGTGGATATCAAGGTCCGGCTCCTTTTTCAGCAAATCGATGCCGATCACGTTGGTTCCGGCGCAGACATCGAGGACCCGTTGCCCGGGGGATACGTCAATCGTCGCAATGAACTTACGACGCAGACCTTTCAGGGTACCGAGACTGGCAAAATCGTTGGCTCTGTCATAGACCGCTGCGACATCGGCAAACACCGCATCGATCTGGCTTTCCCAGATCGACTCGAATGCCTGTCGCCTGGTCTTTTCTCTATTCTGGAAACTTGTTGTCACGCCTCTTTCCCCATCGACCAGTTTGGTTTTCATTGTAAATTACGGAACATGGACAAGTATCCCGGTATCCTGGCCAGCGTCAGTACATGGTTATCGTTTTAGCAGCCAACCTTAATGCAGTGATTCACTTTTGCTTGGACCATGATGCATCCTTTCATGGTCCGCATTAGTCATCCCCTTAGGCAGGTTGGGTGCAGGTTCCGGGGCCAACTGGGCGTAACCGGAGTTTCTATCGCCCTGTTCAACATCGTGCGGATTGTGGCATTCAGTGCAGACCCACCAGCGTTTTTTACCGCCCTTGTCCCACATCCCGATGCGTTTTCCGTGGATACCGTCGCGCCAGGAACGATAGACCTGACCGTGGCACTTGCCGCAGAGCTTCTGCGGTTGGTTGAAGCTGACTGAATAACCGAAGTTGTCGATCAGCTTGGTGCGATCGACCAAGTGGTGACAATCCAGACACCAAACGCTCCCTTTGCCATGTTTAAGATTCATGGCATCCGGGATGATGTCCAGATGCATCTTCAACGGGCGGGGATCCTTGTTGTATGGGATCGGAACGTAGACGCCGTTGTGGCAGGCCATGCCGCATATTGTCAGCATTTTGTTCCTGTCTATCTGCGGTTCACGGGGTTTCACCACGGCCTCTTCGTGCCAGTAGTCTGCTTCAACTTCCATATCCCCCATGGGGATGGTGCCTTCGAAAGGATCTCCCCACCACAGCACGCCTCCGGTATCGGGTGAGCATTTCACATTCACCACACCCGTTGCTGTGTCATGGACATTAACCTGAGACATACCGTCCCTGCTTTCAAAACACTCGCTGTTTTGCGGCAACTCGGCGCCCAGCGCAGGTTTGATCGACAAGATCGCGAGCAAACACAAACCCATGATTGACAGATAGTTTCGATAGCTTGTCATCATTTTTTCTCCAAATCGATTTTGTCTGTACATTCCATGAGTCATGAACTTAGATTGTCGCTTCTCCCTGTTCACTTGAAACAGGTTGCTTGCCGGCCCGCGGCTGATAACTAACCTCGCCCAAAAGTACGGCGACCGCGCCTTTAAGCATGAAGGTGAGCAAGAAAAAACCGATCGCCCATACTCCGCCGACAACCATGAGTTCGATATGGCTCGGTGTATACTCCGCGAACTCGCCGATCGGCGTCGGGATAACGCCGGGCAGCATCAGGCCCATACCCTTTTCGATCCAAATGCCGATAAAAGCGGCTGCGCAGATGAAGGGCAGCAGGGTCAGGTTCTTTCTGAGTCTGGGTATCAGCAACAGCACGAATGACACCACCATCAGGGTGAGTGCGGTCCAGAAATAGGGCACCAGGGAGTTGAGGCCGTTATGTCCAAACATCAGATATTGCAGGCCCAGGGAGTGTTCGGTGGCCGGGTAGAGCTCGGTCACGATTTCAGACATGGTCAGAAACAGGGCGATACCGAGGCACCAGACTACGATTTGGGAGAGCAGGTGGAAGGCTTCATCGGCGATCTTCATTGGGGTGAATCGACGCACCAGAAGGAATACGATGATAATCAGTGAAGGACCGGCGGCAAAGGCGGTGGTAATGAACTTGATCGGCATGACCGAGTGGAACCACATCGGACGCGCCGGCATGGTATTGATCAGGAAAGCGGTAACCGTATGGATACTCAGCGCCCAGACGATGGCGATATAGACAATCGTAAGATAGAACGTCTTGTTGACTTCGGTGCCGGCATATTTTTTATACAGGTAGTAGAAACCGCCGATGATGTTGAGCAGCAGATAGCCGCTGAGTACGATCACATCCCATGTCAACATTGCATGGGGCCAGTTGAAGATGCCGATCACGGGAAGGATATGCCATAGCCGGTCCGGTCTTCCCATGTGCGCAATCACGAACAACAGGCACATCACCACGGCGGCAATGGCGAGCATCTCACCGAGGATGACGATTCGGTGCAGCTCCTTGTGCTTGTAGACATAGGCGGGAAACACCACGGTGACCGCGGCCGCGGCCACGCCGACCATGAAGACGAAATTGGCCAGGTAGAATCCCCAGCTGACCTGATCATTGAGATTGGTGACGATCATGCCGTTGGCGATCTGCACATACTCGCCGTAGCCCCAGAGCATGATGAAGAATGCGAGGAAAAGCATCCAGCACCAGTACAGGATGCCGCCGGTGAATCCCGCCCGCAGGAAATCGACCACGAATTGAGTAAAACGCATCATGAGATCTCCCATTAATCCATGAAATAGAAAAACTTCGGATAGGTGTTGAGATCGGCCCGCAGGCGAAACACCTTCTTTTTGGCGAGGACCTTGCGGATTTCACTGTTAGGATCCAGTAGATTGCCGAATTTGCGTGCGCCGACGGGACAGACCTCGACGCATGCAGTCCAACGCCCCTTGCGGGTGCGTTGCACGCAGTATGTGCACTTCTCCACAACCCCTTTCATACGCGGGCGGTTGCCGAGATAGTGGGTGTGGGGATTCAACTCCTCCTTCGGTAGATTGGGTTCGCCCCAGTTGAATCGCCTTGCCCAGTAGGGACAGGCACCGATGCACATGCGACAGCCGATGCACCAGTTGTAGTCGACGACGACAATGCCGTCCGGATCGCGATAGGTTGTGCGTACCGGACAGACCTTCACGCATGGGGGCTTCTCACACTGCATGCATTGCATGGGGAAGTAGAAGGCATCCTTTTCCGGTACCTGGTCGGGCTCATAGTAGTGTTGGCCCTCCAGCACCACCCCCGCAGGTTTATAGGCGTTACCGCCGACCTGAACGCCAAAAGATTCCGGATAGCCATGCTGATCCCTGTCCTCCGCGGAAAAATTCCCCTTTTCCATGCGTAAAACCCGAATCCATTCGATCTGCTGTTCATCACCGCGGGACTGGTTGTTCTCAGCCACGCAGGCCTTAACGCATCGCCGACAACCGATGCACTTTTGAATATTCAGCGCATAACCAAATAGAACACCATCTATGGAGGGTGTACCGTCTACTGTGACTTTTTGGCCGTACTCCTCGGAGTACCGGGTTTCAAGGCGTTCGATGGCCTCCTGCTTCTCCTCTTCGGTCATCAGTCGGTAGTTTTTCTGGAAGTGTTCCGCCCATGTGACATTCGCTTTTGCCGGTTTGGGATTGGACAGCAGCATCGCCGCTCCGGAGAGTGATGCCACCGTGTAGTTGCCCGCGCCGCGCAGAAAATCCCGGCGGGTGGTGAGTTTGCTATCTTTTTCTTTGCTCTTTTCTTGATTGGGCATGGTTGTCCTCTGATCAAGTGGCTATCGAATAGAATGGAACGATCACCCGATGATCAGGATTTTTCGTCGTAGTTTTCGATGAGTGTCTGCACCATGATCTGCTTTTCACGCTCGGTCATGAGCACATATTCACGGGACAGGAGCTCCTCTTCACCGTTGACGGCATCTTTGTTGTAGCGCTGTTTCAGGTCGGGTTGCGGGAGGTTGTCCACCACCGCCTTGGCCAGACCGGCAGTACCGGTCACACTCACCGCACTGACGGCGGCGCGGGTGAAAAAACGCCGGCGCTTGGCATCTGGCTCGTCACTGCCGTTGGGCCGACCCTGCCCTGGCTTGGCATCGCCACCGAACAACCACTTGGGTAGCGGTATGAACCATCGTCTCTTCATTTCAATCCCCCTTGGCCTGGATCAGAATCGTCGATGCATGCGTTCATACCGCCCGGCGCGGTGGTCGGCGCCGGTGAAGCTTTACCACGTCAACGAATTCGGAATCCTGCAATCGCGATATTTTTTTACTGCAGATCTAAGTTGGCCCCTGCAAGCGCAACTATTAGCCAGCAGCAATCCCTGTGCCATTGCTTGCGCCAATTCGATATCCTATTGATTGTTTTGGAAAAAGTGCCTATGGAAGGATGTCAAAACAGGCGCCTTTGATCCCTTGAACCTGACAATCTGTCGTGCTTTTTTAAGCGGACGGATGTAAACGCCTGTTATCTAAACAAAAAAAACATGCCAAATTGGCGTGTTGTAAAATAGCCTGTAAATTGCCATGGGGAGGCATAATGAAACTGCCTTATATGGTTGAAATATCGGGTTTTGTACTGCGATGATGGGTCAGGTGGCGGGATTGTAAATCCGTTGGCGGTTCAGTTATGGCTGGCGTCCTATGGCCCAAGAGTGAGTTCCAGGTATGCGTGAGACGATACATTTAGAGACCCACAGCCGGGAGATCCTCGTGGATATAACCGACCAGGTCGAGCGTCTGGTAAACCAGAGCGGGATCGAACAAGGCCTGGTCAATGCCTACGCCCAAGGGGCCACGGCGGCGATCATGATCCAGGAAAACTGGGATCAGAGCGTGCAGACCGATGTGATCGACCTACTGCGTAAAATGATCCCCCGGGGTGTCTGGTTGCACGATGCCCAGGACGGCAATGGGGACAGTCATCTGAAGGCGGGTCTGGTGGGCCCATCCGAGACCGTGCCGATCATCGACGGCAAACTGGGCCTCTCCCGCTGGCAGAATATCTTCTTCTGCGAATTCGACGGTCCGAGGCGGGATCGGCGGGTAGTGGTTACCCTAATCTCGGTCAGTTAGGCAAAAACATGCGGCACAATAGGATGAAATGGTCCAATCAATCAAAGCCCCCGGATTAGAACGAGGGGCTTTTTGGTTGCCATATCTCATTGTTATTCATCCAAGACAGTTGATCTCCATGGATACAGGGTTCTTCCATTTCAGCCAGGAAGCTGTCCTCCTCTATTATCTGCAGCGACAAACAAGGTGTAACCGAGGCTGCGCGATGAACCTTCCTCATCAGCAAATTTAACTGGCCAGGAAGGTGGCGGCGGCGGGATTTTGGATTCTAGTCTGAAAGATAATCAGCACGTCCCTGTGCTGAGTAGTTTGATTATTCTTTTTATTGTGGATTCCGATTTTATTTTCTACCCGAAGATACCCAATTCATCTCCATATATCAGTGGTCCTGATTGAAACAACCTCCTTGTGATTTAACTATAGGCGTTGCTTGATAATCGGTAAGTGACAAATGTATCTTTCTATATGTGAAATTTTCACATCGTTAAAAACCTCAATCGCGACGTCCGCCAATCACTAAGAAATCACTTCCTGCAGCTGTGATTTGTGATCTTATCCGGTCTGAACGACCTGTCAGTTGAGGTAAGTGATCTTACTGGTCGTATTGTAAAGCTTCAGCGGTTGGGTCTTGAGAAACAAAGATGATCTCGTCGGTGTCAAAGTCCAGTGATCTTGAGCGTTTGAGAAAACGCTCGATTATTTCTTCGTCGACGCTGGGCCTCCTTGCCAGAAGCCAAAGATAGTCCCGGCTGTAGCCGCAGACAAACGCATATTCATAATCGGTCTTATCCAATTCGAATACGACATAGGAGCTGTAAAAAGGACCGAAAAACGATACCTTCAAGTGACCTGTCGCAGAGTCACCGACAAAGTAAGCCTTGCCTTGGGCCTCCTTCCATGTCTGATCCCCGCTTGAGAATCCTCTATTGATGACATCGATGCCGCCATCGTTTCGCAATGCATAGTTTGCCGTGACCTTGTCCAGCCCTCTTTCGAAACGGTGGTCCAGGCGCGCTATTTCATACCAGGTACCAAGATATCTGTCGATATCAAATTCATCGACGGGCTGAATTCCCCGTGGCAGTTGCGTGCAGCCAACCAGCGAGATGGCAACAGCCAATAGAACAAATTTGCGCCCTAGGCTGACACCCACCGCAACACTAAAAACATTTGCGTTCATTAGCGTTCATTTGCGGATTTCTTTTCTCTTACGTGGATTGCTCCTCCAAGGTGTCGAGAAAGCGCTCCGCATCCAACGCCGCCTGGCAGCCGGTGCCGGCGGAGGTGATCGCCTGGCGATAGACATGATCCATGACATCCCCGGCGGCGAAGATGCCGGGTATCGAGGTCTGGGTGGCGTTGCCCTCCAGGCCGCCGGCGACATGCAGGTAGCCGTTGGTCATATCGAGCTGATCCTCGAACAGGGCGGTGTTCGGGTGGTGGCCGATGGCGATGAAGACACCCTGCAGATCGATCTCCTTGGTGGATTCGTCCTTTACGTTTTTGATCCGCATCCCGGTGACCCCGCTCTGGTCGCCGAGCACCTCGTCCAGGACATGATCCCATTCGATGGTGACATTGCCTTCCTCGGCCTTCTTCTTCAGTTTGTCAGCCAAAATCTTTTCTGAGCGGAACTGATCGCGGCGGTGCACCACCACCACTTCCGATGCGATATGCGAAAGATAGAGCGCCTCCTCCACGGCGGTGTTGCCGCCGCCGATGACCGCCACTCTCTGATTCTTGTAGAAGAAGCCGTCGCAGGTGGCGCAGGCAGAGACCCCGCGGCCGCGAAAGGCCTGTTCCGACTCCATGCCGAGATATTTGGCGGATGCCCCGGTGCAGATGATCAGGGCATCGCAGGTATAGACCGCCTGGTCGCCGGTGAGGCGGAAGGGGCGTTCGCCGAGCTCCGCCTTGTTGATATGGTCGAAGATAATCTCGGTGTCGAATCGTTCCGCATGCAGGCGCATGCGCTCCATCAGGTCAGGGCCCTGTACCCCTGCGTTGTCCCCGGGCCAGTTGTCCACTTCGGTGGTGGTCATCAGCTGGCCGCCCTGTTCCATGCCGGTTACCAGCACGGGATTGAGATTGGCGCGGGCGGCGTAGACCGCCGCGGTATAGCCGGCGGGGCCAGAACCCAGGATCAACAGCCGGCAATGCTTGGTTTCACTCATGTATACTTACTCCAGCTCTGCTCTACCATGGCTGAAAGCCTGGCAGACCGTATCTATAGATGGACTTGGGCTGGCGCGTCCCCAATCGGTGACCCGCATCCTAGTCTTAAATCGGGAATGCGGGAATACTACGGAATCATCCCCCTGGGGTAAAGAATCGAGAGAAGTTGTCAATGAAAATCGGTGTACCGAGAGAGATAAAACCCCTCGAGGGCAGGGTTGGTTTGGTGCCCGAGGCCTGTGGCGAGCTGGTCAAGACGGGGCATCAGGTGATCCTGGAGCAGGGCGCAGGCGAGGCGAGTGGTTATCCGGATCAGCGCTACCTGGAGGTGGGGGTGGAGACCGTCGCCGATGCACAGACCCTGTATGATCAGGCTGAACTGGTGGTCAAGGTCAAAGAGCCCTATGGCAACGAGCCTGAGATGCTGAGGGAAGGGCAGCTGCTGTTCTGCTTTCTCCACCTGGCGGCGGACGAGGGCTTGACCCGGCGCCTGCTCAAGTCAGGGGTAACCGGCATCGCCTTCGAGACCGTGGCGGAT
>NATV01000128.1 GCA_003094535.1 gamma proteobacterium symbiont of Ctena orbiculata | reverse complement strand
TGGAGTACACATTCTTCTCCAAAAGACATGCCGATCCGTGCGATTAGACTTGATTGAGAACATATATAGAACAATTGGCGTGATATTCCAATATTTTTTCCGGCGGCATATCACATTTTTTGTGCCGTCCACATAATCCACTGTTAATGCAATAAAGAATAGGCTTCAATGGACAAAAGGATAAAAGAACTGCTGAGTGTTATGAAAGGGAAGGAAGCTAACCTTATAAGCGATCTAGTGGATCAACTACACCTACCAGTGGGTGATCAAAAAATGCCCCCTGAAAAAGCCTTGAGACAAATTCAAGATATCACAAAGGAAGCAGAGAAAAGACTCAAAGAAATGAAAGAGAATCCAAAATGTACATATTGTGGTAGCTCTACAGATCAAGTTGAGTATATGTTTAAACACGATAATAGGGATATCAGTATTTGTAGCAGATGTGTCGATCGATGTTACAAAGAACTTAGTAAATTACGAGGTCAGCATTAACAAGCGCTTCCAGCCGACGTCAGCGCTAACGCGCCGCCTCGGCTGAAGCTGATCGTTATGTTTTATAAAAAGAACTCATCACTTAATATGAAAAAGTTCTCTTTTCTGTTAATGATCATGTGTGGTTACGCTCAAGCTGGTGGAGATTACGAATTAACAGAAGAGTACAAAGTGGAAAAATGGGAATTTGAGAAGGTTCTTAGACAGAATTTAAACGAATGTTTGTATTCTATTTCACAAGCTAACTATTGGTATGCCGCATCGCAATGTGTAGAGAAAACTAAGCACCTACCAATTATTGAAGGCAATTGTCTTTATAATGCTGCCCATAAAGGCGGGGAATTTCAAAGAATAGAAATAACTACAGATATTTGTAAGCATTATGATCGCGATTCTGAGTTTTACCGGCGAGCATTATTGGAAGAAATGCAACGACAAAAAGTACGAAAGTGTAAATGAACATAACAAGGCAATTACACGCGGACGCCAAAAAGCGTCGTTCGTACCTCACTATGCTTTTTGCCTCCGGTGAATTGCAACGTTATATTTCATCAGATCGAAGCGCTCGGATAATCATGTCTTCGACTTCCTGTGTCGCCTTGGAAAAATAAAGCTGCATCTCAGGGTGTTTACTCTTGAAAACTCGAAAAACTTCATCCGCAAACGCTTGTCCAATTTTGTCTATTCCTGAAAAATCAAAAATAACGATCTTGAATCGATCAACTCGCGCAAGCAATCTTTTTGCCTGTGACCTGGACACCAAAAGCTCATTCCCGTACCGTGCCATAGTTACTGGCACTACAGTCTTATCAAAGCCATACTCGTTACCAGAAGCATACTTATCAAATATCGATTTAACCGTTCTTGAAGAGTTATTGGTTAGCTGCATAAAAACCGTTGTCCCGCTTCGGGGGTTTTCCCTCTCCATGATCCAATCTTCCGGTCTACTGAATTCATGTGAAAAGTAAACGCCTCCCGACAAAATAGCGTATTCATCAAACATCCGAGAGGAAAAGAAGATGCCTTCTCCTGTGTGGTTTTCTGGGTCCGTAGTTAGCTTTCCCTTCGCTAGCTCAAGTACGGCATGCCTCTCATCATGTAATTCCATGAGGCGCTGAATCCGCAGAAAGATTCCCTCTCCATCATCAGTAATTGATATTTGTGTGAATGCTGGATTTTTTTCTATAGATACTAGGGCATGCCGACCTTGGGAATGATCAATAGCATTATTGAGCATTTCTGTGAAACCGTAGCTCCATATATCAATCACGTTGTCTGGAAGTGCGCCAAGTCTTGGGAGAATAAACTCACGCCAAACCAAGTCTTCCTCCAAGCCTATAAGTTGAAACCTCTCCGAGGTGACAATTTCTGGATGAAGCTTGTACACGCGATTGCGTGTGTTACCCTCTGCAACCAGGGCTTTTTGGGTGACCAGCCGTTGTATATGGTTGTTAACAGCCTGCCTAGATATTTCGAACTTCTCAGATGTAAGGGCGACAATTGAAGTCGGATGTGCGGATACATTGTCCACGATGAATTGTCGGATGGTTTCTCCGCGGCTTCGAACACCAACCATTAGTATACTCCTTGTCAAGGTTATCTCTTTGAATTGTCAACTTAACGGCGTTTATTGTCAAGGGTATTCTGAGAATTATGTAATATAACAATCACATAGAGTCGTTCGTTTCGCTCACTGGGACCGTCGCTACGCTCCGGCCCCTCATGTGAGACGTTATGCATACAATGCGAGAGAGACTCATGGAAGTATCGATTAGTTTAAATGACAAAATATCGGAAGATGAAGTAATCGATAACTATAAGGCAAATGAATGGTCTTCTGCTGATAAACCCGCAGAACTAGTGGCTGCTCTAAATAATTCTCATACTTTAGTTACTGCTCGTATCGCAGGTAAGCTAGTAGGTATTGGTAACGCAATTTCAGATGGTCACTTGGTTGTTTACTACCCGCACATGCTGGTTCATCCGAAATATCAAGGAAATGGTTTAGGCCGTAAAATGATGGAGGCCATGCAATCCATTTATGGTGGGTTTCACCAACAAATGCTCACTGCAGATGGAGAGGCAGTGAAATTTTATCAGGCTTTAGGGTTTGAGCGTGCGGGCAAAACGGAACCAATGTGGATTTACTCGGGCAATGAGCACTAATGCATAACCAGGCCATCAAATCCGACGCTCGTACCTCGCGCGGTTTATGGCAACGTTATGCCCACAAAGAGAATTGAGTATGTTTGATACGCCGGATCAGTATTACCAAGCTATAGCAGATGAACTTGCTTCTATTTTTGCTGGGCCCTGGATAAAAGTAGAAGTTGAAGCAAAGAGATTCGATTCATCGATAGATTTGAAGGTTGTATACACAAAGCCAGACGGTAGCAGGGAGAGTGATGTAGATGAAATCATGCTTCCAGAATATTTTTACGAGCTAGCCAATGTAATCAGCACGCAAGAAAAAGGTCTCTACAAAGTGTGCAGTTTTATATTAGAAAGCTCGGGAAATTTTGATGTTAACTTTAGTTATTAAAGGCGTAGGCATAACAAATTGCTGCAAGGGACAAAGTTACGCTCCAGCAATATATGGTTCGCTACGCTCACTTTACCATATACTGCTTCCACTCCACTTTGCCCCTGAGCAAGGCGTTATGTGAAGAACAAAATTGGAGCAATGGAGTAATAAAGTGACTGATCAAACAAAATCCTGCTTTGTAATTTCTCCTATAGGAGAGGCGGAATCGGATGTCCGAAAGCGCTCCGATCAAGTACTACGGCATATTATTCGCCCAGCAGCAGAAGCCTGCGGTTACAAGGCCATACGAGCGGATGAGATAGACAAACCAGGAATTATTACGAGTCAAGTAATTCAGCATGTCGTTGGTGACCCATTGGTGATCGCGGATCTTACCGACACAAATCCTAATGTTTTCTACGAGCTAGCAATCAGGCATGCCATAAGAAAACCATTGGTACAAATAATCAAAAAAGGTGAAAGAATTCCATTTGATGTCGCCGGAACAAGAACCATCCATTTTGACCATCACGATCTAGACAGCGTAGAAGCGGCTAAGGAAGGAATAATCGAACAAATAAAGGCGGCGGAAAAAAGTCCAGAAGATATTGAAACACCTATTTCTGTTTCGCTTGATCTGCAATTTCTTCGTCAAAGTGAGAATCCGGAAGAAAGATCATTGGCTGATCTGGTATCAGCAGTTACAGATGTAAGGAATGGGCTAAGTAAGCTTGAAGAGCGGGTTTTAATGTCTGGTGGTGAAATGTCGAAAATGGCATTGCACGAAATGATGGAGGTAATGCCGCGTCGCATTGCAAAAGAGCTTGGCCGCTCCCCTAAATCATTGAAATCTAAAAGACCAGTTGATCCATATCTTGTCAAAAAGTTTACTCGCAGTATAAATAGCAAGTCAGGCAGTGCAACTGGAATATTGATAGCGCTAAGTTTCTATAAAGATCAACTTCCTTGGTTGTACGAAATAGGAATGGAAGCATATCGAAGGGCTAGTTCTGGAGATTGGAAAGGAGCTAGAGATATTCTTCGGGATATGAGAATGATGACAGAAATGTCCATGGAAAGCGCATGGATGGAAGATTGGATAGGAAATGAAAAAGAGGCTTTTATGCTTATGGAAGAATTGCCAATGTTATTAGAGCGCTTAGCTGATGAGGCAATGATGAGATCAAACGACATTGAGGAAAATCACATAACAAAGCCATAAACTCGGACTGAACTTACACCACTTTAGTTGACAGATATTTTCGTCAAACTGAAGGGGTATGAAAAATGGGCCTAACGAGGAAAAGACACTACGATAGGTATACACTAGAATTCAAGAAAATCGTTGTTAAGTTGGCGGACCATCCTGGCGTTATGGCCAAGGAAGTAGCGGAGACATTAGGGCTTCATCCGGTCATGGTGTATCGCTGGCAAATGGAGGATAGACGAGGCGAACTCAGAGGGAATCCATACATGGCCAGACAAGTACAGAATGCTCGTTCACCGGCTGGGCTGAGGAAGACAGAGGGTGAAAAGCTTGCAGAACAGAAGCTCAAGCAGGCAGAGAAACGGATTCAGAAGCTGGAGCGTGAACTGGCAAATCGTGATGACGAGATCCAACTGTTAAAAAAAGCCGAACGGTTCTTCACAAAGATAAAGTGAAGCTCTTCGAACAGATTGAGAAGAAGTAAAACCGGGGTCAGAGAACAATTGGTTCTAATATTTGAAATAATTGTTCTCTGACCCCGATTTCGCCGGTTTCGCTATCAGCAGATACCCAGCCTAATTTCACTACCATCACTGACTTTGTATCAACGATGGATCAAGAGATCGTCCAGCTCTTCCGGAACGTACTATTGATCTGTGATAAAATGAAACTGATCGGCCATGACATGTTTGCCGTAGATGGCTGCAAACTGCCGAGCGACGCCGCCAAGGAGTGGAGTGGCACCAAAGACAAACTGCAGCAGAAAAAAAGAAAATGGAAAAGGCGGTAAGACACATGCTCATGCTCCGCCGAGAAGAGGACGAATGCAACACCGCTGTTGACCGGCAGCGACGCGAGAAGGAAGAACGGACCATCAGACGATTAAGCAGCACATCAAGAAGCTTAAAAACTGGTTGAGTGATAATGATGAAAAGCCCGGTAAACCCAAGAAGAGCAATCTAACCGGCAATGAAAGCGCCAAAATCAAGAGCAGTATAGGTGTTATCCAGGGCTATGATGGGGTAGCCGCAGTAGACAGTAAGCACGAGATTGTCATCCATGCAGAAGCATTTAGTGAAGCCCAAGAGCATAATCTGCTGCAACCCATGATCGAAAGGTCTGAGGATAACTTCACAGCTTTAGACAAGCGGTATCGAAGAAGGAAATCGAAGCTAACAGCAGATAGTGGTTTCTACAACAAAAACAACCTCGGGTATGTTTACAATCACAAAATAGACGCCTATCTTCCAGACCTCGGATTTCGCAAGCGTGACCCACGGTTTCAGGCAATCGAAAAATATAAGGGGCGCAATCGTCAGGAACAACAGAAAAAGAGGATAACACAGCACTATACTTCGCCAGAATTTCATTATGATGCTGATACCCATACGTGCCTCTGTCCGGCCGGGAAGCAGCTCTACAGCAATGGAAGAAAGTTCATCCTGAATGGTTATGAAGCGTTACGTTTTAGAGGCGCCAAGTGAGACTGCGTACCCTGTGAACTACGTTACCGCTGCATGAAAAACCTCGATAAAACAGAGACACGCCAAGCAACCATCTTTATCGGCCGATCGAAAGAGGCCCCGCAACTCTATGTAGAACACATGAAGCATAAAATCGATACCTCGCAGGGCCGCTATATCTATAGTCGCCGTATAGGCATTGTGGAACCGGTGTTTGGCCACATTTGCAGTGTCCTGGGCTTGAATCACTTCAGTTTCAGGGGTAAAAAGAAGGTAGATGTCCAATGGAAGCTCTACTGTATGGTGCATAATCTATTAAAGATCCACCGATATGGCAAAGTGCCGGGATAGAGGGGAGCACAAAAGCAAGCAAACCATGCCAAAAAAATGAAAGCATAAATCATAGGAAAAATAAACAGTGATGTTCAAAAAAACCCCACCAAGAAAAGTATGCTCTCCAGATTTGGTTTTTCTACAGGCTCGTTAGGCTGAATTCTACACAACCATCATATTCAATTTCGGAGTACAAACATGAGCGATAATGAAATTACAGCACTATTCGATGAGTGGAATAGTGCACTCCAGACTGGAGACCCAAAAAAAGTCGCAGCTCTCTATGAAAGCAACGGCATTCTGCTTCCGACCGTATCCAATAAGGTCCGCCACAACCACGAAGAAATCGAGGACTATTTTGTTCATTTTCTTGCTAAAGGGCCAGTGGGTAAAATTGATGAGGCAAATGTACGTACCTTTGGTCAACTAGCCATCAACTCAGGTATCTATACCTTTACTTTCAACGATGGTGCAGTCGTACCTGCACGGTTCACCTTCGTATACCGCTGGAATGGTGAACGGTGGATGATTATAGAGCACCATTCATCACAGATGCCGGAATGACAGGAACTATTAAATATCTAATTAATGGGGCTGGAAACACAAGCTGGATAAAAATGCAAATTATTGGATGACTCAAGCCTTACCATTGCGCGGAAATGTGCCTAACAATGCAAATCCAGCCGACGTCCTTAGTCGCTAGCGCTCCTAAAGGCTCGGCTGATTTGCGACGTAAGGTAAAACCTCTTGGAGGTAGCATGAGTAACTCGGAAACACGCGCACTCAATGCAGAGCGGATGAGATCGCTGTTGGGATATGCAGTTCTCGCTCCTTCAAGCCACAATACGCAGCCATGGCGATTTCAAATCACAGACAATAGTATCTCGCTATATGCTGACAGGACACGCGCGCTTCCTGTGAATGATCCGGATGACAGAGAGCTAACAATCAGTTGTGGCTGTGCGTTGATGAATTTGCGCGTCGCAGCCGCTCATGATGGTCTTGGCGTGACCTATAACATTGCACCAGATTCCAATGGTGAAGATTTACTAGCTATCATTTCTTGTAATGAGGCAGAGATATCATCACTTGCCGAAGCTGAACTGTTTTCGTCTATCGAGGGTCGCCGAACCTACCGCAAACGTTTCAAATCTCAAGAGGTCCCGAATGCAATTCTGGGGACATTGTGCGAAGCCGCTACTGAGGAAGGCGCTTGGCTTCAGGTACTTGAATCGGAGGAGACACGTCAAAATATCGTTGCGCTTGTTTCCGAAGGTGGTTCGATTCAATGGTCAAATCCAGGTTGGCGGCGTGAACTGGCTGCCTGGATGCATCCGCGCCGTCGAGGTGATGGATTGACTGTGCCTGGAATTGTTGCACCCATTGCACAGGCCGTTGTTCGGACATTTGATATTGGAAACGGAGTTGGAGCAAAGGATAAACAGCTAGCCGATGAGTCGCCAATTCTTGCTGTCCTTGGTACTCATGGTGACAGTGTGGCAGATTGGCTAAGCGCCGGTCAGGCGCTTGAGCGGATCTTGCTAAATGCACATTCTAACAACTTGCAGGCTTCGTACTTGAATCAACCAATCCAAGTTGCGTTACTACGTCCTAAGCTTCAAAAAATCCTGGGGAGGGCCGGGCATCCGCAAATCTTGCTTAGGCTGGGTTTCCCGACAGATAAAATAGATGCCGCTCCGCGTCGCAGTCTTGACGAGGTGATTGAGTGGCAGTGAAAACAACAATTCAACCATACGTGGAATATTCAAGCAGACGTCATAAAACGTCACCACGCTGTGCTTGTTGCCGCCGGTGAATTGCGACGTTAACAGTGCTTGCTCTTAGTTCGATTGCACTGTCCTACGATTGTTAGGTTGGTACATCATACTTTGCCTGACCGCGGTGTAAATCAAACATACAAAGTTGTGCGTTGTTGTGCAAATAGCGCTACGGACGCACAGATTACATATTGAAAACTCGGGATAAAAAACGAATTCTTCGTGCTGAAATTCCAGTCTCGGCTGTACGATTCTGTCCCTGACCACCATATCCACGATACATTTCAGTCCAATTGGATCTTTGCTGCTTTACCGCCAGAGCAGGTGTTTACATGGTTACTCGTACCTTGGCATTGGAATGGGAAAAGGCGGTTGTGAGAATCAATTTGGTTGTACCGGTTATATTGCCGGTGCGGTAATACTTGTGGCTGGGAGATGGACCCAGACCAGTTGTAATGATGTGAGCGATTGCCTTGGTGAACTGATCGCTAAAAATAAGATGACCTGAGGGGCTTCAAGAATAGGGTCAGATAACCATTACATCCAATATTAGAAACAATGGCTCTCTATCCCTGGTTCACTAGGTACCTGACTCATTTCGCTTCACCCTCTCCCATGCGGCGTCCAGCTGCTCCAGTGAGAGGTCCTGGATGTTGGCTTCATTCTCTTCTTGGAGCGAACGCTCCATGGCACGGAATCGCCTTTCAAACTTCTCATTGGCGCGACTCAGCGATTGTTCGGCCTCCATACCGAGCAGTCGTATGAGATTGACCATGGAAAACAACAGATCGCCGAGTTCGTCCTGCAGACGATCCTTGTCGCCCCTGCCGATCTCAACGCGGACTTCATCGAGTTCCTCATTGACCTTGTCGAGGGCGTCTTGGGCATGCGGCCAGTCGAATCCCACGCGAGCTGCCCGTTTTTGCAGCTTCTCCGCCCGGATCAACGCCGGCAGGGCGTGGGCCACCCCGTCCATGTGGCTGGTCTGTCCCGATGGATCCTTGCGCTGAGTCCGCTCTTCCGCCTTTTGTTGTTCCCAGGCGTGGCGTAGTTCTTGTTCATTCTCATACCGCGCATCTGAAAAGACATGGGGATGACGACGGATCATCTTGTCGCAGATGCCGCTCGCCACGTCATTGAAATCGAAATGACCATCCTCCTTCGCAAGCTGACTGTAAAAGACGATCTGAAACAACAGGTCGCCGAGTTCGTCACGTAGTTCAGCCATGTCCCCCCGTTGGATGCTGTCCGCGACTTCGTATGCCTCCTCCAGAGTGTAGGGAACAATCGTGCTGTAGGTCTGATTCAGATCCCAGGGACAGCCCTTAGCGGGGTCCCGCAGCTGTGCCATGATTTCGAGTAGTCTTTGCATCGCTTCCATCGAGTGTGGTCTCAAGGTGATTCAATCGCTATAGATTGGCGCTGTGTACATTTTGTTGCAGGAATATCTCTCAGGCAGTGATAAAGTGCGCCGTAGGATCTTTACGTGTTGCATGTTATATGTATAGCCAGGATCTGGGTATTGTAAGGATAGATTTATATTGTCCATGCTTTAATTATTAATATAGTAAAGGGGTGAGTATAGGTGATGAAATGAAGCAAATTCTAGTAATTTTGACTATCTCTTATTTCATCTTCTCGTCATCGCTATACGCCGGAGATGATGCATACGACGATTGCCTCCTGGTACACTTTAAAGGCGCGAAGTTCGATCCGGCTGCGCATCTAATCAAACAAGCATGTCACGGGCTCTATAAACAGCCAGGTTTTCTTTTAGAGGAGAGACGTCTGTTTTTGAATTGTTTGTTGGAACACCTGGTAGGCGTGGAGAGCGTTCAGGCTGTAGATGAAATCCATTTGGCCTGTGGGAGAAAATATGATTAAGGTACACTGTGGAGTCAGGCGGGCCGTAACGCAATTGTTGATTATTGTGAGGGAAAGTTGATACGAAACTCCGCCCCAGGCGTCATATTGACTACGTCCACACTCCCATTCATTGCGACGGCCAACTGGTTCACCAGCGCCAGGCCGATTCCGGTCCCCACGGTTTCCCGGGTGAGTTCGTTTTCGGATCGGTAGAAGAGCTTGAAAATCTTCTTCATCTGATCCTTTGCAATCCCTGGTCCGTGGTCACGCACCATGAAGGTCAGGGTGCCATCCTGGGCGCCCTGACATCCGATATCAATCGCCTTTCGCTCCGCCTTGGCGGAGAACTTGATGGCATTGTCCACCAGGTTGATGATGATCTGGGTGAAGTAGTCGGGATCGATCTGCAGGGTACGGGATTCGCAGTCGCCTGCGCGGTTCAGATTGAGCGTAAATCCGGCGCGGGTCACCTGTGATTCGATCTTTGAACCTATCATGTCGATCAACTCGCCGGCGGAGACCGGCTTGAGCTCTATCTGCAGGTCGTTTCGGGTCATGCGCGCGAGCTGAAGCACATTGTTGATCAGTCGCGTCAGGCGTTCGCTCTCGTCCTGTATATAGGCGTAGTATTCCTGCCTCTTCGCTTCAACCACCCAGCCTTCGCGAAGCATCTCGCCATACATGCGGATCGAGGTGAGGGGTGTCTTCAGTTCATGGCTCACCGCGGAGACAAAATCCTGCTGCTGGACCAGCAGGTTTATCTGCCCCAGTCCCAGGCGGTAGATCGCATAGAAGCCGGCGCTAAGCAGCAGGAAAAGGATGATGGCGATCCAGGCGATGACGCTTCCGCCGGGGCCGGCAGGCAGGTGTTGAATGGTGAATATCAGATCCAGATCATTGAGGGGCGAGGTAAGCCGGGTCTGGTAGAGCAGGGCGCCGCGCAACTCACCGGCACCTGTCTGGTAGCGGTTTCCCGCAGAGGCGGAAAATGCGGTGAGCAGGTTACCCCGGTAGGCGGTTATCAGATCGCTCATCCGCGCCAGGTTTGTCTCATCAAAGCTGGCTTCGATGATCTTGCTGAGAAAGGCGTTTTGTTCGATCAACGCGCCCTGGATGTAACGCTGGTTGTCACGCCAGACCTTTCTGTAGAGCACGATATGGCCGCTGTCCAATAGGCTCATTTCAAAAGGATCGATCTCGCTTTCGAATGTGCGGATTCGCAATTGAGTCGATTGCACCTCCTCTGGTGCTCCGGCGGATGCGGATTGTGGAACAGGTGATTCCGGTTCGGGTAAGACACTGCGCTCTTTGCGCGGCGCGCGTTTTTCCAGTTTGGATTTCTTTGTCGATAGTGTCCTTTGTTGTTGCGGTGTTTGCGCCGACTCGAAGCTGCTGTCCAACTCCAGGTCTTCGACGCGGCCGAGTAGGTTGGTGCCCGGGGACGACCTTGCTGGCCGATCGGTTTTTTGCTCGGAAAGACGGTCGAAGGCTGCCTGGCTTGAACTGACGCCTTCACTGATCTTGAAACCGGCAGAGGTGCTGTCATCCTCGATGCCTGACCGGCGATCCCGGCTGCGATCTGATTCGTCGCTTGAGGAGAAGAGCGTCCCGCTCTTGTCGGACAAGGAGATCTCTTCAGGCGCGGCCAGATCACGTCGGAGTTCCTGCTCTTTGTCAGCCTGCAGCTCGGCGCGCAGCAGCCGGTTTTCGCCAAGTATGGCGCGCACACGATTGGCGAGTTCCTCCCGCTGTTCCAGCTCATCGGCCTGGATGCCGTATTCAGCGGCGACAAGGGCGGAGTCGGGGAGCAGCGGGGTTTTGAACAAACCCTCATTGTCGACCTGAAAATGGCCGATCAAACCGGGTATCGGGGAGCGGACGGGAAAGCTCGACAACGCGGATCGTTGAATGAAGTTGCTTGCGGGATCGCCGGCAACGACGAGAAAGTTGTAGTCGACGAAGGCGCGCCGCTCCTCCTCTTCGATGAGTCGGGCATAGCGCTTGTCGATGCGCGTCGCCAGCTCCTCCGCCTGTACCCGGTGGCGATGAAAGGCCTCCCATTTCAGTTGATCGTAGGCATGATAGACAAGCAGGCCGCTGGGAATGGCGAGGGCGAAGAAAAACAGTATCAGCCAGCGACGCAGCCGGTTTTTGTTCAGGCTCGTGAGGGCTGAGCCAGCCATTTCAGTCAACCAGCAGGCGGTAGCCCGCACCGCGCACGGTGGTCAGGAATTGCGGCTCCGCGGAGTTGGGCTCGATCTTTCTGCGCAGCTTGGCGATATGTATATCCACGGTACGGGTTTCGATATCCGCATTTTTTGCATAGCCCCAGACCTTGTTGAGCAACTCCTCGCGGGGCACCGGGCGTTCCCGGTGGTGATAAAGATATTCGATGATCTCCATCTCGCGGCGGGTAAAGGTGAGTGGTTGATCCTGGCGCATGCCGCTCAGGTTGCGAATGTCGATCTCCACTTCATCGCCCAGCTGAATCTGGTGCTGATCCGCACCGCTGTTTCGGGCGCGTCGCAAGACCGCCTCCACGCGCAGCACCAGCTGGGCTACGGAAAAGGGCTTTGCAACATAGTCGTCCGCGCCCAGGGTCAGTCCCTGAACAATGTCGTCATCGCTGGTCTTGGCGGTCAGCATGATAATGGGTTGATCCTTGTCATCCTCGCGTATCCGGTTGCAGATATCGAAGCCGTTGATTCCGGGCAGCATGATGTCGAGCAGGATCATGTCGAATCTGCCGCTGAGGGCCTTCTGCAATCCGGCCGGCCCCTCTGCCGCGCTGTCAACCTCGAAACCGTGGTAGATGAAGACATCGATCAGACCGGCGCGAATCGCCTGTTCGTCTTCAATGATCAGGATACGCGGTTTCCGGGTCATGCTGTTTGTCCATTCCTCATGGGGCCGTAAAAACAGACCGCAAATCTTCGTAAAAAATTTTTTTTAAAGTCTGCAAATGAACGCAAATAAACGCGAATCTCAAAGGCAGATAGAGATAAAATATAATAACTCCATTGATAGCCTAACAAGATTTTGTACTGGCAATGTAAATTCTATGTAAATCCGCCAGCCACAGTTTTACCTAAATCTGTCTACTCGCCAAGGCGAGCCCTGCTTAGACTGAGCCATAGAGATTCAAACAGAAGGAGAATGTCATGGCACTGATCACAAGAGTATCCAGGCTGTTTCGAGCCGATGTCAATGCGGTTCTCGATCGCATGGAGGAGCCGGAGATCCTGCTCAAGCAGGCCGTTCGCGAAATGGAAGAGGCATTGGCCAAGGATCAACAGCAGGCCAAGTTGATCGAGGTGGATCTCGACCAGCTCGAGGCGCGCCAAAGCGATCTTGAACGGCGGCTTAAACCGGTTTCCGATGAGCTGGACCTCTGCTTCGATAACGGCAACGAGGCGTTGGCGCGCAGCCTGTTGAAACGCAAGTTGGAGTCGCAACGCTATCTCGACTATCTGGTGCGCAGGCAGCAGGAGCTGCAAGGGGCGTATAAAGCCCTGCAAAAGCGCATCGATGAAAACCGTACCCGTCTCGAATCGATGCGACAAAAGGCGGAATTGCTTGCGGGCACGGACAACAAAGAGTCACAACAGGTGGCCTGGAATGAACCGGATTTCATGCGTCAGTTCGCTGTCAGCGAGGATGATATCGAGCTTGCCTTTCTGCGCGAAAAGCAGAAGAGGGCGCAGTCATGAGACGGCCAAGCTTCCTGGAAGGTGTAGCCGTTGCACTGATTGCCACTATCGGGATTGGCGTGTTGTTTGATCCGCTCACCATGCTATTCGCCTCGGGGTTCGTGTTGCGCATGCTCATAGCGGTGGCAGGATTGCTCTATGTCGTTTACCTCTTGCGTCGCAGCGGTGAAAACGTCGGGCGTATCAGCAGCATCAGCCTCTGGTTGATGAGCGCGGCCCTGATCTGGCTGATGGGATTGAGTCTGCCGGTCTATCTGATGGCCCATCTGGGGCTTGTATGGCTGATCCGTTCGCTCTATTTCTACGCCAGTCTTATCTCGGCGCTGGCCGATCTCGCTCTGCTCTCATTTGGCTTGGCGGCTGCACTCTGGGCGATGCTGCAGACGGGCAGTCTGCTGCTCGGTGTCTGGTGCTTTTTCCTCGTCCAGGCACTGTTCGTTTTCATTCCCAGCAGTTGGAGACGGGCGGGCAAACCGGGCACTCACCTCGATGGCGCTGATGATCCCTTCCAACAGGCCTATCGCACGGCGCAAGCCGCGCTCACCAAGCTGTCCACACTGGGCTAACCAACATGGAGACGACGATGAAATCGAAAATTATTGCAGCAGCCCTGTTCGCCTTTACCGCCGGTGGTATCGCTTTCTATCCGGCCCTCAAGGAGGTTGGCGCGGTCAATGGGCCACCGACCGATCCGTTTCAACCGCCGGTAGTAGTCGGCAACACCCAGGAACCGCCGAAAATCGAAGTGGTGTTTGTCCTCGATACCACGGGGAGTATGAGCGGTTTGATCCAGGCCTCCAAGGAGAAGATCTGGTCCATCGCCTCCACCATGGCCCAGGCAAATCCCGCCCCGGAGATCAAGATGGGACTGGTGGCCTATCGGGACCGTGGCGATGCGTACGTGACCCGGGTGGTGGATCTCTCCGAGGATCTCGACTCGGTCTACGCCACGCTGATGGATTTTCGCGCCGCGGGCGGCGGTGACGGTCCGGAGAGCGTCAATCAGGCGCTCGACGACGCGGTCCACAAGATCTCCTGGAGCCAGGGAGAGGATGCCTATCGCGCCCTCTTCCTGGTGGGGGATGCGCCGCCGCACATGGATTATCAGGACGATGTGAAATATCCGCAGACCCTGAAACGGGCCAATGCCAGGGGCATTGTGGTCAACACCATCCAGGCCGGCAACAGTCCTCCGACGCGACTGGTCTGGAACAGGATTGCAGAGGCCGGCCTGGGACAGTATGCACAGGTCGCCCAGGACGGCGATGCAGTCGCGATCACTACCCCCTTCGATGATAGTCTGGCCAGACTCTCGAAGCGGCTGGATGAGACCCGCCTCTACTATGGAACGGAAGAGGCACTGGAGAAGAAGCGGCAGAAACAGGAAGCGGCGGACAAGCTGCACGAGTCGGCCTCCCTGGCGACCCGTGCCCGCCGTGCCACCTTCAACGCCTCAAAGAGCGGGAAAGCCAATCTGCTTGGCGACGGTGAACTGGTCGACGATGTCTCCAGCGGCCGGATCGAGCTCGATGCCATCGAAAAGGAGCACCTGCCCGCCTCCATCCGTGCCATGGCGCCCCGGGAGCAGCGCGCAGTGATCGGCGAGAAGGCCCGGCAGCGAAAGGCGTTGCAGGAGGAGATCAGTGAGCTCTCGAAAAAGCGCGATGAGTTTCTGAAACAGGAGGTGGAGAAGTCGGGTGGAGCCAAGGGTTCATTGGATCACAAACTCTACAGCGCCATTCGCGATCAGGCGGCGCGCAGCGGCATTCGCTACGAGGCGGAAGCGCCTGCGTATTGATCTAGCGTTAGCTTCATAGTTAGGATGATTTGACGAAAAAAGCCCGGCCGCGAAGCCGGGCTTGCTGTTGTCATTGGTACGGATGGGTAACTCACTGACAGCATGCTGCCGGTTTAGTGGCTGAACGTTGTGAGCAACCAGGCGACTATTTTATCGGGATGTAAATCGAAGTGACGATCTCGTTGCTATGAATCACCGTGGCGGGATCGTTCTCATACACCTCCCGCGAGGGCTGTTTGTGCCGGGGTTTTATCTTCTGCATCTGCAGGTGGGCGTAGGCCTGGTACCAGGCGAGTTCGAGAAACTCGTAGCTGCCCATCAAGGTGGTCTTGTAGTAACGCCCCCCGGGATAGGATTTGATCTCAAAATCCGAGGAGCCGGATTCCGCAGCCACCGGAATCGCCAGGTCGCAATTGAAGTGCATGCGCTTGAGGTCGACCTTGTGGTAGATGGTGAATGGATAGCCCGTGGCGGTCAGCTGGTTCTCGTCGATATATCGGCCGAGCTTGGGAAAGCCCTCCATCATCGCCTTTTTCAGGGTTTCGAGATGGCCTTCGAAATGGATTGTCAAAGCGGTCAGGTCAGGGAGTTCGGCGGGTCCCTCAAAGGAGATGCGCGGGACCTCCGCCTCCGCCTCCAGTTCACCGCGCAGCATATAGAGACCGGTGTCGTAGTCCTTGCTGATATAGTCCGGCATCTTCTTCGCCATGAAACGGAACAGAAAGGGCATGCTGCCGGCCATGTTCCAATGCACCCGCGTGGTCTCCTCGTCGATCGGCTCAAATTCCCACCAGACGCGGCTCACCGATTTGAAGGGGCGCTGGAACTCGATGCGCTGCTCTATCCGCTCTTCGCCGATGAATTTTTCATGAGTCAGCCTGCCGGCACCGACGGTTTTACCGTCCCAGCTGTACCAGCCACCCTCCTGATCCGGTGTATCGGAGAATGCGAGGGCGGTCTCGGGCTCGTGCATCAGCCATGGGCTCCAGTCTGACCAGCTGCTGAAATCGCGTATCTTATCGAATAGGTTTTTTTGGCTGGCGGCGATGGCCAAGGACCGCCTGACCTTGTAATTCCCGTCCAGGGTGGCGAGGTAGATCAACGGTATGGCAACAATGATTGCGATTACGATGAGCAGTGTTGTCACGATTTGGATCCCTCCGGCAGTGGTTGTGTGTTGTTGGTTATACCGATCACTCTATTCGAGTATAGGATTCCAAGCCTTTCAAGAAAATAGGGGCTATCATGGAAGGATGTCCGAGTACCATTTTCACCCGGCGGTCTCCGCGTGGTTCGAGCGCCATTTCGGCCAACCAACCGAGGTCCAGGCACTGGCCTGGCCGGCGATTCAGGCTGCGCGAAATACCCTGATCTCGGCGCCGACCGGCTCCGGCAAGACCCTGGCCGCCTTTCTGGCGGCGATCGATCAACTGGTCCGCGAGGGTCTGGCGTTTCCCCTCGCCGATGAGACCCATGTGCTCTACGTCTCACCCCTGAAGGCACTCTCCAACGATATCCACAAGAACCTCGAACTGCCGTTGAACGGTATCCGCGATGCATTGCTGGAGAACGGCTATCCCGACGTGGCGATCCGCGCCCTGGTGCGCAGCGGCGATACCACCAGCGCCGAACGGGCGATGATGAAGCGCACCCCGCCCCATATCCTGGTGACCACGCCGGAGTCACTCTATATCCTGCTCACCTCCGACTCCGGCCGCGAGATGCTGCGCACGGTGCGCAGCGTGATCGTCGATGAGATCCATGCCCTGGCCGGCAACAAGCGCGGCGCCCACCTGACCTTGAGCCTGGAGCGGCTCAACCAGTTGTGCCAAAGGCCGCCGCTGCGCATCGGCATCTCGGCGACCCAGAAGCCGATCGAGGAGATGGCGCGCTACCTCACCGGGCAGCACGACGATCCACGGCAGCGGGCCTGCACCATCGTCGACACCGGCCATCTGCGCCAGCGCGACCTCGCCATCGAATTGACCGGATCGCCGCTGCAGGCGGTGATGGCCAACGAGGCCTGGGACGAGATCTATCGCCATCTGGAGCAGCTCATCCTGGGCCACAGAACCACCCTGATCTTCGTCAACACCCGCCGCCTGGCGGAGCGCGCGGCGGCGGCCCTGGCCAAGTGCCTGGGCGAGGAGGCGGTGACCTCCCACCACGGCAGCCTGGCCAAGGAGCATCGGCTCGATGCCGAACAGCGGCTGAAATCGGGCTCGCTGCGTGCCCTGGTGGCGACCGCCTCCCTCGAGCTTGGCATCGATATCGGCGATGTGGATCTGGTCTGCCAGATGGGCTCGCCGCGCAGCATTGCCACCTTCCTGCAACGGGCGGGACGCTCCGGGCACCATCTCAGCGGGATCCCCAAGGCGCGGCTCTTTCCCCTCAGCCGCGACGACCTGGTGGAGTCGGTGGCGATGCTCGATGCGATCCGCCGGGGGGAGCTTGACCGTATCCCCATTCCCCAACATCCAATGGATGTGCTGGCGCAGCAGATCATCGCCGAGGTATCCGCCCGGGAGTGGGACGAGCAGGCGCTCTACCGCGCGTTCAGGTCCGCCCACCCCTACAACAATCTCGAGGAGAGGGATTTCATCGATCTGGTGAAGATCCTCTCCGAGGGGTTTCATACCCGGCGGGGAAGAAGGGGCGACTACCTCCACCGCGATGCGGTCAACGGCGTGCTGCGACCGCGGCGGAGCGCCCGTCTCACCGCGATAACCAACGGCGGTGCCATTCCGGATCAGTTTGACTACGATGTGATCCTGCAGCCGGAGGGGCTCTTCGTCGGCTCCCTGAACGAGGATTTCGCCTTCGAGAGCATGCCCGGGGATATCTTCCAGCTCGGCAACTTCTCCTACCGCATGCTGAAGATCGAGCAGGGCAGGGTATTTGTCGAGGATGCCCGAGGCCTGCCCCCCACCATCCCATTCTGGTTCGGTGAGGCGCCGGGACGTACGGATGAGCTCTCCCTGGCGGTTTCGCGCCTACGGGAGATCCTCGACGGATTGCTGGACCATGGGCAGCAGGCGGCGTTGGACTACCTGGAACAGGAGCAGCAGCTCGAACCGGCTGCCGCATCCCAACTGGTTGAGTACCTGGCGGCGACCAAGGCCCTCTTCGGCGTCATACCGACGCAGAAACAAATCGTCTTCGAACGCTTCTTCGACGCGACCGGGGATATGCACTTCATCATCCACGCGCCCTACGGGTCGCGGATCAACAAGGCCTGGGGCCTGGCCCTGCGCAAGCGCTTTTGCCGCCGTTTCAACTTCGAACTGCAGGCGGCGGCCAACGAGGACAACCTGATCCTCTCCCTGGGGCCGACCCATAGCTTCCCCCTGGAGGAGCCGGCCGGCTATCTGAAGGCGAACAGCGTCGAGCGGATCCTGATCCAGGCGCTGCTCGCCGCGCCCATGTTTCCGACCCGCTGGCGCTGGGTGGCCAACATCTCCCTGGCGGTGCCGCGCATGCGCGGCGGCAAGCGGGTGCCCGCTCCCTTTCAGCGCAACGATGCGGAGGACCTGGTGGCCCTGGTCTTTCCGGATCAGCTCGCCTGTTTCGAAAACATCCAGGGTGACCGCGAGGTCCCCGACCACCCGCTGGTGAACCAGGTGCTATGGGACTGTCTGCATGAACTGATGGACATCGAGGGTCTGAAGCGGCTGCTGGTTGGCATCGAACGGGGGGCAGTCGAGGTGACCGCGAAGGATCTGCCCACGCCCTCGCCGATGGCCCAGGAGATCCTCAATGCCAGGCCCTATGCCTTCCTCGACGATACCCCCGCCGAAGAACGTCGTGCCCTGGCGGTAGAGCAGCGGCGCCAGATGGATCCGCAGACCGCCGCCGAGATCGGTCGTTTGAATCCCGATGCGATCCAGCAGGTGAAGCAGGAGGCCTGGCCGCAACCCCGCAACGCGGATGAGCTGCACGACGCACTGACCATCACCGGCTTTATCGCGGAGGACGAAATCGCAGCGGCGGATCTCGATCCTTGGCGCCGGTTGCTTGCCGAGTTGCAGCGCCAGCAGCGTGCGACAAGATTGTCCATGGGTAATGAAATCCTTTGGGTTGCCGCGGAACGGTTGTTGGCGGTGCGGTCGATCTGTCCAGATCATGAGATGGCTCCGGTGATCAGGGCTTTGCCGGCGGATGAGGCCGCCAGCCGAGAAACGGCGGTCACCGAACTCATACGCAGCCGGCTGGAGAGTCTGGGACCGGTCACCATTTCACAGCTGGCAAAACCTGGCGGTCTCCCCGTTGGGGAGGTGGAGCAGGCGTTGAGGATGCTGGAGCAGGAGGGTTTCGTCATCCAGGGCCATTTCGACCCTGGCCGGCAAGAACTCGAGTGGTGCGAGCGCGGCCTGCTGGCACGCATCCACCGCTATACCCTGAAACGCCTGCGCAGCGAGATCGAGCCGGTGAGCCCGGCTGATTTCATGCGCTTCCTCTTCAACTGGCAGGGTCTGGACGAGCCGTCCCAGGGTGTCGTCGCCCTGGAGCGGGTGATGCAGCAGCTCGAGGGCGTCAGCCTTCCGGCCGCAAGTTGGGAGGAGGAGGTCCTGCCCGCCAGGCTGCAGCCCTACTTCTCCACCGAGCTTGATCAGCTTTGCGGTTCGGGCAAGCTTGCCTGGCTGCGACGGCTGCCTGCCGACGTCAAAGAGAGCAAGCGCAAGAACCCGGCGGTTAAAGCCACGCCCCTGGCCTTCATCTTCCGCTCCAATCTCGCCTTCTGGTGCCAGAATGAAACCGATCTGCCGCAAGGTTTGAGCGCAACGGCGTCGAAGGTGCTCGAGGTGCTGAAGCAGTGGGGTGCCAGTTTCTTCGATGACCTGCAGCAGCAGAGCGGGCTGCTGAAGACGCAGCTGGAGAGCGCGTTGGGCGAACTGGTTGCCTGGGGCCTGGTCAACTCCGATCAGTATCAGGGGCTGCGCGCGATGATAAGACCGGAGAAGAACCGCAAGCGCAGCCGGCGCCGGCCGCCGCTGCAGGCCCCGCTGGCATCGGGTGGACGCTGGTCGTTGATACGGGCGCCGATGCAACAGGCAGATGAAGCGCAGCGGGTGGAACAGATTGCCCGGGTCCTGCTTACCCGCTATGGCGTTGTCTTTAGGAAACTCCTGGAACGGGAGAGCGGTCTGCCATCCTGGCGCGAGCTTCTCTATTGCCTGCGCAGACTCGAGGCGCGGGGTGAAATCCGGGGCGGCCGTTTCGTGCAGGGTTTCGCCGGCGAGCATTTCGCACTGCCCGAGGCGGTGAGCCTGCTGCGCGAAGTGCGCAGACGAGGCGATGCCGAAGAACTGGTCACCATCAGCAGCGCCGATCCGTTGAATCTCACCGGCATCATCACCCCCGGCAGACGGGTCGCAGCCCAGGCCGGTCATCGTATTCTCTACCGGAACGGCAAACCGATCGCAAACAGTCAGGCGGGCGGGATCACGATCGATGATGCCGTGCCTGAGAGTGACCACTGGCATATAAAGAACCTGCTGACACGCAGGCAGCATCCGGCGAATTATCACAAGTCGCAACAGGGGCCACTGTTTTGAAGGAAAAAATGCACATGAATACCGGCGACGCACCCGTATACGTATCATTGCCTGCCAAGCGAAGTCTTGAAAACCGCTACGCCATCTACGCTGACAGGATCGAGTTGCTGTGCAGATTGCCCTTCGTCACCAAGACCCTGGTGATCAAAAGGGATGAACTGGTCTCGATCGAGACCTATAAACCGCCGGTGATAAGAACATCGCTATTCGCCTTGAAACTGGATCTGGCAGACCTGTTTGAACATGTGGGGCTGGTTAGAAAAAACGGCCTTTTCAAACAACTCAGATTTACCCCGAAAAATCCGCGTGAGTTTGTCGAAAAGGTCAAAGAGCTATGGGATATAGCTTGAGACCAGCGTCCTGAAGCGTTAAAGATGATCACCCGCCAGGAGGGTACGGCGTGAATTGGTACGACATTGCATCGGTGGCTGTCACCCTATTCCTGATTATGGATCCACTGGGCAATGTGCCGGTATTCAATGCGATTCTCTCCAAGCTCGATCAGTCACGTCGGACCCGGGTGGTCGCCCGTGAACTGGTTATCGCCTTTTTCATCCTGCTGGGCTTTCTCTTCGCCGGCAAGACGCTGCTGGCATTCCTCGGTCTTACCCAGCCATCGTTGAATATCGCGGGTGGCGTGCTGCTGTTCATCATCTCGCTGAGGATGATTTTTCCCAGCAGGCCCGACCATGGAGACGAGGCGGTCGATGAGGATCCATTGATCGTGCCATTGGCGGTGCCGTTGATCGCCGGACCCTCGACCATCGCCGTATTGCTGCTGTTGAGCTCGAGTCAACCCGGACGCATTGCGGAGTGGGCGGTGGCGCTGTTCCTGGCTTGGATAGGCACAACGGTTCTCCTGCTAGGCTCGTCTCAGTTGCTGAGGCTTATCGGTACCCGCGGTTCGCTGGCGCTTGAGCGGCTGATGGGTATGATTCTGGTTATCCTCGCCATCCAGATGTTGTTGGACGGTATTCGCGATTTTGTCGCAACCCTGCAGTAGCGGATGAAACAGGATAAACCGCAACTATTCGCAAATGGTTTTTATTGTCCGCAAACGAACGCCAAGAAAAGCAAAAAGTCTTGCAACAAAGACGCATGCCATCCGGTAGATGAATACTACTAAAGTAAGGTTTCCGGCAGATGGCTGTGGATATCGATCGCCATCCTGCTAAGGACGAGACTAGATTGTGATATTGAATGTCGTTAAAAATGACGATAAAAAACCGAATAGGGATACTAAGTCGACATTTTTTATGACTGAAAATCAATTATTGGTTCATTTATCGCTATAATTTACGATATATGTAACTTTATATCATTAATTCGTAATTAGTGGCGAGTATGAATATATCTGAATTACTCTCGGATGAGGCGGTTCTGCAAGCGATCGGTCAACGAATTCAGCAGCGGCGTCTCGAACTGCAGCTGACCCAGGCGGTTGTGGCTGAACAGGCGGGTATCGCCAAGCGTACGGTGGAACGGATCGAGTCGGGGGCCTCGGCCCAGATGTCGAGCATAATCCGCCTGCTGCGGGTGTTGGATATGCTGTCGGGATTGGATCTTCTCTTTCCCGAAAGGGTACAGCGACCGATGGATCTGCTGAAACGCAAGGGCAAGGTCCGGGTGCGCGCCTCTTCCCGCAGTGAAAATGCGGAAGGGGAAGAGCCGTGGCGCTGGGGAGATGAGGAGTGACCACGCTGGCCGAGGTTCGCCTCTGGGGTCGGACCATCGGTGCGGTCTCCCTGGCGGATGGGGAGGAGATTGCGGTGTTTGAGTATGATCAGGCGTTTACCCGCAGTGGCATCGATGTCGCACCGCTGATGATGCCCCTCTCCAACCGTCTCTACAGCTTTCCCCAGCTCCCCAGGGAGACCTTTCACGGTCTTCCGGGGCTGCTGGCTGACTCGCTGCCGGACAGGTTCGGTAACCTTCTGATCGATGCCTGGCTGGCCTCCCAGGGGAGGGACAGCCGCAGTTTCAATGCGGTTGAGCGCCTTTGCTATATCGGACGGCGCGGCATGGGTGGATTGGAGTTTGCGCCCATAATCGGACCCCGAGTCCGGCACTCGACCCCCCTTGAGATAGAGAGATTGGTTGAACTGGCTTCGGAGGTGCTCAGCGAGCGGCAAGGCCTGCGGCACTCCTTTGCCCATGCCCACAAGGGGGAGGCGCTCAGCGATATCCTGCGTGTCGGCACCTCCGCCGGCGGCGCAAGGGCGAAAGCGGTGATCGCCTGGAATCCCGTCACTAACGAGGTTCGCTCCGGCCAGGTGACGGCCGGCGAGGGGTTCGAGTATTGGCTGCTTAAGTTTGACGGGGTCAGCGGTAACCGGGATAAGGAGCTCGAGGATCCACAGGGATATGGCGCCATCGAATATGCCTACTACCTGATGGCGCGTCAGTGCGGAATCGAGATGAACGAATCCCGACTACTCGAAGAGGGCGGACGGCGACACTTCATGAGCAAGCGCTTCGACCGTCTCGACGGTGGTGAGAAGCTGCATATGCAATCGCTCTGCGCCATCGCCCATTACGATTTCAATATGGCGGGCGGCTACAGCTACGAACAGGCGCTAATGGTGATACGTCGACTGGGTCTGCCGATGCAGGCGATCGAGGAACAGTTTCGCCGCATGGCGTTCAATATTATCGGTCGCAACCAGGACGACCATGTCAAGAATATCGCCTTTCTGATGGATAAATCGGGTGCCTGGTCGTTGTCGCCGGCGTTCGATATGACCCACAGCTACAATCCTGACGGGCTATGGACGGCAACCCATCAGATGACGGTCAACGGCAAGCGGGACGGTTTCACCCTGGAGGACCTCAAGGCTTGCGCCAAGTCGGCTTCGATGAAACGGGGGCGGGCGGAGGCGATTGTCGCTGAGGTCGCCGATGTGGTGAGAAACTGGCGGCAATTTGCCGAACAGGCGGGCGTGGCCGATCAAATCCAAAGAGAGATTCAAGGCAGGCTGCGCCTCGATATCTCCTGATAGCGCTATGTTCGGGCGGTCGGGCGTCGATCTGGCGGGTTTATCGCGTCCTGGTCAATTGCCCGCTCAGCGTCTTCTTTTTAAAGCATCCCGGATCCCAGCCGATGTTTTTCAATATGTATTTCTATATGGATAAGCCCTGATCCGTCGGCATTTTCGTCAGAGTAAACAGGGCTGGTCGTCTTCCACAAATTTATTGCTGCTAAAGCTGTAGTGGAGACCATCGGGGGTCGTCTGTTTTTTTACGTCGTTTATGGTTAGCCCGTTGATCAGCGTTTTCGATACAAATCCCTGGCGTCGCGGCCTGTTGCTTTTTCTTGTCCTGTTCCCCCCGCTGCTTGGCAGTGCGGCCGGTGCCGGGGAGATCGCTTCGATCGATGAGCTGGCAGTTGTTGAATTGCAGCTGAAATGGAAACACCAGTTCCAATTCGCCGGTTACTATGCGGCACTCGAAAAGGGGTACTATCGACAGGCGGGACTCGATGTGCGGATACGCGAGCACAGCGGCGAGCGTTCGCCCCTCGATGTCTTGCTGGATGGCGATGCTGAGTTCGCCGTTACCAGCGCGGATGTAGTGATCAGTCGTGCCCAGGGTTACCCGGTGGTCGCCCTGGCGGCGATCTATCAGCATAGCCCCTATGCGCTCCTGGTAAGGGCCGACTCGGGTATCCAGACCGTCTCCGACCTCGCCGGCAAACGTATCATGCTGGGGCAGGGTTGGCAGGATGCGGCGCTGCAGGCGATGCTCCAGAGAGGGGGCTTGGAGACAACGGCGTTTCAACGGCTCGAAAGTAATTTCGATGCCACATCGCTGCTGCGCGACGAGGTGGACGCCTTCAATGCCTACGTCACCGACCAGGGCTTTCTGCTGCGGGAGGTGGGTGTCGAACCCCACTATATTATGCCGAAGGATTACGGTCTCGATTTTTACGGCGATGTTCTGGTCACCCTGGAGTCGGAGATAGAGGATAATCCGCAGCGGGTTGAGGCATTCCGCCGCGCCACCCTGGAGGGCTGGAACTACGCCTTGACCCATGACGAAGAGATCGTCGATCTGATTCTCGAAAAATACAACACCCAGGGGATGTCCCGTGAACATCTGCGCTACGAAGCGGCGATGTCACAACAGTTGATCGACCCTTTGCTTGTCGAAATCGGCTACATGAATCCCGAGCGTTGGGAACACATCAAGTCGATCTTTGTGGAACTCGGATTTCTCGGACCCAACAGCCGAATCAAGGGCATGATGTATGAGGAGTTGCGGCGCCTGCCCCCCTGGGTGGAGTGGATAACCAGGTACCAGAAGTTGCTGCTGTTTGGCCTGATCGCGATGATGGTGCTCTCTCTGCTGGTGGTGATCTTTCGCATGCGGCACCTGGTACGCATACGAACCCATGCCTTGATCGAAAGCGCACGCCACTACCGCACGGTTTTCGATGCCGCGCCCGAAGGGATGTGGCTGATCGATCCCTCGCGCAAAACCGTCGATGTCAATATGCGGCTGATGGAACTGCTCGGTTACAGCAAACGTGAGATGGTGGGCAGGACGCCGCTGGAGTTTGTCGATGATGTGAATCGGGAGATTTTCATCGAGCAGACCTCGAAGATCGCCACCACCGACCGGCGCAGCTACGACATCGAGCTGCGGCATAAGGATGGTTACAACATCCCGACCCGCTTCAGTGCGGTGACACTGCGTGGCGATGACAGAAGCGTGAAGGCTGCCATTGCCTTCGTCGAGGACATAACCGAGCGAAAACGCATGGAGGCCGAGCTTCGCAGCAGTGAGCTGAATCTGCGGCGGCTCGTCGATGCGGAGCCGGCCTCTGTCACCACCCTGGACGAGAACGGCAAACTGCTCAGCATCAATCCGGCAGGACTGGAAATCCTCGAGGCCGAGGATATGGCAAAGCTCAGGGAGGTGTCACTCGACAGGCTGGTCGACGAACCCTATCGCGAGCAGTTCAAAAAGCTTAACCGGCTGGTGTTCAATGGCCAGCGGGGAACGCTGACCTATAGCATCACCGGTCTCGAGGGCCGCAAGGCATGGTTGGAGACCCATTCGGTACCGATCATGGATGCCCATGGCAAGGTGGTCCAGCACCTGGGGCTGACCCATGATGTAACCGATCGGCTGCGCATGGAGCAGCAGGTCCTGGAGGATCGGGAGTTTCTGCAGAGCGTCATCGACAGTATCAGCGATTCGGTGATGGTGATCGACAGGGGATTGCGTATCCAACTGATGAATCAGAGCGTGAAGTCCCGACTCAAGGATTTCCATGTCGAACCAGGCAAGATCTCGCACTATTTCGATCTGCCCTTTGTTTCTGCTCCTGCAGGGGGGGACCTGATCCAGGACTGCCCGGTGCATCGGGTGTTGCAGGTGGGCAAACAGGCCTCGGCGATCTTGAGCCGACCGGTTTCGAAAGCGCAGTCATCCTTGAGCAAGGTTGAGGTGATCGCCTCGCCCCTGCTCAACCCGGACGGTAGTCTGCGCGGTGTCATCGAGGTGGCCAGGGATATTACCGAGCATCTGGATCTGCTCGAAGAGGTGAGGCAGCAGAAGGACGATCTGCAGCATCTGGCCCATCACGACCCCCTCACCAACCTGCCCAATCGGGCACTTTTCCTGTTGCGCCTGAAGCAGGCGATCAGCAAGGCAAAGCGCAGCGGACTGCAGATGGCCGTGCTCTTCGTCGACCTGGACAGATTCAAGGAGATCAATGACAGTCTTGGCCATGCCTTCGGTGACAGGGTATTGAAACAGGTGGCCAAACGCTTCAAACACAGCGTGCGCGAGGACGATACCATCGCCCGTCTTGGGGGTGATGAATTCACCTTTATCGTAGAGGGGCTGAACAGGCCGCAGGATGCGGCCCAGATGGCGCAGCAGATCATCCGTTCCCTCGAGATGCCGGTCAGGGTGGATAGTCATCAGCTCTTCATCACCACGAGTATCGGAATCAGCGTCTTCCCCCAGGATGGCAAGAGCGCGGAGACCATGTTGCGGAATGCGGATACCGCCATGTACAAGGCCAAGGACGAGGGCAAGAATACCTTCCATTACTACACCGAGGATATGACGGAGCAGGCCTTCGAACGCATCTTTCTCGAAGCCAGTCTGCGCCGCGCCCTGGCCCAGGATGAACTGGCTGTCTACTATCAGCCCCAGGTCGATACCCGGAGTGGAGCGATCATCGGTGTGGAGGCGCTGGTGCGCTGGATGCATCCTGAAATGGGTCTCTTTCTACCCTCCCGCTTCATCCCCTTGGCGGAGGATACGGGTCTGATCCAGCCCTTGGGCGAGCAGATTATGCGAATTGCCTGCAGGCAGATGGTGGGGTGGGACCGGCAGGGTATACGTCCGGGGAGATTGGCGATCAATCTCTCCGGGAAACAGGTGAGCAGCAAGGAACTGCTGCTCTCCCTGAAGGCTATACTCGCCGAGACCGGTTGTCGGCCCGAGTGGCTGGAGTTCGAGGTGACAGAGGGTTTCCTCATGCGCGATCCGGAGCAATCGGTCTCGATCCTGCAACAGCTGCGGGAGTTGGGGATCGAACTCGCGATCGACGATTTCGGTACCGGCTACTCATCGTTGGCCTACCTGAAGCGCTTTCCCCTGACGCGCCTGAAAATCGATCAGTCGTTCATCAGGGATGTGCCGGTTGATATGGATGATATCGCCATCACCCGGGCCATCATCGCCCTGGGCCAAAGCCTCAACCTTCAAATCCTGGCTGAGGGAGTCGAGAGCGAGGAGCAGAAGTCGTTCCTCATCGACGAGGGTTGCAGCGAGGCACAAGGCTATTACTTCAGTCATCCCCTGGCCGAGGATGAGATGACACGATTGCTCGCAACGACCAGGCGGCTGCCGCTGGAAACGGCTGATGATTGAACCCTGGCTCGGGCACGCTATTCCCTTGCACCGGTGACCCGGTAGACCTCATCGACCTCTGCTTGGCCGCTCAGCCGCCACAGCGGGTTTGCAGTCGACAGCCTGGCTGGTACCCTATATCCCAGATTATCCACATCTCTTTCGGGTCTGCTGCAACACGCTGAATATAATTAACTTTTGCAGAGTAATGTTAATCTGCGTACCGGGCTGAAATTTTCTATATGTCGATCAAGCTTCTACGCTACGGCCTTGATCGTGCGAACCATAGGACAGGTGTCAGCGGGTTTATGCGGCAGTTAATTCTCATTTTGATCTGGGTTTTATGCCCCATGCCTCTCCTTGCCCTCGATGTGGCGATCACAGTCGAAGGCCTGGAAAAAAAGCTCGAGGAGAATGTCCTCGCCTATCTGTCGGTGGAGCGCGAGCGGCAGCGGGAATCGCTGAACGCCGCCCGGCTTCGTCTGCTGCATGACAAGGCGGAGGCGGAGATAGAGGCGGCCTTGCGCCCCTTCGGCTATTTCAAACCGAGTGTCAGCGGATCGATGCTCCGCACCGACCAGGGATTCCTGCTGTCATACCAAGTGGAGCCGGGACCGCCGCTGAAACTGAGCGAGGTCGATTTCAGACTGCTCGGTGAAGGCGCCGAAGACCCGCAGTTGGTGAAGCGTTTTCCCATGTCGGTCGGCGACGTTGTGGATCAGACGCGTTACGACCTGGCGAAACAGCAGATACTGGCTGAAATCATCGAGCAGGGCTATCTCGATGCGCGCTATGTGGAGCACCAGCTGCGTGTCGATCTGAAGCGTTACAAGGCAGCCGTCAAGCTCCATCTGGACACCGGCATGCGCTTGCGGTTTGGTGAGGTGAGGATGCACCAGGATGTCATGAACCCAGCGTTTCTTGCCCGCTTCGTGCCTTTCAACGCGGGGGATCCCTTCAGCCAGGAGGCGCTGCTGAGCCTCCAGGGCGACCTCATCGATACCGAATATTTCAAGCAGGTCGAGGTGGTGACCCGGCGCGATCAGCGCGAGGGCGACCGGGTTCCCGTCGATGTCAATCTGAAACCCAACAAGCGCAACCGCTACCGGATCGGCTTGGGCTACTCCACCGACATGGGACCCCGGTTGACCCTGGATTGGAAAAACCGGCGGCGGGGCCGTAACGGGCACCGCATGCGCAGTGAGCTGCAGATTGCGGAACCGCTGAGTACCCTGAGCACGGAGTATACGATCCCCCTGCAACGCCCATCCGTGGACCTGCTCAGTTTTGGCGCCTCCCTGGAACACTTCAATTCGGATACCAATCAAGGCGATCGGGTGCTGTTCAGCGCCACCCACTCCATCAGCCTGGAACGCGGCTGGCGGCGAAGCCTGGGGTTGGAGTACAGCTATGAGGATTTCGAGGTGGGCGAACAGGAGGACAGCTCACGCCTGTTGGTGCCGAGCATCACCTGGCTGCGTGTCAAGAGCGACGGCAAGCAATATATCCAGCGTGGCAAACGGCTGGAACTTCGCCTTGAGGGGGCGGCTGATTCGCTGCTCTCGACCACCGACTTCTTCCAGCTCTATGCCGCGGGCAAGTTTATCCGCGGGCTGGGTGAGGGTGACTGGCGGCTGTTGGGCCGCCTCGAGCTCGGCGCCACCTGGGCCGACGAGTTGACGGATCTGCCCCCCAGCAAACGCTTTTTTGCCGGCGGCGACAATACGGTGCGGGGATTCGGCTACCAGGATCTTGGACCAAGGGATGACAACGACGAGGTGATCGGCGGCCGCAACTTTGCCGTCGGCAGCATTGAACTGGAGCGCCACATCAGCGGCAAGTGGAGCGCCGCGCTGTTCGCGGATGCGGGTAATGCATTCGACCCCGATTACGATGCCGAGACCGCATACAGCCTCGGCCTGGGCGCCCGCTGGCGCTCCCCCGTCGGTCCTGTCAGGATCGACATCGCCCGCGGCTGGGTGGAAGATGAGGCGCAGTGGCGGCTGCACATCGTCATAGGGCCGGAGCTATGACCGGGATTGGCGTGAAAAGGGTTGCCAAATATCTCACCCTCTCCCTGTTGCTGATCCTGCTGCTGCTCTGTTCGATGCTCTACTACCTGACATACACCCATGACGGCAGCAGGCGGCTCTACTATCTGGCGCAGCGATTGGTACCCGGTGATCTCCAGGTCGATATCTTCCACGGACGCCTGGCTGGGCCGCTTGAGTTGAGCGGACTGGTCTACCGCCAAGCGGATGGCCTTGGGTTTCGCAGCCAGCGCATCTATCTGGACTGGCACCCCGCTCGGCTGCTGGGATTGCAGCTGGATATCGCCGAACTCGCTTTCACGGAGAGCCGGCTGCAACTGCCGGCCGCCGGGGAGGTCCCTGACGAGGATGCCGCCGATGCGTCCTTTGAGGGAGTGAAGCTGCCCCTCGAGGTAAGGCTGGGCAAATTCTCGTCCGCTGGGTTTGAGCTGCTGCAGGGGGAGGAGGGCGATCCCTTGAGGATTGATCGACTCAACCTCTCTGCGGCAACCAGGGCGGGCATAGTAGCGATCACGCAGTTCGAGGCCGAGGGATTTTCATCCTCGCTTTCGTTGCAGGGCAGTCTTGGATTAGGTGCCATGCTGCCTGTGGCCATCGATCTCTCCTGGTCCCACTCCCTGGACGGCGGCCCCAGGCTGGCGGGTGAGGGGCGGCTGAGTGGGGATCTGAAGAAGCTCCAGCTCGAGCAGCAGCTCGCACCGCCCGTTGCCGGGAGGCTGGAGCTGTTGTTGTCAGATCTTCTGGAAGAAGCCGAGTGGCGCGCCGAGCTGGACCTGGAGCAGGCAGAGCTGGCCGCCTTTGTCGAGGCCTTTCCGGCGAGCCTCACGGCTCGGCTGCACGCCGGCGGCAGTTTCGAAACGGTCGACCTGGGTGGTGATATAAGGCTGGTGGAGTCCCGTGTCGGTGAGCTTAACGCCACTATCGAGGCGGCCTACGATCAGGGTGCGGTTCGCCTCGCAGGTCTGCAGCTGAGCAATGCCCAGGGCCTCGATCTGCAAGCCAAGGGTGCCTATCTGCCGGCGCGTGGCGAACTCTCGGCCGATCTCGATTGGCGCGGGCTGCGCTGGCCATTGACCGCGGACGCGCCGGCTATCAGCAGCGACAGCGGCAGGCTGCAGATAGAGGGGCCGCTCGATGGCTATCGCTATCAGCTTTCGATGCAGGCCTCGAGGGCGGAGGTGGGGGTGGTACAGCTCGATGCAACGGGTCAGGGTTCCCTGGAGCAGGTCGACCTCGATGCGCTCGCGATCGGGTTGCAGCAAGGCCGTATCGAGGGTGACGGCAGGCTTGTCTGGAATCCCGAACTCTCCTGGGAGATGGCGTTGACCGGGGAGGGTGTGGATCCGGCGTTCGTCGAGCCCATGTTTCCCGGCAACCTGGCCTTCGCTCTCAATACCCGAGGGGTACTCGGCGAGGCCGGTGCCGATGCGCTGTTTCAGCTCGAGCGCCTGTCGGGCTCGCTGCGTGACTACCCGCTCTCCGGGAAGGGGCGGCTGACACTCAAGCGGGGTGAGTTGACCCTGCAGGCCCTGGAGCTGGTCAGCGGCGAGAACCGCATCGAGGTCGACGGCAACCTGGGTGAGCGCCTGACGATGAAATGGTCGGTGGATGCCCCGCAGCTGGCCTCTTTTTGGCCGGGACTCTCCGGGGCGCTGCAGGCCGATGGTACCCTGGGCGGCACCCTTCAGGCACCGAGTCTGCAGGCCGAATTGAAGGCCGACGGGTTGAAACTGGAGGATTACCGGATCGCGGAACTCAAGGCAGAGGTCGATCTCGAGATGGCCGCGCAACAGCCGGTCGCAGTGGCGCTGCAGGCAGAGGGGTTGCGCGCCTTCGGCCGGGCCTGGCACTCCCTCGCTATCGATATCCAGGGACAGATCCCGCAGCATCGGTTACAGGTCGATCTGGTGGGCGAGCAGGTGCCTGAGCTCTCCCTGGCAGGGATCTCCGGATTGCGTGAAGGAGAGGGCTGGCAGGGTGAGCTGCAACGGCTGAACCTGGTTTCGCCCGAAGCGGGGGAGTGGCAGCTGGAATCGGCCATGGCCTATCGGCTGCAGGGCACGGAGTACGCCTTGGCCCCCTTCTGCCTGATTGCAGGCGATGCCCGGATCTGCGGCGATCTGGATGCAAAGGCTGGTGCCTGGAAAGGCGGGGTGGCGGCGAGCCGGCTCCCGCTGTCACTGCTGCAGCCCTTGCTGCCTGAGGAGACGCGGATTGACGGCGTGGCGGAGCTGGAGGCCGATTTCAGCGTCGATACAGCCGGCGCCGTTACGGCCAGGGCTGAACTCCAGGTCCCTCAAGGAGGATTTGATTTCCCCTTGGGCAACGTCCAGGAGCAGGTCGATTTCTCTACCAGCCGGGCGACCGCGATCCTCGACCCAGCGGGGCTGCGGGCCGAGGCGAAGCTACCGCTGCAGCAGTTGGGCGGATTCGATCTGAAACTGCTGCTGCCGGGGATCGATCCGAGGAATCTGAAACTGGAACAACAACGCCTGGAGGGGGGTATCAAAGGCGGCATCGATGACCTGGCAATGCTCACCGCCCTCTCTCCCCAGCTGCAGAACAGCCGCGGAGCGCTGACCCTCGATATGTCCCTGGAGGGGAGCATGGCGGCACCCCGAGTGAAGGGCGGCGCGACCCTTGTTCAGGGTGCGGTCGATATTCCGCAATTGGGCATCGAGCTGCGCGATATCGACCTGCGTCTGGAGACCCCCGACCTGGAGACCCTCAACCTCGAAGCTAGCCTGCGTTCCGGCAAGGGGAGACTCTCCCTGTCGGGTACCACACGCATGGATGCGCAGAATGGATTTCCCTCCAGCTACAAGATCGAGGGGGAGGCGTGGACCCTTATCGACGTACCGGAGGCGGAGGTACAGCTCTCACCCAATCTCAGTTTCGAGCACAGCGCCAGCAAGAGTCTGCTAAAGGGTAGGCTTCATATCCCCTTTGCCAGGATTCGTCCACGTACCCTGCCGGAGTCGGCGGTATCGGGGAGTTCCGACCTGGTGGTTGTCGGCGACGAGGAGACGGAGCAGGAGCAGCCCGACACGCCGCTGCATGCCGAGATACACCTCAGCCTTGGAAAGCGGGTCAGTTTTGACGGCTTTGGACTCAGGGGAAAATTCAGCGGCGGTCTGATGATCATAGATGAACCCGGGCGTCCGGTGGTCGGCCGTGGACGGCTGGGGATTACCGACGGTGTCTATCAGGCCTATGGCCAGGACCTGAAGATCGAGCGGGGATATGCGCTGTTTGCCGACTCGCCAGTGGATAATCCCGGTCTCGATGTGCGGGCTGTCAGGGAGATCGATGACATCACCGCCGGAATACGCATAACTGGGACCATGAAAAAGCCCAAGCTGAAGCTCTTTTCCTCCCCCTCCATGGCGGAATCCGACATTCTCTCCTATATCGTGACCGGTCGCCCCGGCGGTGAGTCGTCTGGCAAGACGGCAGGTGTGCTGGCGGTCATGCAGGCGACGGGTGCCAGCAGTGTGGCCACGGAAGTAGGCAGACAGTTGGGTCTGGAGGAGCTGCGCGTGGAGACCGGAAGCTCATTGGAGGAGGCAGCGCTGGTCGCGGGTACCTATCTTTCGCCGCGCCTCTATGTGCAATACGTCAATGAACTGGCAACCAGCGAGACGAAGATACGTATGCGCTACGATCTGACGGATCGCTGGCAGTTGGAGGCGGAGACTGGGCGTACCCAGTCCGGGGATTTTTTCTACACCTTCGATCGCTGATCTGCTTCAGGTCGGTATTGTTGTTTTTTTATCGGCAGCGCGCGTGTGGGCCGGGGGTGATTGCACGGCATCCCTATTCTGGTCGCGAGGTTTCGAAGTCCGGCCTCAAAGGCCGGACAGCGCTTCTGCCTTTGGTCAACAGACCCTAGTTGCTGCTGCGAACCGCATCAAAATCATCGGCGATGAGCAGATTGGTCAAAAAGAAGGCCTTGGTCTTGGAAACCTTCTGGCGCTGTCTCTTTTCAATCTGGATCGGGCACTCATTGGGCTGCCAGTCGCAGGCGATTCCATTGATGATCTGATGGGGGCACTCTCTGCAGGTGCGGGTTTTGTATAGTCCAGTCATTGTCGTTAACTCAAACGGTCATTTGTACTTAGAAAATTAGCAAAATATCAATATATTACAAGCGAATTTTGAAAAGTATTGGTTGATATGTGTGATAAATTGCCTATTTCATTCGTGATAAATTAACTGCTTCACATCAAAGGTTGCCTTCTGCATCGGACTCGGAGCCTATTTTTCAGGATTGAGACGGGAGCCTGAAATCTTGCGGCAACCCTTTTGACTCAATTATTTAGTCGGCAAATTCCTCTGAATATTTACCCTTGTTGACAACACGTAAGCTTTTTTTTCTGATTACTTTTCAACGCCAATGGAAAATTTAATCACTAATTTCTCAAAATGAGATTTAACTCTCATTTCACTTGCCGAAAGCTATCTCGAAGTGTTTAGGTATACTCGGTTGTGAGCGATGGTCATCGATCGTCGACCGGGTCCGCGTTACCGAGGGTGCATGACTAATCTCCGGTGGAAAATTAGAGCATTTACCTGTCACTATGTATCAGGAATATTTCGGACTTACTGAAGATCCCTTCTCCATTACACCGGATCCTAAGTACCTCTTTCTGAGCGAGAGGCACCGCAATGGATTCGCCCATCTCCTCTATGGGGTGACCGAGGGAGGCGGTTTTCTGCAGCTTACCGGTGGCGTCGGCACGGGCAAGACCCTGCTCTGCCGCAAACTGCTGGCGGATCTGCCGAGGGCTGTCGATGTGGCATTTATCTTCAATCCCCGCCTCAGCCCGCTGGAACTGGTTGCGGCAATCTGTGATGAACTGAAGATCCTCTACCCCCTGGGCTGCAACAGCATCAAGGAGATTGTCGATTTCCTCAATGCCTTTCTCTTGGAGAGCCACAGTCAGGGACGGCGCACCGTGGTCATCATCGATGAGGCGCAGAATCTCAGTTACGAGTCACTGGAACAGATCCGGCTGCTTACCAACCTCGAGACAGAGAAGCATAAACTGCTGCAGATCATCCTTGTCGGTCAATCCGAACTGAAGGATCTGCTGCAGCAGGCGAGATTGCGACAACTGGCGCAGCGGGTGACGGCACGCTATCACCTGACTCCGCTTTCCCGTTCCGAGACCCGTGCCTATGTGCTGCACCGCCTCAGGGTTGCCGGATTGACCCAGCCACTGTTCAGCGCCGGTGCCCTGCAGAGCCTCTATCGCTACAGCGGCGGTGTTCCCAGGTTGATCAATATCCTCTGTCATCGGGGCATGCTGCTGGCCTACGCCAAAGACAGCAAGCAGATAACCAGGAGTATGGTCGCTCAGGTCTACTATGAACTGAGCGGTTTGGGGGGGGGTGGCAACCGCCAGCTGACCTGGGCCTGGATCACTGTGGCGCTGCTTGGCTGTACCCTGGCGGGGCTGCTGCTATGGAACGTCGATCGCCTGTTGCCCGGCTTCCCCTATCTCTCTTCATCCGCGGTGCGGTCTGAGAATCCGCCTCAAACGGAAAAAACTGAGGAGCAATCGACGACAGCGGCGGCCAAGGGGCAACGGCTTGCGGTGGCTGCGGAATCCGCAGCAGCGCCGCTGCGGCCCTCGGCGCCGGAAATGGCAGTGCCGACTCAACCCGAGGTGGTGCTGAAAACCACGGATGCCGCGGCCTTGGCTTCGGCAGAGGATCTGCTCGCGACATCCGTGCAGCCAGCAGGGGAGTCGGCGGCGGTAGCGGGTAAACCTGGATTGAGCAGCATGATGGGTGGTGAGAACAGCGCATTCACCACCCTGTTTGGCTATTGGCAGCGAGTCTATCCCCTCGAAGGTGAAAAGCGTTCCGCCTGTGACAGGGCGGAAGAGGTGGGCTTGAGCTGCATCTACGGGCGCGGTTCCTGGCAAAGCCTGGCCTACTATGACAGGCCTGCGGTGCTGGAACTGATCATGGATGACGGCCAACGCTACAATGTGGTTGCCACTGCGCTCACCGAGGATGTGGTGACCCTCGACCTGAACGGCCGCCGCTTTGAGTTTTCGCGCAAGGAGATAGAGCGGCTCTGGAGCGGCAGTTACATCATCTTGTGGCGCCCGCCCAAGCTCAGCAGCGACCGCTTGAGTATCGGACAAGTGGGTCAGGATGTGGCATGGCTGATATCGATGCTGGACCGTATCGAGGGGATCGAGACCCGTTTCGATCCAGCGAATGCAACATTCGATCTCGAGACACAGCGGCGGGTGATGCGTTTTCAACGCGCCCAGGGTCTGATCGCGGATGGTGTTGTCGGCAAGCAGACTTTGATTCAATTGAACGGTAGCGTGGCCGATTCCACGAAACCGGTATTGCTGCGGACGGGGGGCTGAAATGTCTTCCATACTCGATGCACTGGAAAGGGCCTCACAGGAGAGACAGCCGGGGAAAGAGAACATCCTGCCGCAGACGCAGCTACCCGATAAGCGTGAGTCGATGCCGATTCTGCTGCTGGCTATCGTTTTGGTTCTGCTATCGATTCTGGTTATTCTCTGGCTGCTGTTGCCTGCCGGCGACGGTGGTGGGGGTCCGCTGTCTCAGACCAAGCAGGTGCAAATCGAGGCAGAGGAACCCCGGTCAACCCGGGAGGCGACGCAGACCGGCGGGGTAGAGACGACGCAAGCTGAACAACCGGCGGTGAAAAAAGATCGGTTAACCGCTGAGCGTATCCGCAGCAGCAGCCGTCCCAATCAGCAGCCGTTGGTCAGCGAGGCCGTGCTGAGCGAGAAGCAACGGAGTAAGGGGCGGGATCTGCCAAAGCGGAATGTCGAAACGGCGAGGCCGTCGCAGCGCCGCGCGGCTGCCCAGGTTGATCAATCGCCTTCTGTGCCAAGCGCTGCGGAGCCGAAATCATCACCCGTGGTGGCGATTGCCAAGCCACCAAGCGCCGGCATCACCCCTGAGCGGACCGATGCATCGGCTAAGGCGGATAACGCTGGGCTCGATGCAGTCGAACCGGCTGTGGCGGATGAAAGTGAAAACCAAGAGGCCGCAAAAGCGGAGATCCCGTTGATCTGGGAATTGGAGCAAGGATTGCGCAACAAGCTGGAACAGCTCAAAACCACAATCCATGTCTACAACGATGAGTCTTCCCAGCGATTTGTCATCATAGACATGCGTCGCTACAGCGAAGGCGACACCCTGGGTTCGAGCGGCTACCGGCTCCATGAGATCAACCGCGACGGTATCATCGTCGACTACGGCAACGGCTTCGTTAGGCTGCTGCGTGACAAGTACTAGGGCCGATTGGGTTAGTGTTAACAGGCCCTAGGGTCTGCTGCTGTCCGCTTTGATCCGATCATGGTAACGAATGCCTTTCTGGCTTAACCACTCCTGAAAGCGGGCAATCTTCATGTCGAGTGAACAGGTGGGTGGGAGTGTGTCGAGATAGTGGCCGAAGGCATCCCGGAGCTTGATCTGCTCCTGTTTGTCTAAACGTTCCCATTCAATCATCTTTCCCTCCCTGTCATTGCACGCCGCTGTTTCCGGTAGCGCGGCGGCAATCGAACGAGTGTTAACAGACTCTGGAACAGATAAACGTCATTCACGCAATATGACTGTAACAGCATTAGGTTAAGATCTCTTTACACGTTGTTGGCTAGTAATGCGGTTATCTTGTGAATTGGTTGAGAGACAGGTTATTTCCCATCAAGGCGACCTTGTTGTCAAAGGTGGCTGTCCGCTTCTCGGGGAGAAGGTCGAATCGGGCGCCGAGCGGCTTGGATATTCTGCTCCTCGCCTTGGCGTGGGGAAACCTCGGCTATGCCGCCGGACTATCCTACTTACGCCATGTGGGCGGACATGTCGTGCGCTCGCAAGGTGCAATTCTCGAGTGTGGTTCGGGTGCGACCACGTTGCTGGTGGCGATGCTGTGCAGGTCGACGGATCGCCAGTTCATCGTCTTGGAACACAACAAAACCTGGCATGACCACCTGCAGAGGATCCTCGACTACCTCGGGTTTTCCCATGTAACCCTGATTCACGCCCCATTGGTCGACTACGAGGGATATCGGTGGTATCGCATACCGCGGGACCTTTTGATCGACAAGATTGCACTGGTGGTATGCGATGGTCCGCCGAGCAGCAATCCGGGAGGGCGCTACGGACTGCTGCCGACCATGATCGACCATCTGGCCGGGGATTGCACCATCCTCATGGACGACACACACCGCAGGGCTGAACAGCACATTATCGATGCCTGGACCGAGTGTCGTTGCGTGAAGGCGAGTCGAATCGGTCGTTTCGGGACCCATGCCGAGGTGGTTTTTTGTTGAATCGGGACCTGCGCATGTTCGAGCAACATCGTCTCATTATTCTCGATGCGGATGGCACCACCATCGACGCGTTTGAGGCGATCAACCTTGCATTCAAGGCGCACAATATGGATATAGGCGATATCGAACGTTTTCAGGATCGGCGCAAGATCTTTAAATATATCGGAGGCTTGAAAGAGCTGCCGAAAAATCTGCGTAAGCAGCTGAAGGAGAAGCAGCGGATTGCGTTGATCAACACCCTCACCGAAATTTACCGGGAGCAGGCCCAATTGTTCGAGGGCATGGGGGGGATGATCAACAGGCTGGTCGCGCAGCCCGAACTTCGCGTAGGGATGATTACCCGCAATATTACCAATGAACCGGAAAAGACATTGCACCAACTCTATCGGCGCAATGGCGTCGATGTGAGCGGTCTCGATTTTCTCATTCACCTGCCGTTGAGAAAGCAGAAGCTCAGCGCATTCCAGGCCATACGCGAGAGTCTCAAGATAAATCCAGCCCGTGCCTATGCCACGGGTGATGAGAAGTGCGACTATGTGGCCGCCATCGGTTCCGGGATGCACCCCTTCATGGTCTCATTCGGCTTCGAAAGCTATCAGCGATTGACCAAGAAGATCGGTGTTCCCGCCGCCTTGATCTCCCGCCAGCCCCTGGAGCTGAAGCAGCGTGTGCTGCATGCATTGGATATCTCCTGAAACCGGCCTGCTGTATACTCACTAGCCGGGGCCTGCGGACACTAACCCGATAGGTCCTGGGAACCTGCTTACTGAGGCAATGTGGTGTAGCGATGGTGCAGGGTGGTAATAAGGTGGAAATCAAGGTCGGTCTGGCACTGGGAAGCGGTGCGGCCCGCGGCTGGTCGCATATAGGAATCATCAACGGCCTCTCTGAACTGGGAATTGAGCCCGATATTGTCAGCGGAAGCTCCATCGGTGCCTTGGTGGGCGCAGCCTATGCCGCGGACAAGCTGGAGCTGCTGCAGAACTGGACCTGCTCCCTGAGCTGGAAGGAGATCATCAGGTTTCTCGATCCCTCACTGTTGGGCGGGGGGTTGATTCAAGGTGACAGGCTGACCGATTTCATCAGCTGGTATGTCAAGGATCTTGACTTCGAGGGACTGCGGCGTCAGCTCGGTGTGGTGGCGACAGACCTGGAGACGGGAAGGGAGATCTGGTTTCGCCAGGGACCCGTAATGGAGGCGGTAAGGGCATCAATCAGCTTGCCCGGTCTGTTCACCCCGCTGCAGCATCAGGGTCGATGGCTGGTGGATGGCGGTCTGGCCAATCCCGTACCCGTTTCACTCTGCCGGGCCATGGGCGCGGATATCGTGATTGCGGTCAATCTCAACGGTGACATACTTGGCAAGCACCTGCGCAATGGTACCGGCAGTCGACACAAAGCCGATGATGACGCGGGGGGCGAGCTTGAAAACGACCTCTGGGGCCGTATCACCGGGCAGCTGATGAGCGGCCTCTCTGCGCGGAAGCAGGAACTGAAGACCCGTCTGTTGGGCGAAAGCCGGAGCGTTCCCGGGCTCTATGAGGTACTGGCCAGCTCGATCAATATCATGCAGGACCGTATAACCCGCAGTCGCATGGCTGGTGATCCACCGGAGGTGATACTGACCCCGCGCCTGTCGAAGTTGGGACTGATGGAATTCGATGAGGCGGAAATGGCAATCGAAGAGGGCTCCAGGGAGGTCAAGCGCATGCGTCCCGCGCTAGACCGCCTGTTTGATCGTTGAGTGGAGTTGCCTGGCCGATCCGCACCGGGTGGCAACCCATGGCGGCAGGCTCTAAAACTGCAAGGCTATTCGTTGACGAAGGGATAGAAGGGTTCGTTGACCTGTTGCGCGGGGGCGTCGTGCCGCATTATCCGGGCCTTGACGCGGGTGGTCGTCAACCCCTTCTCATCGATTATCTCTGGAAACAGACGGTAGACGCGGCTGGTTTCAAACGGGCGATCCCAGGCCGCCTCCTCGAGCTGGATACGGGTCTCAGGGTTGAGCGGCAGCTGGAGTAGCCAGGGGGCCTGCCAATTGAGGAAATCGGAGATTAACTGCTGTTGCTTCATATCCTCCCAGCGCTCGCGCAGCAGCAACGTCGGGAACATCCAGCTGGGATAGTGGGCGCCGTATTGGTCGCTGCCGGTGCCGTCACTTTTGCGTTTGATCCAGACCGCCGCCGACTGTTTCCCGGAGGCACGCTTGATCAGCCGTATCAGGTCCTCGGTGTTGCCCGATTGGGAACAGAATCCCCTGCCCGCCTGACCACCAGGGTACCAGGTTGGATTGTCGTGAGGCGCGAGGGTGTCGTCTGCGAGGGCGCTGTCGAGGAGAGCCAACGGGGTGCCGCTCTCTTCGTCCAGCAGCCATAACTCGAACTCATCCAAACTCGCGAAGGGTATGGAATCGGCATGGCGTTGGACAGCCTTCAGCAGGCGGTGGCCCATCTGCTCGATGATGCATGACGGCATGGCACCTCGAATGCGTGAGCGGCTGAGGCCGTTAAGCGGATTCCAGCTGCCGTATACGATCTCCGAAAGGCCGGTGTGGCTGACAATGCTCTCATCGGCGACATAGAGTTTCCAATTCCAGCCATCCATACTCTCCGCGATACCGCCCTCAACGGAGATTACCTGTTGTAATCCGTGAAAGGGCGAGAGCAGGCGGCGACTGTAGGTTTCGGTAACCATAATCAGATTTTGGTCAGTAAAAAGCGTATCGGCAAGATGACCTTGGAAGAGAACCATCCGTGATCAGCGGGAGCAGGTGAAAAAAAGACGATTGATGGACTACTGTTTGGGTATGATCGCCACTTGATATCGATTGCCGTCAGGGCTGACGATTACTTGGTGCCTGGATGCGTCGTGCGAGCAGTCTTGATCTAGGCCAGTTCACTCGAGAGGAGGCTTACCTATGGGAGCCGGTGTGATTCCCTTCGCTGTTCACCAGACCGCTGTCCATTTTCTCTTTCAATCGACGTTTAGCGGCCGCAAAACCGGCTACCTGATCGATTTCGGCGGTGGTCTCGGGGAGGGTGAGGGGTTTAGGCAGACCGCGGTAAGGGAGTTTGTCGAAGAGACGGAGACCATGTATTTCAGCAGGGATCTGCAGCGGGCATGTCGGGACTACGATCAGGTCAACGATCAGATCCCGATCGTTGAGGCGTTGTTTGAAAAAACCCTCTCGCGGCATCCCGATTGGTGGTGCAACCGCCCCCCGCCCAAACGCTGGAGGACCTATTTCATCGAATTCCCCTACCGGGATGTGGAGAACCTGAACAGGGAATGGCAGGACGACTCCACGGGTAGATTTAAGAAGCGGCGAGAGCTTACATGGATCCGTGCCGACGAACTGCTCGATCTCTACGAATACCGGCCTGAAAGATTATGGAAACGTGTCAGGCAGTTGGAGCAGGCGCCGGATCTGATCCGAAAAATCGCGTCGCTACATGATCGAGCCTCCTGAACGGGCCTGTCCGGGTCTTGGTATGAGTGATAATTACAAGTAAAATCAATAGGATGCCTGTTTTTGGGAATCTTATGCATAGAATTCCCATTTAGTGACTGATTTGTAAAGTTTTCAATTCGCTGCCGATATATCTCGAAAACCACATCTGAACTATTATTCAAATCCATAGAACATGGAGTGAGTTGAATATGGCTGTAAATAGAATAACTAAGCGTTTCCTGGTTTACCTGCTTCTCCTGCTACCGGCCATTTCCTCTCAAGCAATGGCCAGCAAATGCCTGTTTATCTCCTCCTACCATTCCGGTTATGCCTGGTCGGATGGCGTTGAGAACGGGCTGCGCGGGACCTTGGACGGTAAATGTGACTTGAAGCAGTTCGACATGGATACAAAAAGGCACAAGGATGAAACCTCGAAAAAGCGTGCAGCCTTGAAAGCGAAAGGTATTATCGAGAGTTGGAAACCCGACGTGGTGATCACAGCAGATGACAATGCCGCCAAATATGTCATCCAACCCTTCTACAAGGATCACCAGATTCCATTCGTCTTCTGCGGCGTCAATTGGAATGTCGATGAGTATGGCTTTCCCTACATCAATACCACCGGCATGGTTGAAGTGGCGCCCATCGATGCGCTGTTTGAGAAAGCAAGAAACATACAGGGCGGCGCTCATCGAGCGATCTATATCGGCGCAAACACCCTGACTGAAAAAAAGAACCTGAGACGCTTCCAGCGCGCGGCGGAGAAGTACAACATGTCGCTGGAGCATCGATTGGTGAATTCCACGAGTGACTGGCTGACCGCCTATAGCGAAGCCCAGGAGTACGACTTTGTTGTCATCGGCAGCAACTCCGGTATCAATGACTGGAATTTGGAATCCGTAACCGACCACGTGGCTAAAGCGACCAAGACCCTGTCCCTGACCAACCACGGGTGGATGATGCCCTATACCATACTCGGTTTGACGAAAGTACCGGAGGAGCATGGAGAGTGGGCCGGATTGGCTGCGTTGGCGATTCTGGAAGGGACCAAGCCTACGGAAATTCCCATCGTTTCCAACCGTAAATGGGATATTTGGATCAACCATGCAATCCTTGATACAAGCGGAATCAGATTTCCCGAGTCATTGCTGAGAAAGGCCAAGAAAGTCAATTCATGATGTATTTCCGCACAAGGGAAAAGGTCTTCAAGGGGTATCGAGGAGTCGTTCTATGGCTATCGATAACCCTGTTTTCATGGCTATCCCTGCTGTTTGCGATCTGGGTGGAACTGCATGCCGTCGATAACGAGTTCAACGATCGCGCCGGTGAGATCCACCGTACCCTCACGCAACGAATCTCCAGCCTCGAGACTGTCTTGACCTCCCTCGTGGGGCTCTATCATTCAAGCGATTTTATCAGTGTTGCCGAACAGACCTCTTTCTCACAGGAGATGCTCAAGGCCTACCCGTTCATCAGTACGATTCTGCAGATGACGAGAATACCGGAACAGAAGCGGGCCGAGTTCGAGGCACGCATGCGGGAGCAGGGTTTTGTCAGTTTTCGTCTGAAGGATGATTGGCATGAGAGCGATCTGGAGACCGGCAATCTCAACTATCATCTGCCGGTCAGTTTTATCGAGCCCATGGATCCGCGATCTGCCAATGTCCTGGGATACGACCTGAGCCGACTGCCAAGTGCCTTTGATACCTTGCAGCGATCGATCAAGAGCGGTGAAATTGTCACCTTTGGTCCGGTTCAAATCAGTCGTTCGGGCAAGGCGCAATATTTCGTGTTGAAACCTGTCTACCTGGGCCGCTATCCCCCTAAGAAGGTCCATGAAAGGCTGGATATGTTCAATGGCATGGCCGTGCTCTGTATTGAACTTGAGCGCATTGTCGATGGGCTGATAGGACCGGGCATAAATTTCGAACTCTCACTCAAACCGCTCGGTGACAACAGGCATCTCAGGACAGCCGGGATCATGCCCGCGATTACAAAATCCGATATCGCCAAGATAGCTGTGGATCTCAGCACCCTCAACTACCAGCAGAAGATCGATATATACGGTGTCGATTTTGTGCTCTCGGTGAACCAGAGGATTAAACCCCTGGTGATAGATTGGTGGAAGGTGTTGGCGATCTGGATGTTGTCTCTGCTGATTCTGGGGCTGGCTATCGGGGTCTATCGAAACAAGCGCATAGCGCAACTTCAGGAAGATGAGGCAAATGCCGCAATCGAGGCCGAGGATGCAAGATTCTCGCATGTCATCGATACCGCGTTCGATGCGGTTATCACGGCTGACGCCAACTGCATGATCCTGAGTTGGAACCAGCAGGCGATCGAGGTGTTCGGCTATACCGAAGAGGATGTCCTCGGTCTGCACCTGTTTCAACTCATCCTCACCCACAAGTCGCTGCTGGAGACGACGGAAGCATTGGAGCCCATGTTCAAGGGATCGACGGAGCATCCGACCGGGATACGCCTGGAGGTGGAAGGCAGGGACAACAGCAGCCGTAAGTTTCCCCTCGACCTGGCAATCTCCTGTTCGAAGATCGGTGAAATGTTCACCCTTAGCGTATTTGCCAGGGATATCACCGAGCGAAAACAGTGGGATGAAAAAATCCGTACCCTGGCATATAGCGATTCCCTGACCAAGCTGCCGAATCGCCAGGCATTTAAGGAGCAGGTGTCGCGGGCAATCAAGGTTGCCAAGCGACACCATCGCGTTGGTGCTGTTCTCTACCTCGACCTTGATGAGTTCAAGCGCATCAACGACACCCTGGGACATGATATTGGCGATATGCTGTTGATCAATGTCACCAGCCGCCTGGAAGCGCAACTCAGGGAAACGGACTATGTCGGACGGGGCGTAGACGACGATAATGAGTTTCGCAATATCGCCAGGCTCGGAGGTGATGAATTTACCGTGCTTCTCGAGGATATCCAGAAACCGGAAGTCGCCGCCGTGGTGGCGAAGAGGGTCCAGGATGCGATAGCGCGCTCCTATAATCTCAACGGGCATGAGGTCTACGTCACCCCCAGTATCGGGATTGCCATCTTCCCCCGAGATGGACACGATGTCGAGGAGCTGCTGAAGAACGCGGATACCGCCATGTACCATGCAAAAGCGGTGGGAAAGAACAATTTTCAGTTCTATTCCGAGCAGATGAATATATTGGCAACCACCCGCCTGAAACTGGAGGGTAAATTGCGAAAGGCCCTCGCCTGCAATGAGATGGAGCTCTACTACCAACCGCAGATCGATCTCGCTTCCGGACAGATTGTCTCCGCCGAGGCATTGCTGCGGTGGGATGAGCCTGAACTCGGCATGGTCTCGCCCGTCGAGTTCATTCCCATTGCGGAAGAGACCGGAATGATAATCGAGCTCGGTGAGTGGGTGCTGAATGAGGCCTGTAGACAGAACAAGGAGTGGCAGGATGCGGGATATAGCCCGATTCGCATTGCCGTCAACTTGAGCAGCATGCAGTTTATTCAACGCGACTTGAGCATGAAGGTGGCGAAGGCGCTTAAAAACACGAAACTGAATCCCCAATACCTGGAGCTGGAGATAACCGAAAGCGTAATCATGCGCAACGTCAACGAGACCATAACCACCTTGAATGATTTCAAGGAGATGGGTATCAGTATCTCGGTGGATGACTTCGGTACCGGCTACTCCTCGCTTAATTATCTGAAACGATTCCCCCTGGACAACCTGAAGATCGACCGTACCTTTGTCAAGGATATCCCGGATGATGAAGACGATGTGACCATCACCTCTGCAATCATCGCAATGGCGCAGAGCCTGGGTCTCGGGGTGGTTGCGGAGGGCGTGGAAACGGAAAGCCAGCTGCGGTTTCTGGAGCAACATGGCTGTGAGATGGCTCAGGGCTATCTGTTCAGCAAGCCGCTGCCAGCCGGAAAGCTGGTGGAGATGTTGCGTATGCAGGATGATGGCATTGAGTTGGGCATCTCCATCACCGGCAATCTTTGATACTACTGCCTAGCCACTTTGGTTAGCTGATAATCCAACTTGCTCGGCCGGAGCATCGGTAACTTCAAGAAATTTCGAGTTTTGAATTGGATGAGTTCGCTTTGCTCACAACGCTTTAAAGTCTTTCTCTCTTATTTACCTGTGGCAATAAAGTGTAAGGTTCGGCCAAGGAATAAGAAGAGCGATCCCGCAGATCGGAAACCCAAAATTCAAATTTGTTAAGTCGGCTTGTCGATTTTGACCCGCAGCGGATTGGCGCTGACCAGATGAAGATCGCGCTGCGGAAAGGGGATTTCTATGCCGGCCTCGAGGAACTTGTTGTTGATCCCTTCATGGAGTGCGGTTATCGTCGCCAGCCGGTTGTCCATGGAGCCGAGATAGGCGCGCAGCAGCAGGGTCAGGGAGCTATCGCCAAATGCCTCGAAGGTGGCTACCGGCTTCGGTTCCTGGAGTACGTTTTCATTCTCCTCCGCTGTTTCGATCATGAGTTCCATGGCCTTGTTGACATCGCTGCCATAGGCGACGCCGACGGTAATGATGATGCGGTTGACCTTGTCGGTCAGCGTCCAATTGATAACCCTGCCTGTTATGAACTCCTTGTTGGGTATCAGCAGCTCCTGCTTGTCGTAGTTGGTGATCGTGGTTGCGCGAATGCGGATGCGGGAGACGACGCCGGTAGTCGTATCCAGGGTTACCACATCACCGACCCGTATAGGCCGCTCAAACAAGAGAATGATGCCGCTGATGAAATTGGCGACGATCTCCTGCAGACCAAAACCAAGGCCGACACCCAGTGCGGCTACCAGCCACTGTATCTTGGACCATTGAAAGCCGATGATGCTGAAGGCCATGATCAGGCCGATGCCGGCGATGAGATACTGTAACAGCATGGTCAATGCATAGCGTGCGCCGGATTCAAGCGGCAGGCGCTGCAACAGGGTGATTTCCAGCACCCCGGGCAGGTTTTTGGCGGCTAGGAAGGTTACACTGAGAATGACTACGCCAAACAGGATATCGCGCAGTGTCAACGGCGTTTCCGTGAGCACGCCATCAATCATCGTGCTGGTGTTGATGGGCAGCTGGACATTGTCGAGGAAGTCGAGTGCGGGCAGAAGGTCAGACCATATCAACCAGGCACCGACCACGGATCCCAGCAGGTAGCCAAATCGCACCAGACGTTTTGCCTGTTCGCTCAATGCCTCGAAATTCAGTTCCGGAATTTCTGCCGTTATGACACTGCTTTCGTCTTCAATCTGTTGTTGCTCCTGCTCTCGCTGGGCGCGTAGCTCCTGACGCCGTTGCAGAGCGTTTTGGTAGCGTAATCTGCGTTCAGCGATAAACAGATAACGTAGCAGCAGTTCTCGCAGGGTATACAAGCCGATAAAAAACCAGATGGTCAATTCGACGCGCTCGAGCAGACCGAGGGTGAGTGTCATGTAGCCGATCCCGGTGGTGAAGATAAGTCCGACACCGATGAGAATCAAAAAGGGGAACCAGAGAAAATGCAGCTGCAGCAGCAATGCATGTGGATTGATACCGCTCCAGGTGGGCATCAGTGATCCCTGTTTGCGCAATAGACGATAGGTGAAGAGGATGAAAACGATCATTAATCCAATGGTTGCGATGCTGCTGAGGGTGAGCGCCTCAGCGGGGAGGCTGTCCCCCGCGCCCAGTGCAACCAGGAAGCGAAGCGGAGCTGCCACCGGAATCGCCCAGCGCAGCTCATGTGCAACCGCCAGACAGATCTTGCTGTTCCAGCGCAGGTGGCGGATGCCTATGCCTTCAGGCAGGCATAGTTGATAGAGCAAAAGTGCTGCGCTCAAGGTGATGCCGACTCTGATCAGGGAGGTGGCGATGGCAAGGGTGAAGGGCGCTGCCGTCGGCAAGGAAATCAGCAGCAGGCCGCTCCCTATCATCAAAACAGGCAGCGCCGAGATCTTTACCAGGGTGTAGAAGAGCGCCTTCAGCGTGAGGCGGATCGAATCGGTGCTGATCTTGCGCGTCGCCCTTGAAAGAACGGGTATCTGAAGCCTGGCGAATGGCTGCTTCCAGACGACGAAAAGGAAGAGTAGCAAGACGGTGAATGCGGTATGGACGTTGTGCCGGCTGGCGCTTACCAGATCGGTTCCGAGTTCCTGCCAGTGCTGGGGCGAAACCAGCCAGCCCAGGCTGGAGAGCAGTTGAGCGGGATCAAAAATATCGCGCAGGCCGCCACTGGAGATCCAGATCAGCTGATCGTCGATATAGTCGATATAGGACTTCGATAGATCCAACAGCTGGCGTTCGGCCAGATCAAGGGCAGTCAGCTGGCCGATATAGCGACCATACGCCTCCTGCAATTCGTTAAGGGCCTCCCGTCGGGCTCCTGCCAGGGAAAATGCCTGTTTGTTCAAGCGTTGCGCTTCCTGGTCGGAGAGCCCCTCGAGCAACGACCGGGTGATCGTCTCCACATGGTCTGAAAGATTGCCGCGCTGGAGGAGCAGCTCCTCGATCTCGACCTGGCGGTCTGTGGCCTTGTTGATTTCATACTTGCGTTCGGCGGAAGAGCGGCTGTAGCTTCTCAGAGAGGGCAGCGCGGCGCGGCGACGGGATAACATCTTGCCAATCGCCTCGCTGCCCCCAACCACCTCGACCCGTTGCCTGCTGTGGCCGAAATCGGTCTGAATCTGCACCAGTTTGCGCTTGGTGGATGTCAACTGCTGCTGCACCCGTTTTTCCCAGTAGACCAGCTGCTCGAGCTCGGAGCGGGTCTTGGCGTTCTCCTGGGCGATGATCTGTAGCGGCAGGGGGAGGGTGACCGTCTCCTGCTCCAGCTCTTCTGCAGCCTGCCTGGCCTGCTTGGCCTCGGTTTCCCTGATATCCGCTGCCGCCTGATTCAGCTGTTTCAGATTCGCCTGCAGGCGGCTGATCTGCACGGCTGTCGCATCCCGCTTGGCCTGTGTCAGGTTGGTCAGCAGGCTCTGGTTTCCCAGGCGCAGGGTGAGCATGTCCAATTCCGCCTGGCGCATCGCCTCTCTTGCCTGCAGCGACATCAATCTGGCCTGCCTGATCTGCTTCAGCTCATTTTGCGGCAGGCCCTCGATTTCGGAACGGATTTTCGCCATCGACTCACTGCTTGCCGAAATCTCGCTACCGATCTGCTTGCTGCCGGCGAAAAGCGTCGAAAGTTCTTCCAACTGGCTCTTCTGATCATCACGGGCCTGGCTGAGCTTCAGCTCCTCCTGGCTGATCCGAACCTCCAACGCCGCAAGATCCGATGCCTGGATGAACCTATTCAGCCTGTCGTCTTCTTCATGACGTTGATTGATCCCGGCACGCAGTGTCCGTATCTGTTCTGGCGCCTCCTTGATCTGCTGTTCGAGATGTGAGATCTCTCCCCTGATCCTGGCGGTCTGCTGCAACCAGCTCTGGGTCTGCTCGAGCAGTTCCATGACCTTATCCTTGTGTACCTGCTCGAGCGTGGTGTCTTGGCTGATCCGGGTACGGGTCAACTCCAGCTGCTCCTGGGTGAGCGGCAGGTTCTGCTGCGAATTCTGATTTGGTTTTTCCGCCCATGCGACCAGGCAATGAGAGATCAACAGCAGGGTAAAGAGTATCTCCCTCAGGGGTGGTCGACAGATCATTGCAGCGTAGGACATTTGCGAAATATAAAGGATCCGAAGTCGCTTTAGGGTCGAAAAGCGTGAAAAGGTTTCTCTCGCCGATTAAAAAGTTTGTCGTCGTTCACAGTTGTACAGGGGTGTGATTGGCAACCTCAAACCTCCTGGAAGTAGTATTTGATGACCTGCTGATTCTCTTTCGTCACCGGCTCACCCAGGCCGATCTTGCCGCTGCCCAAGAGAGGAACGGTTTCGCGCCTCAGATAGAGCGACTGCTGGTTTTGGGTTGTCAGATAGGTGCCGTTGGTGCTGATATCTGAGAGCACGTACTTTCCCCGGCTGTATTCCAGCACGGCATGGGTTCGGGAGGCAGCGGCGGCAGTAACCACCAACTCGTTATGGCTCTCCCGCCCGATACGGATGGTACCCTGCTGCGGCAGGAATCGAATGCGTTTGCCGCCGTACTCCAGGATCAATACCCTGGTAAGGGTAGTCTGGGTGCGCGGTGAAGTATGCATGAAAGTGACATCATCCTTGCGCCACAGAAGATCATAGATAACCATCTGCCCCTGCTTGCCTTTGATCTTCACTTTATCGAATCGACGCACGATCTGTCGCTGTACATCCGAGAGCTGATCCACCACCTGTTCCGTGGTGATGATCTGCTGGGATTGGGCGATCGCCGCCATGCGGGCAGCCACATTCACCGAATCACCATACATCCGTCCGCCCTCGACAATGGCCGGACCGTAGTGGAGACCGATTCTCGCCGACAGGGTCATATTGGAGCGCTTTGCGTATTCATCGACCCGTTCCTGCATTAGACAGGCACCCTCCACAGCGTCACTAACCTGGAGATAACGACTCATGACTTCATCGCCGACAACCTCCACCACGTCGCCGCCGGTCTCCATCACAACCTTTGCTATGACCTCCTCGAGATCGGTAATCAGCTGCTTGGCACGCCTGTCGCCGAGACTTTCGTACATCCGGGTGCTGTCCACGATATCGGCAAAGACGATGGCGTAATATTGATGACCTGGGTCTGACATGGTTTTGTGGTTTTTGAGAATGATTGTGATTTGTCCCTAGTATAGATTTAAGCTTCCTGCGCCGCACTCAATCCCTTGTACAATCTATCACACAGGATCTCGATCAAGTACGGATGTTCTCCAACCAGCTGGCTGATATGGATCTTCAGGCCGGGGTGCCTCCGTTGCGCATCGCTGCAGATGGTTACGATATCGCCTCCCTCACCTGCATGCCTGCCGGGGGAGATGAACAGCAGGGAGAGTATGATTGGTATGTCGATGCCTTGTTGCGCCTCGTTCTCGAGCACCTGTTCGAGAAGCTCGCCGTTGAAATCGTACTCCTTGCCTTTGCGACGCTCCATCACCGCCTGGTGGAAGGCGACCCCGGACGGCAGCATTGCATGCAGCTCCTCGGCGATGCGCAGCCGGACCTCGGTCACCGCCGGCTGCGGCGATCCGTGGTCGACCAGAACGACGCGGGTTTTGGGTGACTGCGAAATCAGCGGATCGATCTGATCCCTGAGTATCCTGGCCAGCCTGGATTCACCCTCGGGCAGGGGGTAGAGCGGGTCGGCAAGGTGAAGCTTGAACGGGCCCTGTGCCGACTGCAGTGACACAAGCAGATCCGGGACAAAGGCGCTGAGCGCCCGGCTGGGGCCGAAAAAGAGGGGGATTGCGAGGAAGTCCCGAACTCCAAGTCGCAGCTGTTCGCCGAGGAAGGTCTGCAGTGTCCGCGCGGTTCTGCCGTCCAACGCCTCAGCGGCGATTCGATCCGCGTGCTGCAAGGATACAGGGTGTATGGTGTGACCGCTCGCAAGCCCCAGCTCCCTAGCCAGGCGCCTCAGGTTTCGGGTGGACTCCGGCTCTACAGAGCCGTTGTCGAGTAGCAGGATCAGCGGATTGTCCATATTCCTCGTCATTGTGATAGTGCGTGGTGATTCTCCGGATTTCATCCCGGGATTGGGGCAATGCCATGACGAAATCTGGGTTGCAATGGATGCCGGTGCGCTCTCTGCATGTGTTTCATCACTAGTCTCTTGTCCGGGTAAAAATTGCCGGATTTTAGTCAGATGCGATCGGGCGCAATATCCATTCCATTGCATCAGTCCCGCTTTTATTGTTGACTAGGCTGTAGCAGTGCTGACAGCGGCTTAGAACAGAGTTTGAGCAAAGGCTCAGTGGAAATGCAAGATATTTATGCCCACCGCTTATCTGACGGATGGCTGTAGAGACCGGGTGTTTATAAGAAGCATAGTGTTTGCTAAACACTCTCGACTTCTTTTTATATTGGATTTAGATCTGCTTGGCAGATGTTAAGCAAATCGAAGAGGACTATATAATAATCATTAATTCAGTTAGTTAGCATTTTCGGTCCTAATTTGATTTCGATTTGCACCGTCAGTGATATCTTCGGGCAGTGTTGTGGTCGAAGAAAAAAATAGCAGGCCAGGCTCAATACCCATACGGCCGAGCAGCAACGGTCTACCCATGATCAACCTGCAACGAGCGAGCACGCTGGGGATAAAGCCTGACGTCAATATATTGCTCACAAGCGATGCGATAAGGGATTTTGCCTGGGACAGGTGATAGCCGTCGTACCCTGTCGACTCCCCCACGCATCGACCGCTCAGCGCAGCTCCATCCGCAACGGGCGGCGTTGCCAGAGATCACGGTTTGACCAGAAAAGCGCGAGCATCGACCAGATTCCGGTGAAGAGCGTCAGTCCGAGGGCGACCCAAGTTATAATCA
>NATV01000127.1 GCA_003094535.1 gamma proteobacterium symbiont of Ctena orbiculata | reverse complement strand
ATCTGCTCTCTAAACAGGCATCGTTGGGCATCCCCAATTTGAAGACCATGGAGCGTATCTCCGGAGAACTGTTGACCAACAAACTGCTTTTGAAGGAGGCCGAGGCGTTGGGCCTGGAGAAAGATCCGAAGGTGCAATATGAGATTCAGCGGGCCAGAGTGCGTGCACTTATCAATGCGAGGTTGGCATTGCTTGGTGCCGAAGACTTGACTGATTCCCAAAAGAATATATTGGCGAAGGAGTACTGGCATGCACATCAAGACGAATTCAAAACCAAGAGCAAGCGGGGGTTGTCGCATATCCTGATTGGCCTTAGGGAGAGAAGTGAAGAAGAGGCATCAGCGAGTGCTGACAAAGTGTATAAACAGTTGCAAGATGCGCCAGAAAAATTCGAGGTTTTGGCGGAGGAGCTCTCTGACGATCCTGGTAGCAAGATCCGGAAGGGATCACTCGGTCTGGTCGAAAGCGAGCGACTAGTGCCTGAATTCTCCAAGGTTGCCTTCGCTCTGAAAGAGGTTGGAGATATATCAGAGCCGGTCAAGACCCGGTTTGGTTATCACGTGATCCGTCTCGACGAAATCGTGGAAGCGAAGCTTAGCAGCTACGAAGAGGTGAAGGATCTGGCAAAGGAGAAAGCGTTGGTGGCCTATGTGAAAAACAGACAGCAGCAACACCTCAATACGCTTCAAGCCAGCAGTACCCGAAAGAACCACCCCGATGAAATCAGGCGGGTTTGGGAGAAAATGTTTAAATCGCCTGAGTAGCGTTGAAAGCTGGTGTTTGGCTTCAGGTTAATCTTAATTGGCCAATGGCGAAAATCTAGTTAATGATCAGAAAAACACTCTCTTTACTGTTGATTGAAGAGTTATTGCGTTTTCGCCACTTACTGGCGGGTCTTGTCGGGCGGAGTCTGAAAGCGGTCTATACAGGCTCTATGGTCGGCGCGGCCTGGGTCTACGTTAAACCCCTGATTGTTATCCTGGCCTACTATTTTGTCTTTGATCAGGTACTGAGTATACGCCTCGATCTTCGGGACAGCGGGACTTCAAGCTACGCACTCTATCTGCTGTCCGGCCTGTTGCCCTGGCTGGTTTTCTCCGATGCGGTGATAGAGGGGGCGACCTCTCTTGTCCGCGAGGCGGAACTGTTAAAGAAAACGCGTTTCCCCATTGTTCTCATTCCGGCAAAGTCTGTAGTCACAGCCGCAGTGAAGATATTTCCCTTGCTGCTGCTGATATGGCTTTTCTCGGTGGCAACCGCGGACGGCAGGGTGCATGGTGTGGTCCTGCTTGCGGTATGGATCGCGGTGCAGATACAGCTGACTTATTACATTGCAATCATACTTTCAATCATGAGTGCGGCGCTGCGGGATGTCGGACTGCTGGTCGAGTCCATTTTTCCGATGCTGCTCTTTTTCTCGCCGGTGCTCTATCCGCTGGACAAGGTGCCAAGCGCATTTCAATGGTTGTTGTGGTTGAATCCGTTTACCCCGCTGGCGGAGGGCTACCATGCGATTCTGTTGCGCGGTGAACTGCCGGCGTTATTTGATCTGGCGATTGTCGGATGTTGGATTTTGGCTGCGTTGTTGATTTGTCATCTGCTTTTGCGCCGTTCGCAAGAGTATATCGTTGACTGGCTATGAGCAAATTAGTACTCCAAGACCTAGGCAAGCTCTATAGAGTATATCCTTCTCCCCGGCAGCGGCTGTTTGAGCTGCTTACAGGCCGTAAACGCCACCAGGAACATTGGGCGTTGAGGGGTGTCGATCTGGAGGTGACGCAGGGGGAGGCGGTCGGTGTCATCGGCAACAACGGTGCGGGCAAGAGCACGCTGTTGAAGCTGGTCACGGGAACCATCACACCCACCAGCGGAAAGGTGGAGTACCAGGGTAGACTGACCGCGATATTGGAGCTGGGTACGGGCTTCCATCCGGACTTCACCGGGCATGAAAACCTCTTTTACGCAGGTGCCCTGATGGGGGTCCACAAGCATGAGATTGCCGCGCGATATGAACAGATTGTCGAATTCTCCGAGTTGGGCGAGGCGATTTTCCAACCGATAAAAACCTACTCTACGGGAATGGTGGTGCGCCTTGCCTTCTCCCTGGTGACCATGGTGGATCCGGAAATCCTGATCATCGACGAGGCACTGGCTGTCGGTGACAGGAATTTTCAAAAAAAATGTTTGGCGCGCATGATTGAGATCCAGAAGTCGGGAACCACGATTCTGTTCTGTTCCCACAGTATGCATCACGTCATGCAGTTTTGCGATCGTGCAATCTGGCTGGAGAACGGCAACGTTATGGCCCTTGGTGAGGTCGGCGAGGTCGTGGACCAGTATGTCGCCAGTTCGCTGGAGGATAGGAATCTCTATACCGAACTGAGAACCGAAGAGGGTGGCGGACAGGCCGACCTGCACTGTCAGGTTACGGAGATGTTGATCGAGCCGGAAACCCATATCACCCGTGGAGACCGTTTGTCGGTCAAACTCAGATTCCGGGTATTGCGAGAGGACAGTTATGTTCTCGGTGTGGCTATCGATCAGAAAGAGACAATGACCAGAATGGTTGCAGAGACCTCGCTGGAGAATGGCCTGCCGGCTGTCCGCTTGGCGCCGGGTGAGTATAGCGTAAACATGTCAGTGGAAACCGGTCTCTTGAGAGAAGGTCAATATATCGTCTATGCCGGCCTGCTGGATGAATCGCTGTTGACCATAGAGCACTATCTGGAGCGGGAAATAGATGTAGTCGATAGCGATGAAATACGCTCTCCTGCCATGGTCAGGCTTGCCGTCGAGTGGGATCTTGAGAAAAGTCTGCTGGTGAAGCAGTGACGATCGGGTGACCGCCTATTTCGCGTGGCCTTTATGCGTCAGATCGATGAACGGCTTTTCTACAACGAGATAGATTACCGAGGCCGCCGCAATTGTCATGGCAATAGTAAGCACACTGCCGAGCAGTAACCAGCCGGGTTCTCCAATGTTATCGGGCAGGAGGTTTCGCAGCTGCCTGAAGACGGTGTTGAGAAGCAGTATATGAAACAGATAAGCGGAGTAGGAGATCTTTGCGATAAAGCCAAGAATACGGCTGCTCAGGATGGTATGGAGCGACCTGAAATAGCCTCGCGGAGTGAGGACAAAAAGAAGTATCACGGCACTGCATAGTGCATAGAGATTTCTATGTTGAGCCAAGAGCCAAAAGTTGGCGCTAATCCCTATGCTCTCCAGATAGTTTTGCGTAGGGTCATGATAAGGCACCGAGTGGGCAAACAGGGAGATCAACAGCGCGAGTACGATAGTGGTCTTGGTCACCATGGGTTTTTTTTCGATGAACGCCTTCAATCTATCATCATAAAAGGTATAGATGACCGCGGCCGCGATTCCGAATGCGATGGGGCCGGCCCTTGTATATAACTGGATATATATTTCCCGCCACCAGGCGCTGAACCTCACCGGATCGTAGACCTGTTCGTAGAATGGAATGGTTACCAGGTTGTAGTTGTGATAGAGGATGGCCTGCCGCGCGATCAGTGCCGCCAGTACAATTAGGACACCGACTGTAAATGGACGGCGACTGTGGATGATCGCTGGCAGCGCAATGATGGGAAACAGCAGATAAAACTGAACCTCGACAGTGATCGACCAGCTCCAAGGCAGATAGATTGAGTCCGGATGGGTTATGTTGTTGATGAACAGAAGGTTGGACCAGAGATACTCGTGATTAGGTTCGGCAACCAGCCAACCGGTGATTAAAAGCAGAACGTAGGCGGGTACGATTCGCCCGGCGCGTCTTGTGAAAAAACCAGTTATGCTTACCTTGCCGCTGTTGAGATGCTCTCTGAGCAGAAGCATAGTGATGAGAAAGCCGGATAGCACAAAAAAGAGGTCGACTCCCTTGTCTCCCTGCCAAATCCAGTTAAGCCAGGGCGACATCTGCGTCAGTAGCGCTTCTCTCTTGACGGCCGGGATGGTGCTGTAGTTGAGATAGAGACAGTGAAACAGTACGACCTGGATGATGGCGATGGCGCGCAGACCGTCGAGTGCCTGGAATCTGCCCTGCTTTTGTTGGAATAGATCGGTAAGATTGTTGCGGAGCAGGTTTAAACTCGCTTTGTAAATGGCATATCCTCCATTTTCCATTGCATGGGTCTTTCGCTGATGCCTTCTGTCGGGCCGTTGCTAGTGGAGAGTTTAAATCTGTGGCATAGAGTACATCTGAGGAATTCAGCCTATTTTGCCATAGTCGCTTAGCTTGTGCATAAAATGAAATTATCCATGGCTGGGGTTGTTGATATCTCAGGCAATCGGCAGCCGAATATCAGCTATATTATTTTATACTAGTCGATCTCATAGCAATAAGGCACAAGCTGGTCCAGGTAACGATTTATCAATGGCTAGATTCTACGTAGATAGCATGGATATCTGGAAACAGCGCCTTCTTCTGCCGCTGCTGCCGGGAATCGTCAGCTATCCCCTTGCCCGGAAAGTGCTGCTGGCGCTCTCCAGGCCGGCAGATCGGAGGGACGCCTATCTTACCGCCATGAGGCTGGAAGTGGTCTGGCTTGGTGCCGACTATCTGAAGAAGAATTTTGTTCATTACGGCACCGAGGCGATAGATCCGAATGAGCCCTACGTCATAACCAGTATCCATTTCGGACAGTGGGGCATGTATCCCGCATCGTTGTATCAACTCTATGGCATCGGCAGCCAGATGGTGATGACTGGTCGCAACCATCCGCAAGGGAGCCCCGTTACCTATTTCTGGGAGAGGTTCGGTCATAGCCGGCAGCATTTGTCAGGTTATCCCGGCAGGCTATCTACGGAGAGCTTCTTCTCCCACGTACAGCAGTTGAGGTCCGGGATTAGCCAGATCGTGATCCTCGACGTGAGGGAGCATGGCCTGCCGCAGAAGGAGCTGGGACTGAGATTCATGGGAGGTGACTACTACCTCCCTAAGACGGTTGTACTCATGGCAAAGAGAGCCAAGTGCAGAATCCTTCCCTATTTGGGGTACTATGATGCAGGGGAGAAGCGGCACAAGGTCTACTGGTTCGAGCCTATTGCTCCGGATGGGGGTGATCGGGAGATCCTGCAGCTGATTCTGGACCGGTATGAACCCCTCTTTTCGCAGCATCCTGAATTCTACTTCAATGTCTTGGAGAGCCATCGAAGCGCGTTCTGAGGCCCACTCCGATTACCAGCATGAAGTTCTTTCCCTATTCAGTTATGTGAGAATTCGATAGAATTCCGCTGGATAACCTACCCTGAAATATCATCCAGGCGCTGTTGGCACATATGAAATTGCAACGGTAGCTCACTGAGTGGTTAAGACCCTGTGGAATACGATTTTAAACTCGATTTGAATGTCGAGAATAATTCTCATACTCAGATAGTTAGGCGAATTCCGCCTGGCAGCCGCGTGCTCGAGCTGGGGTGTGCGACAGGCTACATGTCCGAATACCTGCGGCGCGAGATGGGCTGTTACGTGGTCGGCGTCGAATATGACCGGGCAATGGCCAACAAGGCCAAATCGGCATGTGACAGGGTCATCGTGGGCGATGTGCAGAAGCCTAACTGGCTGAAGCGGCTTGGGGACGAGCGATTCGACATCATCACCTGCGCCGATATTCTCGAGCACCTGCGGGAGCCGATCAGCCTGCTGAAGGCCCTGCCCGGCCTGTTGCTCGAGGGCGGACGCCTGATCGCGTCCGTGCCCAACGGCGCCCATGCCGCGCTCAGGCTCGAGCTGCTGGAGGGGCGTTTCACCTACGAGGATACCGGGTTGCTGGACCGCACCCATCTCCACCTCTTCACCTACCACTCCCTGCGAGAGCTCTTCGTTCGTGGTGGATTCAGGGTGGATGAACTCTCCTATACCTTTCACGACATGGCGGATTCAGCGGTGGAATCCCGACTCAACCGCCTGGGATTTGAAGCCAGCGAACGGGGTTTGGCCCTGTTTCATACCCCGGAGGCAGCAGCGTTTCAATTTATCGTATCCGCAGTGCCTGACGCTTCGGCTGCAGCCGGCGACTTCCCCGCTTTGTCGGAAAAGCCGATGGAGTCTTCGCTGGAGGTCTATCGCAATCTGCTCGAGGAGCTCCACCAGGCGGGGACCACCGCGGCCACGCGTTTAGAGATGATCGAGGAGAGAGACAAGCTGCTGGAGCAGCAACAGGAGCATCTCACCCTATTGCACGACTTGCGTGATCAGCATACCGCGCAGATCGAGTCACTGTCGAAGACCATCGCGGAGCTGCAACAGGAGGCGGCGGAGAAAAACGTGCTGCGTCAGGAGTTGCAGCAGCTGGACCGCCAGCTGAGCGCGGCCTATGCGGAAGTCGGCCACATGACTGCCGAGGCAACACGTTATAGACAAAGCCTGAAGGATGTTACGAACAGCCGTGGCTGGCGCGGTTACATGGCGCTGACGACACCGCTGCGCCTGTGGCGCAGTGCCCTGCCGCAGGTGAAAAGTTACATTAAGGAGCCGGGGCTTTTCACCTCGCGAATTGCAGAACTCAAGCACAAGGATGATGGCGGCAATTGGCGCTCGATACTCAAACATCTTTTTACGGATACCTCGCCAACCTACAACTATTCGTTATGGATCGACGAGGTTGAGCCTGTAGGCGTACCGACGGCCAAGGGCGTTTTGACGCTCAGCAATCATGCTGAGAGTCCGCTTATTTCCATACTGATGCCCGTCTACAATGTGGCCGAGACCTGGTTGCGCGCCGCTATAGAGTCGGTTTTAAAGCAGGGCTATCGGCACTGGGAGTTGTGCATTGCCGACGATGCCTCGACAAAGCCCCACATCAAACGCGTGCTGCGCGAATATGCAGCTCGTTACAAGCAGATAAAGGTGATCTATCGCGAGAAAAACGGCCATATTGCCGCTGCGACAAATTCTGCCTTGTCACTGGCAACGGGTGATTATGTCGGCCTGATGGACCACGACGATGTTCTGACCCCGTACGCGCTGTTTTTTGTCGCCCAGGAAATCATCCTGCATCCGCAGGCCGAATTGATCTATTCAGATGAGGATAAACTGAACAGTGAGGGCGTTCGTTTCGATCACTATTTCAAACCGGACTTCAATCCCGACCTGATGCGGTCGCACAACATGATCTGTCACTTCGGTGTCTATCGACGTGAGCTGGTGGAGAAGGTGGGAGGCATAAGAGAGGATTTTGACGGCGCCCAGGATTACGATTTGGCGCTCCGCTGCCTAAGGGAGCTGGATGTGCGCAGGCAGGTTCGCCATATTCCCTGGATTTTGTACCACTGGCGCGCCATTCCCGAAAGCACAGCATCCGGTGCGGACGCCAAGAGCTATGCGATCGAGGCGGCAATTCGTGCTGTTGAGGATGATCTCAAGGCCAGAGAAATCGACGCAGAGGTAACGGAATCCGAATTGATACCTGGGATGATCAGAGTGCGCTATGGTCTTCCCAAGCGCCTGCCCCTGGTATCGATCATCATACCGACGCGCAACGGTGAATCTCTCTTGCGCCAGTGCATGGAGAGCATAAAAAGTAAAACCGCTTATAGCAATTATGAAATCCTTGTCGTCGACAATCAAAGTGACGATGCCAAGACCCTCGACTATTTGCGGCAGCTTAGCAACATAAGCAATATCACTGTCGTTCGCTACGACAAGCCGTTTAATTTCTCCGCGATAAACAATTATGCCTGTGAGATGGCTAAGGGCGAACTCTTCTGCTTCATGAACGATGATATTGAAATCATCAACGATGACTGGTTGGGAGAGATGGTCAGTCATGCACTGAGACCGGAAATTGGTGCCGTGGGGGCAAAGCTCTGGTATCCGGACGGGCGCCTGCAGCATGGTGGCGTGGTGCTTGGTCTGGGCGGTGTTGCCGGACATGCGATGAAATATTCGACCAGTGCCGACAAGGGATATATGGGCAGGTCGGTTCTGATCCAGAACTACACCGCGGTCACCGCTGCCTGCCTGCTATTGCGTCGGGAGGTGTTTGATACGGTTTCCGGTTTTGACAGCGACAACCTGGCGGTTGCCTTTAATGATGTGGATTTGTGCATACGCATTTACCAGAAAGGTTATTACAATCTGTGGACTCCCTATGCAGAGATGATCCACCACGAATCCGCATCCCGCGGCGCCGAGGATACCCCGGATAAACAACGACGATTTACCCTGGAGGCGGAGTATATGCTTGACAAGTATGGCCCGCTTTTGGAACGCGACCCTGCCTACAATCCCAACCTGACCCGTTGCGGTGAAGATTTTTCACTCAACTGGAAAGGTGTAGTGGATGGAGATGATCGATGACAGAAAATATAGAACAGCTCAAGGAGTTTACCGGATTGGTCGAGCGCTTCGTGCAATTGGCTAATGAAATGAAGGATGAAGGAAAAAGTCTACCGACGATAAATGCTGCGCTGATGTCCGCTTCAGCAACTTATGGATCATATGTAGCCGCCGGCAATGAAGGTTACCTGCGTCCCAGTGGCGTTGATAAGCTGGTTGATTCATATCGCCATCACGCAAACAGGGTGCAGGATATCAAGAAGCACATTATCCAGAGTTCCGGACAGGAGATTAAAAGTGGGGATTGAACGGCGCCACTGCAAACCGGCCGGGCTGCTCTCTGATTGGTGAAAAGATGAAGCTCGTCATCTCGATTGTCTATTATGACAGTGGCCTGACCACGCTTGGGCAGACGTTGCGGAGTATTGTGGCCGCGCTTGATCATGCCGTTGATCAGATCGAAGGTCTGCAGACAAAGTTGGTTGTGGTTGACAACGGCGGAATTCTCAGCCAGATGATGGATTTGGTATCACGAACCGTTGGCGAAAGAAGCCATGAATGGATGGTATTGGGCACCGGTGGCAATATTGGCTATGGTGCCGCTCATAACCTGGTGATTCTGAATGAGCAAAGCGATTATCATCTGGTAATCAATCCTGATGTCGAGGTGATCGAGGACGCCTTCACCAAGGCGATCCGCTATATGCAGAGTCATGATAACGTAGGTCTTCTCTCTCCCTATTCACAGAATCCAGAGGGCTACAAGCAATACCTCTGCAAGCGATATCCTGCAGTATTGGATCTGTTTCTTAGGGGATTTGCCCCGCGTTTCATGAAACGCATTTTCGAGACTCGGCTGCAGGAATACGAAATGCGCTGGGATCTGCAGGATCAGGCGCTTAGCAAAGAGGTCATGGCAAGCGGTTGCTTTATGTTTGTGCGTTATAATGTTCTGCACAAGGTGAAGGGCTTTTCCCCAGATTTCTTTGTCTATTTCGAAGATTTCGACCTTTCCATCAGAATCGCAAAGAGCTCCATTATTGCCTATGTTCCGGACGTGCGGATCGTTCATGGGGGCGGTAACGCGTCGAAAAAAGGTTTGAAACATATCATCATGTTTGCCAAGTCCGCATTCGTGTTTTATCACAAACACGGTTGGCGATGGGCATAAGCAGGCACTAACGATATGCCATCCGTAGAAAATGACCTGATACGCGGTGGCCGCCTAGCCAAGAATGTTGTTTGGAACCTGATTAGCATCGGCGTGCCGTTCCTGGTCGCGATCATTACCATACCCATCCTCATTGACGCGATTGGCAAGGACCGTTTTGGACTGTTGGCCATCAGCTGGATGTTTGTCGGCTATTTCAGTCTGTTCGATTTCGGCCTTGGCCGTGCCTTGACCGTACTGGTCGCCAAGTGCCTGGGTGAGGATCGTCAAGAGGGGATACCGGGGCTGGTGTGGACGGCCATGACCATGATGGCTGTGCTTGGCGTGATTGGTTTTGGCGTCATTTTCATGCTCACGCCTTGGCTTGTCGGTTCGGTGCTGAAGGTTCCGCCGGAGTTGCAGCAGGAGACTACTAAAGCATTTTACCTGTTGTCTCTGTCGATCCCGTTCGTCATCATCACCGTAGGCCTGAGAGGGGTTATTGCGGCATATCAGCAGTTCGGCATGCTTACGGCAATCCGCATACCCATGGGCATTTTTACCTTTGTCGGACCGGTTGCCGTATTGCCTTTTTCCACAAGTCTGTACCCCATCGTGGCGGTGCTGGTGGCCGGGCGTTTTATCGCTGTCTTGGCGCATCTTCTCTTGCTGTTTCGGATTGTTCCTGAGATAGGTTATCGATACAGGCTGGATGCGACTCAACTCCGTCCACTATTTGGATTTGGCGGTTGGATGACGATTAGTAATCTGGTCGTGCCCTTGATGGTTTCCATGGATCGGTTTGTTATCGGCGCCGTGTTGTCGGTGACTGCCGTGGCCTTCTATACCACTCCCTTCGAGGTGGTTTTTCGTCTCCTGGTTATACCTACTGCAGTTATGGCCGTTTTGCTGCCTGCGCAATCGACCACCCTTGCAATAGAGAAGGGTGAGGATAGAGGCTATTCCGCGGAGCTTTTCAACAAAGGACTCAGCTATATTTACATGGCCCTGCTGCCGCTGCTGTTGGTCATCTCCGTATTCTCTTATGACGGATTGAAATTGTGGGTCGGCGAGGAGTTTGCCGCAAACGGATACATGGTGATGCATTGGCTGGTTGTTGGCGCCCTGCTCTATGGTCTCTCGCAGGTGCCATTTTCCCTGGTGCAGTCCGCAGGACATCCCGATTGGGCGGCGAAGCTTCACCTGCTGGAGTTGCCGGTCTACCTGGTTGTGCTCTGGTGGGCGCTGTCTAACTACGGGATTTTGGGAGCGGCTGTGGTATGGACGCTGAGGGCTTGGGTGGATGCCCTTGTACTCTACGCCATGTCATTGATATTGATTCCCGAATGCCGAACGTCGGCGCCAGGCTTTGGGCTCTCAATGCTCGTTGCGGTTGTCCTCTTCTTTTTAGCCACCCAGTTTGATGGCCTGCTGGGGAAATCTGTTTTTGTCATCGTGGTACTGACGGTATTCTCATATATAGTATGGCACCATGTCTTGGAGCAAAAAGAGCGCCGTTGGCTGTTGCAGGGGTTGGGCATTTGGGTCAATCGTTGAAGAATCCGTTTCTGACATCCACATTGGCCGCTGGGACGTCTGCGGTAGAAGACTCAATCCGGGTATAATGCAGATTCGGTTTGCTCATGTTTGGTGGATTTTTCTTCCATTAGATTGGTAACACTATCGATGTCTCGTGCCCGACCCCGCAATCGACTGATCATATTCGTTGTCAACGATCCGGGTTTCTTTCTTTCGCACCGCCTGCCACTGGCCCTGGCCGCAAAGGATCAGGGGTATGAGGTGTGTGTTGCCACACCACCCGGGGACGGTGTCGAGCAGATCAAGGCCGAAGGTCTGCAATATAGGCGGGTTTCCTTGAGCAGAAGTGGCGCGAATCCTCTGCTCGAACTGTGGACAATATGGAGCCTGTACAAGCTGTATCGTGAAATGAAGCCTTTGATCGTCCACCATGTGACCATAAAACCGGTGTTGTATGGCACGTTGGCCGCCCGTCTGGCAAGTGTGTCCGCGGTGGTCAACGCAATCTCGGGTCTTGGATTTGTCTTTTTGGCACGCGGCTGGTTCAGTGCCATGGCACGCTCCGCGGTGCTGACAAGTTATCGTTGGCTGTTTTCCCGTAAACGCCTCTGGGTCATCGTGCAGAATCGTGACGACTATGACTACCTGCTGGAAAAAGAGTGCCTGAGTCAGGAGAAGATCGAATTGATTCGGGGCTCGGGAGTTGACGTAGAGCGGTTTATGACGAAACCGGAAGGTAACGGACTGCCGGTTGTGATTCTGCCTGGTCGAATGTTATGGGACAAAGGGGTGGGTGAGTTTGTGGAGGCCGCTCAGCTGCTGCACAGGATGGGGATAAGGGCACGCTTTATCCTGGTGGGAGGGATAGATCCAAGCAATCCCGAGTCCGTGCCTGCGGTGCGCCTTGCAGAGTGGGCCAGAGATGGTGACGTGGAGTGGTGGGGCAACCGCCAGGACATGCCGGCCATTTACAATCTTGCCCATATCGTATGCCTGCCCTCCTATCGAGAGGGATTGCCTAAAGTGCTACTGGAAGCGGCCGCCTCGGGGCGGGCAATTGTCGCCACCGATGTTCCCGGTTGTCGCGAGGTGGTGATCGAGGAGGAGAATGGATTGTTGGTGCCTGCGAGAGAGAGCAGACCGTTGGCAGATGCCCTGCGTAGATTGATAACCAATCCGCAATTGCGTCAATCCATGGGGTTAAAATCGAGAGCGATGGCGGAGGCGGAGTTTTCGATCAAGCAGGTTGTCGAGCGGCACATGGATATTTATCAACGGGCGCTTGAACAGTGACCACCGTTCTCGTTACCGGAGCAAATGGATTCGTCGGTAAACATCTTTGCCGTTATCTGCCGACTAAAGGCTACGCGGTTAGGGCCGCTCAACGTGTATGTCAGCCTGATTCGAATTTGGCTGAACAGGTCGCGATTGGAGATATTGACGGGACTACCGACTGGAGCGGTGCTTTGGTCGGCGTGGATACGGTTGTGCATCTGGCGGCACGCGTCCATGTCATGCGGGAATCCGAGGATGATCCATTAGCCGCGTTTCGCCGGGTCAATGTGGAGGGCACGGCCGCGCTGGGCCGTCAAGCCGTCGCTGCCGGCGTCAGGCGCATGATCTATCTGAGCAGTATCAAGGTAAACGGGGAAAAGACCCATGGCGTGCCGTTCAGTGCGGATGACGATGCCGGGCCGGAAGATGCCTATGGCATTTCCAAATGGGAAGCGGAACAGGCGCTGCGCCAGATCGCGCTGGAGACTGGCCTGGAGTTGGTCATCATACGCCCGGTGGTAATCTACGGCGCGGGGGTAAAAGGAAATCTCCAGCGTTTGATGTCACTCATCAGGCGCGGCGTACCGCTGCCGCTGGGCGGGATCCAAAATCGCCGCAGTTTTTTGAGTGTCGGCAACCTGCTCGATTTTCTGCGCTGCGCGATCGATCATCCGGCTGCAGCCGGTGAGCTCTTCCTGCTGGCGGACGGGGAGGACCTGTCGACGCCCCAGCTCATTCGCAAGTTGAGCAAAGTGATGGGGTGTGGCGTCAAGCTGTTCCCCATGCCGTTGTCGCTGCTGCAGTTTGCGGGATGGTTGACTGGGCAGTCCCCGGTGATCGCGAGGCTGACAGAAGACCTGCAGGTGGATATAGCGAAAAACAGGGATCGATTGGATTGGACACCTGTGGTCGATATGGATCAGGCCCTGCAGGAGATGGTGGACGTGAACAGTAGGCGGTAATTGTCGTGGGTCCACAGTTACATTGGGTGGTTCTACTGGGCTTTCTTTTCTCCCTGGTTATGACGGGGGCGGCCCGGGCCTATGCATTGCGCCGTGGTTTGATCGATCGGCCCAACCTTCGAAGCTCGCATCTGGTTGAAACCCCGAGAGGGGGGGGAATCGCCTTTGTCCTGGTCTATCTGGGGGCTCTTGCCTGGTTGATGCTTGCGCCTGCGGATACCGGAGATCATGGCGACCGTTTGCACCTGACCCTGTTGTCGGGTGGTGGCTTGGTTGTTGCGATCGGGTTTATCGATGATCATCGCAATGTCACCCCATGGCTGCGCTTTGTCATCCATCTCATTGCCGCGGTGATTGCCCTGATCTTGCTTGAGGCGCCTGGCATCGAGATATGGCCGGGGCTGGTTGCAGCTGGCTGGTGGATAAATATAGTGGCTGTGGTCGGCTTGGTCTGGCTGTTGAATCTCTACAATTTCATGGATGGTATCGATGGCATCGCCAGTCTTCAGGGGGTAACCGTTTTGACCGGTGCGGTATTGATCCTGGCACTCAACCGGACCGGGCTCGAGGCAACAGAACCGTTACTGATGCTGGCTGCCTGCATTGCCGGTTTTATGCTGTGGAACTGGCCCCCGGCTAAGATCTTCATGGGGGATGCGGGGAGCGGATTCATCGGATATGCGTTGGGCGTCTTTGCGCTCCATACCGCCAGTGCCTACCCAATTTCGCTCTGGAGCTGGATGATTCTGCTCGGTCTATTCGTGGTGGATGCCAGTTGGACCCTGGGAGTACGAATAGTGAAGGGCGAAAAATGGTACCAACCCCATGCCAAACACGCCTACCAGCATCTGGCCCGACGCAGGCAATCGATCTACCTCGATAGAGGCGAGACCCTGGAGCGCTCCCGTTCATTGGCGCATCGATGGGTCATTTTGCAGGGGCTGGCAGTCAACCTGCTGTGGCTGTTGCCGCTGGCGTGGCTTGCGGCGGTTTTGCCCGGTTATGGATTGCTATTGACGCTGCTCGCCTATCTGCCGTTGATGGTCTTGGTCAGGGCGGTTGGAGCCGGGTGCGACTAACCCGGTCTCAGCTCCCCTGATCGGGTTGCGTTTCCAGCTTTCTCAGTCGGTATTGGATCTCTTCCAATAATTTACGATTGACACTCAACAGATCGGCGACAAAAGCCACCAGAATGGTCTGGAAGCCTATCCCCATCATCACACCGGCAAGGATGACCGACTGTATGTGACCCTGCCCGTCGCCGAAGAGATAGAAATAGAGAAAGCGCAGCCCCAATATCATACCCAGGCCAAACAGGATGAGGCCGATTATGAGAAAGAAGCGAAACGGCTTGTAGACGACAAAGATCCGCAGCATGGTGACGATCGACTTCTTGATGTAGCTGCTGATGCTCTTGACCAACCTGGAGGGTCTGAGATCTTCGTTGACATCAACCGGGATCGAGGTAACGGCCATATGTTTCATGCCCGCCTGGATGATGGTTTCAAGGGTATAGGTATACTCATTGAAGACGTTCAGTTTCATCGCGGCATCACGACTGAAGGCCCGGAAACCGCTAGGGGCGTCGGGAATGTCTGTCTGGCTTACCTTGCGCACCACACTGCTGCCCAGGTGCTGCAGCACTTTCTTGGTGAATGAGAAGTGTTCGATCATCTTGATCGGTCTTGCCCCGATCACCATGTCGGCCTTTTCCTCCAGAATCGGCTGGGTCAGTTTGGGAATGTAGCTGGCATCATATTGATTGTCGGCATCGGTATTGACGATCACATCGGCGCCTCGTCTTACACAGGCGTCAAGGCCCAGCATGAAGATCTTTGCCAAACCCTGATTGCGGGTAAATCCGACCACGTGGTCCACCCCGTTCTCAAGCGCTACCTGTCGCGTGGCGTCCGTACTGCCGTCATCAATAACCAACCATTCAACTTGGTCAAAACCCGCGACCTCTCTGGGAAGTTCAGCAAGTGCGAGAGCCAGGGTCTTCTCTTCGTTGAAACAGGGAATCTGGATTATTAACTTCATCGCATAGGGCTCTCATATTGCCACATTCGCGTCATCTGCTTATTTCAGGGTCCGTCGAAACTATTTGTTACGGGATGTTTACAAAGGCTGCGAAAAATAGATATTATTTTTTCCAATTTCTTGCGTAATATATCACCTCTAGCCCTTTTCGAGTGGCTGCTTTGCACGGATGGAGTGGAAAAAAAGGACTATTTTGTCCAACTTGCCCCCAAGTTTAGCGAATTACTTCTTGTTTTCCTTGCTATCAGCTAATGTCTGAGCCTTGTTGGCCGCTAAGTGATTGATAGTCAAGGTGGTGACGAATGTCGGTTATCAATCAACACAATCTCGCAATTTTTCGCCAAAGCCTGCAGCGCGTCTCTGCATCGACGGAATTTTTCGACTGTTTTTACAATAGTTTTATCACTCAGTCCGATGAGATCGGTGAGTTTTTCAAGAATAGGGATATGAAGCAGTTGAAAAAGAAGTTGCGAGAGACCCTGTTCATGCTCGCGGAGACCGCTGAGGGGCGGCCCGGGTTGACGCTCTACATCGAGATGCTGGGGCGGGTTCATCTGCGTCTGAAAGTGAAGCGGAAACACTTTGTGATGTGGGAAGAGGCGTTGTTGGAGGCGGTGAAGCGCTACGACAAGGAGTTCGACGACAAGGTCCTCGCTGCTTGGCTGGAAGTGATCGATAACGTCATCGAGACAATGTTCAGGGCCTTGGATGAGACAAAACAGATGGCATCCTGATCCATCCAGGGAAGGGGCGATGGATCAACTGCCGGGAATCCGGACAGCCTGCTCTGCATCTGGTTGACCTCAAGTTGCAGCTTGGCCCTTCAGCCACTGCCAAGCCGCATCCGGATCGGAGAAAAGCTGAATCTCGACGCTTGTACCAATGCCAACGAATTCCACCAAACGTTCCATATTGACTCGTCCACGCGCCTTGCTTGGCGGCAGCACCGCCCAGAATTTCCAGCCGACCTCCAGGGCTAGAGGCAGCCAGTAGTCCTGTGACCAAGCGCTGTCTTCAGCGGAGAGAATGGAGTTGTTGCGATCGTCGGAAAGCCACTTGTGAACGCCTTTATCTCTCATTATTTCCAATCCCGTCATCAATACCGAGCGAAACACCTCGTCAGCGATCGGCTGATGAAATTGATGGTGAATGATATGGTCGTCGGGATAGAACCAAAGGCTGGCGTACTCGTTATCAAGCAGGGTATCTCTGATGTGCATTTCGATCCCCGTGTGATTTGATGACTGCAAGGAGAAATACCCCTTTTTCATTCGGCAGTTCACGCAATTTTTTATATCAAATTCTCCGCGGTTTTCCTCTATCGCGGTATGGGAGGGTATCCCATTCCTGCCTCAGGTTGCTACGATCACTGGGCACAGCGGCCGCAGGCCTGGTGGTATGAGCAGTCGGTAGCGTGCGACCGCAGCGCCCAGCTGACCCGGGAGGTGAAAATCTAGCGTGACTGGGCGGTGACACCTTTCTGAATGCGGCCCGCTGCGGTATCCTTCCGCAATATTGAGTCCTTGGACCGGGCCGGGCCTTTTCTTGTCAGTGATGCGTTGTGGCTGATCCAGCCACGACCCGCCAACCAGCATAGAATTTTCGATGTGTCGGGCTATCGAGAAGGCGGAATAGGCTGCTGCTCCCGGGGCATGTGCAACATCAAGGGATAAGGGTCATATCACAAGGGCCGGAATCTACAGGTAAAATATCAATCCAGTCGGACCGCAACATGCAGAAAACATACGATCCTGCTGCCCTCGAGTCAGAAGTGCAGGCATATTGGGAACAACAGAGGACCTTCGAGGTTACCGAGGATCCTGACAAAGAGAAGTTCTACTCCCTCTCCATGTTCCCCTACCCCAGCGGCAGGCTGCACATGGGGCATGTGCGCAACTACACCATCGGTGATGTTATCGCCCGTTATCAAAGAATGCTGGGAAAAAACGTGTTGCAACCCATGGGTTGGGATGCCTTTGGACTGCCTGCGGAGAATGCGGCGCTGAAGAACAGGGTTGCCCCCGCGGGGTGGACCTACGAAAACATAGCCTATATGAAAGACCAGCTGGTGCGGCTCGGCTTCGGCTATGACTGGCGGCGGGAACTGGCAACCTGTCAGCCCGATTACTACAAGTGGGAGCAGTGGCTCTTCACCGAGCTCTACAGAAAGGGGCTGGTCTACCGCAAGAACGCCGTGGTCAACTGGGATCCCGTGGACCAGACGGTGCTCGCCAATGAACAGGTCATCGACGGCCGCGGCTGGCGCTCCGGCGCCCTGGTGGAACGGCGCGAGATACCCCAATGGTTCGTCAAGATTACCGCCTACGCCGACGAGCTGCTGGAGGAGATCGATAACCTGGAGGGATGGCCCGAGCAGGTGCGTACCATGCAGCGCAACTGGATCGGCCGCTCCTTCGGTGTCGAGATGGTGTTCGAGATCGAGGGGGCGGATGAGGGGCTGACCATCTATACCACGCGTCCGGACACCCTGATGGGCGTCACCTATGTCGCGGTCGCTGCCGAGCATCCGCTGGCGCTGCAGGCGGCAGAGAGGGATGAGCGTCTCGCGGATTTCATCGAGGAGTGCCGTCAGGGCAGCACATCCGAGGCGGAACTGGAGACCATCGAGAAGAAGGGGCTGCCGCTGGGTGTCAATGCCATCCATCCGGTAAGCGGTGATGCGGTTCCGATCTACGCTGCGAACTTCGTGCTCATGGGTTACGGCACGGGCGCGGTGATGGCGGTGCCCGCCCACGATGAACGGGATCACGCCTTTGCCCGGGAATACGGCATCCCGATCACACAGGTGATTCATCCCGATGACGGTTCAACTGTGGATATTCAGGCGGCCGCCTTCACCGGGGCGGGGGTGCTCAGGGATTCGGGGCCCTTCGATGGACTCACCTCCTCGGCCGCCTTCGATGCCATCGCCGAGTGGCTGCAGGAGCGGGGCAAGGGACGCAAGACCAAACAGTATCGTCTGCGCGACTGGGGGGTTTCCCGTCAGCGATACTGGGGTGCGCCGATTCCCATGATTCACTGCGATGACTGCGGCATCGTCCCTGTGCCCCTGGAGGATCTGCCGGTACGCCTGCCGGAGGATATCGTCTACGACGAACACACCATCAACCCGATTAAAAACAATCCGGCCTTCTCCGATTGCAGCTGTCCCCGGTGTGGGGGCAGGGCGCAGCGGGAGACCGATACCTTCGATACCTTTATGGAATCGAGCTGGTACTATGCGCGATTCAGCTCTCCCGATGCGGATGCCATGCTCGATGAGCGCGCCGACTACTGGCTGCCCGTCGACCACTATATTGGCGGCATCGAACATGCCGTGCTTCATCTATTGTATGCCCGTTTCTACCATAAACTGCTGCGCGATGCGGGACTGGTGAAGAGCAACGAACCCTTCAGCCGCCTGCTGACCCAGGGAATGGTGGTAGCCGATACCTACTATCGCGAGCAGGAGAATGGCTCCAAGCACTGGTACAACCCCGCCGAGGTCGAGGTGGAACGGGATGAAAAGGGTCGTCCGCTGACGGCGCGTCTTAAGGAGGATGGTGGGCCGGTGGTTGTTGGCGGAATCGAAAAGATGTCGAAGTCGAAGAACAACGGCGTCGATCCCCAGGCGCTGATCGATCGCTACGGCGCCGATACCGTTCGACTCTACACCATGTTCACCTCCCCCCCAGACCAATCCCTGGAGTGGAACGATGAAGGGGTCGAGGGGGCGCACCGTTTTCTCAAGCGCCTGTGGGCATTGGCGGAGCCCATCGAAACCAAATCCCTGGAGGATACAGCGCAGGTTGAACTGACTGATTCCCAGAAGACCGCGCGGCGGGAGATCCACGAACTCTTGAAAAAGGCCCTCTACGACTACGACCGCCAACGCTTCAACAATGTGGTATCGGCCAGCATGGGGATGATCAACATCCTCTACAAGCTGGGAGAGACCCCGGCCGATCTCCAGCTGCTGCGGGAAGGCGTCTCCCTGGTGATGCGTCTGCTGGCGCCGATAGCGCCCCATATCACTCACCATCTATGGACAGAACTTGGCTATGGTGAGGAAATACTCGAGAGTGAATGGCCGCAGCCGGACGAAGCCGCCCTGGTACAGGAGAGTCTGCCCTATGTGGTGCAGGTCAACGGCAAGGTTCGGGCAACCGTGGAGGTGCCTGCGGATGCCGAGCGGCCGGCCATCGAGACACTGGCGCTGGAAAACGAGAACGTACAGCGTTTTATCGGTGAGGCCGAGGTCAGAAAGGTCATCGTGGTGCCGAAGAAACTGGTGAATATCGTTGCCAAATAGTCTTCCACTGCTTCGCCGGTTGATGTGGGCAGGCTTGCTCTCCGCCTTTGTTGCCGGTTGCGGATTTTACCTCAAGGGCTATCAGCAGTTGTCGCCCGCACTGAACGGTCTCTATATCTTCGATTTCCAGAATCGTCAGAGCCTGGCGGGACTGCTCTATGACAATCTGCGGGGCAGGGGGGCGGTATTGGCCGAAGGTGTCGATGCCGCCAGACTCACCCTGAGGGTCGTTGAGGAGAGGTTCACCAGCAGGGTGCTCTCCGTGGATGCCGGCGGCAAGGCCCTTGACAAGGAGCTGCGTCTCTCGGCCCTGATCCGCGCCCGGGTTGCGGATGGCGAGCAGGGGGTGGAGCAGCGCCTGGAACTGGTGCGCCAGCTCAGTTTCGGCGGCGATGACGAGCTGGGTCAGCGCAACGAAACCGAGTTGATGAAGTCCGATATGCGAATCGAGATGGCGGAGCAGATTATTCGCCGTCTCGAGGCCCTGAACTGAACGGATCGAACCATGCGGCTGCGAATTGAGCAACTGGCAAACCATCTGCAGCAGCAGTTCGCACCGGTCTATTTGTTGAGCGGTGACGAACCCCTGCAGATGCAGGAGGCGGCGGACGCTATACGCCATGCCGCGCGCCAGCAGGGCTACAGCGAGCGGGTTGTGTTGGATCAGGGAAGCGGGTTTGACTGGTCCAGCCTGAACAGTGCCGCCGACACCCTTTCCCTGTTCAGCGAAAAGCGGCTGCTGGAACTCAGACTCAGCAGCGGCAAGGTCGGCGCGGAGGGGGGGAGGTCCCTGAGTGCCTATTGCGAACGGCCCGCAGTCGATACCCTGCTCCTGATCACCCTCCCTAAGCTGGAGCGGAGCCAGACCAACAGCAAGTGGTACCAGGCGGTCGATCGTCTGGGTGTGGTGGTTCAGATATGGCCGGTGGAGGGGGGACGTCTCATCCCCTGGATCGAACAACGCTTGCGTGACGCGGGATTGGTACCCGAATCGGGGGTGGTGGAGATGCTGGCCGATCGCGTGGAGGGTAATCTGCTGGCCGCCAACCAGGAGATAGAGAAGCTGCTGCTGTTATATGGCGAGGGTGTGATCTCGGCTGAAAAACTCATCGAGGCGGTGGCCGACAGTGCGCGCTTCGACATATTCACCCTGGTCGACACCCTGCTTGCGGGCGATATCGTCAAGGGGATTCGTATCCTGCAGGGGCTCAAGGCGGAGGGCATCGCCGCACCCGTAGTGCTCTGGGCCTTGAGCCGGGAGATTCGGTTGCTCGCCGAGATGGGGTTTGAACTCGGCGGCGGCAAGCCGCTGGAGAGGATCATGGTCGAACATCGTGTATGGGATCGGCGCAAGCCTATTCTCCGCAAGGCACTGCGACGCAGGGCGGATCATTGGCAGCGTCTGCTGGTCGACTGCTCCCACGCGGACAGGGCGATAAAAGGTCTCGATGCCGCAGATCCCTGGCTGCTGTTTCAACAACTGGCCCGGGGTATGGCTGGATCGCCGCGGATGTGATCTATTGCTCAGCGCGCTGATGGATTCATCAACAGGAGTTGGGTGTTGTGAACTCCTTCAAGCCAATAAATCTTCTTCCGTAGTCTGATCTGTCACCCAAGGCCTCAATCCCGAGCGCCTTGAATCTATAACTTCATCAACAAGGAGCAAGTGATGACAACAGTCAATTTGAAACATCTGATTGCAATTTTGACGGTGGCTGCAGTCTCCGGCACTGCAACAGCCGGCGAAGATGCCTTCATGAAGTTGGACAGGAATGCCGACGGTTTCATTTCCGCCGAAGAGTCGATCGTGGACAAGATGCTTTATGAGGGTTGGGCCTCCGTCGACGCCAACAACGACGGCAGGATCGATGCGGCGGAATTCAGCGCTTTCGAACTCAGCACCGAAAAAGCGGGGCAAAAAGAGTAGTCATTCAACCACTAAACGCTAGGAAATAAAGTTGTATTTTTGTGATTAGCTTCACTTAATTTCTTCCTCCGGCGTTGTCTGATGAATTACCGGAGGGCCCCATCAAGGGCTTTTTGGATCGAAACCATCAATTTCCGTTAAGGAGAACATTATGAATAAAAAAACCATCCTCCAATCCGCAGCCGCTCTGGCAGCAGCAGGATTTTTTACCGCAGCGGTTGCGGGCGATGCCTTCAGCAAGCTCGACACCAATGCGGATGGAGCCATCTCATCTGAAGAGGCTACCGCCAGCGAGGCGCTCTATCGGGGTTGGGAATCCGCCGACGCAAATCAGGACGGCCAGGTCGACGCAGCTGAGTTCAGCGCATTCGAAGCGTCGATGAGCGCACCTGAGGGTAAATAGGCCGAGTAGCCCGGGCTGAGATCCCTTCCTAGGGAGTGGTGATGCCGGCAGCCAGTTTTGTCTGGTTGCCGGTATCCGCCTGGGCCAGATGGCAGTTGCTCAGCTGCAGCTGGGGCGGCTGGGTAGAGAAGATGAAAGGCGCGGTCTTGGTCAGCGCGCTCAACCCCAGAATCTGGCGTGTCTTCCCGGGGAACACCGCGACGTCGACCTCCTTCAGCAGACACTCGTCACCGATACGGACATTGGTGATCGTATAGACAGGCACACTCAATTCATCCCCGTTCGCCAATATACCTTTCAGTTCCCGCAGATAGCGTGGATTTCCATTCGCCTGCAGCTCTGCCAGGGTCACTTCGTTGATGGTCATGTAACTGGAACCCGTATCGACCATAAACTCAGTGGCGGGCATATCACCGATCTTTCCCGCGATATAGTAGGTACTGGCGCCCTTTGAATACATCGGGACATCAAATATGAACTGCTCCGCCCACAGCTGACCGGTGAAGCATATCAACAGGGCGCTTATCAAGGTTTTGATCATGGCTGTAGGCTTTGTTCGTTCGTGTCTGACTCATCTACATAGATCGGTTGATCTCCCTCGAACTTAAATATTTTGGTACCTGGTTAACACAATAATTCCCAGTGAGGGATCCAGGATCACCAGAATCTTTCCTGTAATAATCTATTGCTGGTTCAATTACGCCCGTATTATCAAGAGGATAGGGGTGATAAAAGTTGTTAATTGACGTCGTTCCGATAAATCCCATTAATGTATTAAGGATTAACCTGTCATCCCAGACAGGATCTTCCGCCGTCATCGGGATAAACATGGCGTTATTTTCTTCGAGATTTGATAAAGTTGGCGGTTCGATTGATCAGCCCGTCTGATTGGGCCCCCACGACTTAATCATCTAAACGACTGTACGACCATGCTAAACCAGATTTCCGATCTTGCCAGCTATATGGATACACTTGGCCGGGAGGCACGCCAGGCCTCCAGGGTGCTCGCCAGTGCCGCCACCGCGCAAAAGAACCGAGCGCTGGAGGCCATTGCCGAGGAACTGGACAAGAGCAGAGAAGTGTTGGCGGCGGAAAACGGCAAGGATCTGCGGGCGGGTGCGGAGAAGGGTTTGGAGGCCGCGCTGCTGGATCGCCTCGAGCTGACCCCCGGGCGTATCGACAGCATGATAGAGGGTTTGCGTCAAATCGCCGCTCTTCCGGACCCGATCGGCGAGGTTTTTGACATGAAGTACCTCCCCAGCGGGATTCAGGTGGGACGGATGCGGGTGCCATTGGGTGTGGTCGGGATTATTTACGAATCACGCCCCAATGTCACAGCGGACGCCGCCGCGCTCTGTTTGAAATCGGGTAATGCAGCGGTGTTGAGGGGAGGCAGCGAGGCCTACAATTCCAACCAGGCGATCGCCGCGGCGATTCACGACGGACTGCAGCAGGCAGATCTTCCCCGGGCCGCGGTGCAGGTGGTGGCAACCACCGACCGTGCGGCGGTGGGTGAGATGATCACCATGCCCGAATCCATCGACGTCATCATTCCACGGGGCGGCAAGGGGTTGATCGAGCGCATCAGCCGGGATGCCCGGGTTCCGGTTATCAAGCACCTGGACGGGATCTGTCATGTCTATATCGATGATCAGGCCGATCCCGACAAGGCCTTTGCGGTTGCCCTGAACGCCAAGACTCAACGATACGGTACCTGCAACACCATGGAGACCCTGCTGGTTGCGCAAGGGATCGCCGAGGCGTCGTTGGCAGCGCTCGTCCCGGCACTGAAGGAAAAGGGGGTTGAGCTTCGGGGTTGTGAACGTACCCGGGATATCGTTGCCGAATGCCGGCCGGCAACCGAGGCAGACTGGGATACCGAGTATCTGGCGCCGATCCTGTCCATCCGTGTGGTGGAGGGCCTGGATCAGGCGATCGCCCATATCAACCGCCATGGATCCCAGCATACCGACGCCATCGTCACCGAGAACTATACTCGTGCCCGCCGCTTCCTCACCGAAGTGGACTCCAGTTCGGTGATGGTCAATGCATCCACCCGCTTCGCGGATGGCTTCGAATATGGTCTGGGCGCGGAAATAGGCATCTCCACGGACAAGTTTCATGCCCGGGGCCCGGTTGGCCTGGAAGGGCTGACCTCGGTGAAGTTCATCGTCCTGGGTGACGGCCATATCCGCAGCTGATTCAGGGCTGAGGCGATGATCGGCGTCTTCGGCGGCACCTTCGATCCGATTCATTTCGGCCATCTGCGCACCGCGCTTGACGTGATGCAGGGCGTCGGGCTCGAGGAGATACGCTTTATCCCCTTGCACGGCGCGGTTCATCGTGAACAGCCCCTGGCTGCCGCTGATCTAAGGCTCGAAATGGTGCGGCTTGCGATACGTCCTCAAGCGGGCTTTGTTGTCGATGACAGGGAGATCCAGCGTGCGGGAGACTCCTACACGGTTGATACCCTGGCCAGCCTACGCCAGGAACTGCCACGGCGGCGACTCTGTCTGTTGCTGGGAATGGATGCCTTCAGCGGATTTGCCGATTGGTATCGCCCCGACGAGATTCTGGAGCTGGCCCATCTGATCGTGATGCATCGTCCGGGAGAGCAGGGTCCAGAAGATCCGAGGATCAAACGCCTGATTGAGACCTCACGGGTCTCCACCTCGAAACAGCTGCTGGCGCAAGACCATGGCTCGATCCTGTTTCAGCCGGTGACACAGCTGGAGATCTCCGCCAGCAAGATTCGCAATCTCCTTGACCAAGGCCGTACCCCGCGCTTTCTTCTCCCGGCGGCGGTATTACAATTTATTGAAAATAAAGGTCTATACAGGACAAATCATACAAAATAGTCACAATAGGTTATGCTTGAAACTGAGATTGGGTAAAATCGCCACTCCCCGGTGACCCGGTCTTATCACTTTGGCAACAGATACAGGACTCAATGCACATAGAAGAACTCCGAGACGTCGTTCTGCTAGCGCTGGACGACATGAAAGCGAAGGATGTGGTGGTACTGGATGTACGTGGAAAAACCAGCATAACCGATATCATGATCGTCGCCAGCGGCACCTCCGACAGACATGTGAAATCAATCGCCCAGACCGTGGCCTTCAAAGCGAAACAAGCCGGTGAAACACCACTCGGTACCGAGGGTATGGAGGATGGCGAGTGGGCGCTGGTGGATCTCAACGGGGTGGTGGTGCATGTAATGCAACCCAAGGTGCGGGACTTCTACCATCTTGAGCGGCTGTGGTCACTGGATGAGTCGGACAAGGCCACGCAGAAACTCAAATCCATCTAGGCCCTGATACCCTGCATGGATCGGTTTGACCGGATATTTGAACTGAACCGTATTCTTCAGGCAGCCCGTTACCCGGTTTCAAGGCAACAGTTGGAGCAGGAGCTGGAGTGCTCACGGGCAACCGTGAAACGTCTCATCGAAGAGATGCGTCTCTATCTCAACGCACCCATTGTCTACGATCGAAAGCTCAACGGTTACCGTTACGATCGACAAGAGGGAGAGATGTATGAACTCCCCGGGCTCTGGTTCAATGCCTCTGAATTACATGCACTGCTCGCCGTGCAGCAGTTGCTCGAAGGGGTTCAGCCCGGACTCTTGGAGAGCCATCTGCAGCCGCTGAGGAGAAAGATAGATGGGCTGCTCCATCGCCAGCAGGGCAAGGGTGAGCCGATAACCAATAGAATCCGACTGATCAGGGCTGCCGCCCGCCCTGCCGGGCCCTTCTTCACCCAGCTGGCACACGGCCTCGCATCCCGGCGGCGTCTCAAACTCATTTACTACAACCGCTCCCGTGACCTGGTAAGCGAGCGCGAGGTTTCACCGCAGCGACTTACCCACTATCGCGACAACTGGTACCTGGACGCCTGGTGCCACTTGCGGGAGGCACTGCGTACCTTTGCCTTGGATGCAATTCGCGACGTGCGACAGCTGGACCAGGGGGCAGTGGACGTTGAGGAGGCACAGTTGGACCACCACTTTGCGGATGCCTACGGGATCTTCTCGGGTAGTGCGAGGAACCTGGCGGTGGTACGTTTCACACCCCGTGCGGCGCGTTGGGTGGCCACGGAGGCGTGGCACCCGAAACAGCAGAGTCGCTGGTTGCAGGATGGGCGATATGAATTGACAATACCCTATGCCGATCCCGCGGAACTGTTGATGGATCTGCTTAAGTACGGCTCCGATGTGGAGGTGGTCTCTCCTTCCGCATTGCGCGATTCGATTCAACAGCGGCTGCGATCGGCGTTGGATTACTATGACCAGTAGCCAATCCGAACAGGCCCTTCAGTCTATCATCACGCCTGGCAGATCCTAGCCGCTCTTTTTCAGCTCTTTGTAGCGTCGAATCGCTTTCTTGCGTTGAGTATGGAGGATCTTGATCTCGGTTGAGAGCCGCTTGTGTTTGGTGCGGTCCTTTTCCTTCGCCAGTTTCTCCTTGGCGGCGCGTTCCTGCTTTTTCAATTTTTTTAACAGCGCTGCGATGCGTTCACACTTGGGTCGTTCGGTTTTTTTTCCCGCATCGATCAGGTTCTTCAGCCTGTCTATGATTTTGTCTGCTTGGGGCATGCTGGCTACCTCTGGATTACCTGTCTCGTCCCCGCATTTCCCGGCGAACGGTTGCACTCGCATGGTTATCCGTATCGCTCAGGGTGACTTTAATTCCGCTTGCTTGCAGGTTGAAATCAATCCACTTGTATTGATGCAATCATTTATCGAACCTCAGAGCGAAGTTAAAACCATTCCCTATTCAAGTGCCCGTCCTCTGAAACCATATAGGCAGCCTGGTGCCTGCGCAAGTTTTTCGCGATCACAAACCGATCGGGATAGGGGGAATGGCGGTCTTCCTTGACCAATGACGCCATATCGGGAAATCATCCAACAAACCCCGCAGTGAAAAACCTGGTGACGTCAATAGACGGTTGTTGGTCTGAAATCTCCATCCCAATAACAGCGGTTGCAGTGGTTTGTCATCAGAATTTCAGAAATATGTCATAATTAGAGGCTTAGGGGTGCATGCAATAAAAGATTTCAGGTAGAATTATTAAGGCTCAAGTCATGCAGTCTACCTTGCCCCGACTGAGCTCCTTCAATCCTGAAAGTAAAAATAGCCGGGTTTGTGTCGATTCTTTACATTGCAGATTAAGCTGGATGTGAATCCCTTGAAACTGCAAACCCCTAATTGGCCTATGTTGCCGGGAGTCTGATCCGGGTCTTCCGGACTGACAACTCGCTTCAGACTAACACGTCCGCCCATTGTGGCAGCTGCTAACCTGATCGGAATAGTTGATGGAAGAGTTGAGAACCTTCATCGATACTCTTGGACTCGCAGAAGTAGACTGGGAGCTGCTGCTGCGTATCCTGGTGCAGGTGTTCCTGCTCTCCCTGTCGGCGGTCTTTTCAGGATCCGAGACCGCGCTATTCTCCCTCAGCCGGATCGATCTGCAGAAACTTCGGCATAGCCGAGACAAGCACTCCGAGAGCATCCACGCCATGCTGGATGAACCGAGGCGGTTGATTATCTCCATACTCTGCGGCAACGAACTGGTCAACATAGCCTCCGCCGCGAATATGGCGGCGATCCTGCTGCTGCTTTTCGGTGATGGAGATGTCACCTGGTTCAACATCCTCATCATGGTGCCGCTGCTGCTGTTGATCGGTGAGGTCACCCCGAAGACCATTGCGGTCAGTTTTCCGGTCAAGTTCGCGACCCGCCTCACTGCCAGGATCCTACCGCGCTGGATAGTCCTTATCACCCCTTTGAGAGAGGCGGTAAGGTCGGTCTCCGATCGAATCACCACCCTTATCGTGGGCGAAGCGGTGAGTCGTGAGAACATTCTCCATGCCGACGAGTTGCGCACCCTGCTGGAGGCGGGGGAGGAGAGTGGTGTCATCGAGGCCACGGAGCGGGTATTGATCGATAACGTACTGGAGGCCTCCGAGACCGATATCTCCCGCATCATGACTCCGGGTCCGCGTATCCAATTTCTCGATGCGGATCTTCCCGTACAGGAGCTGATCGACGCCTTTCGCAACTACCGGCATCCCAGGATCCCGGTCTATCAGGGGCATTGGGATAATGTCATCGGCTTTATCCACTCCGAGGACATTCTGCGTCTTGTCCGAGGCGGAGGCGATCTGGAACAGGTGACCCTGGAGATGATCCTCAAACCGGCACATTTCGTTCCGCCGACCAAAAAGGTGGATGAGATGTTCGACTATTTTCAGGCGCACAACACCCGGATTGCCATCGTTCTTGGCGAATATGGCGAGGTGCTGGGTGTCGTTACCATGAAGGATGTACTGACCTTCATCTTTGGCGAGATCAGTGGAAAGATGGCAGGTTTGGAGTATTACCAGGAGGAGGACGAGAACAGCTACATCGTCCCTGGTGATATGCGCCTGACCGACTTTTACAATCTTTCCAATTTCGATATCGAGGATCCGGTGATGGCGACCATCGGCGGTGTCGTGTTCCGTCTTTTCGACCGCCTGCCCCAGGAGGGGGACAAGATCCGCAATGAAGGCTATGAATTTATCGTCAAGGAGTTGAAGGGTCTGCGTATCAGCAAGGTCCTGGTGCGCAAGATCAGCGCCAGCAACGAGGAGCCGCCCGAGGTTGGGGATGAGAGCCTGGAGGGGAGGGTCGAGGCCGAAGAGGGGGGCGAGATGGAGCAGACCCCGACCGCACAACAGGAGCGCGCCAAGTCAGAGGCGGAGGAGGTAGAGAATGAACTGGGGCGTTGAACTTCTGCTGATCCTCTTGTTTCTGCTGCTGAAGGGTTTTTTCTCGGGATCCGAGATCGCGATGGTGAATTCCGACAAGCTCAAGCTGCGACATCAGGCGAAACTCGGCAATCGGGGCGCCAATCAGGTGCTCAGGTTATTCAAGACCCCCGACGTCATCCTGGGGACGACCCTGGTCGGTACCAATATCGCCACCGTCACCATCTCGACCCTGGGCGCCCTGGTCTGTATCGATCTGTTCGGCAAGACCGGTGATCTGGTTTCGGTACTTATATTGACGCCGATCCTGTTGATCTTCGGTGAAGTGGTGCCGAAGAGTGTATTTCAGCAGGAGGCGGACAGCCTGGTCAGCCGCCTGGTCTATATCCTGCGTTTCTTCTCCTATGTCTTCTACCCGGTAATCTTCATCTTCAGTCGCATCGCCAGACTGGTGACCCGGATCGTGGGTGGTGGGGTTGTGCCGCAGAACATGTTCATCACCCGCGAGGAGCTGCGGGTACTGCTCGATGTCTCCGAATCGACGTCGGACCCGCAAACCATCGACCGCAAGCGCATCCGCCGGATCATCCGCTTCGCCGACACCACGGTCGGCGAGGCGATGATCCCACTACCGGACGTGGTGGGTTTCAATGAAGTGCGCAACATGAAGGAGGCGGTGAGGCTGGTGATGAAGCACGGCTATAACCGCCTGCCCGTCTACCGCGGCAATATCACCAATGTCAAAGGCATTCTCACCCTGGATACCTGGGACCTGATGCTGCCGGACATCGAGGAGCAACCGATTGCCGACTACATCAGTCCGGTGCTCTATCTCTCTCCGCGGCAGACCATCGATCGCGCGCTGCCGATGCTGCAGGGAAGAAAGGATCACATGGCTGTGGTGGTGGATGAGTTCGGTTCCGCCGTCGGCATCCTCACCATGGAGGATGTGTTTGAGGAAGTGGTGGGCGAGATCGACGTGGGTTATGACTTCGATGAATATCATCCGAAACGCCGTATCTACATAGAGCATGAGAGCGAGAACAGCCACTTGGTAAGCGGCAGAATGCCGATCTCCGAGATCAACGATATCCTGCATGTCGATTTCCCGGTGGAGGAGGCGCTGACGGTGGGTGGCCTGATCGTCAGTCGGCTGCGCCACATACCGTCAGATGGGGATTTTATTGAAGAAGCCGGGCATCGCATGACAGTGATCGAGTCCGACGAGCGCTCGGTGGTGAAGGTCAGGATAGAGCGACAGCTGGGGTGAAGCCGCTGCAGCAACAAAATCAATAGACGACAGAGGAGTGTAATCATGCCGGATAGAGCGGTGAAACAACCTATCCTTGTGCCGGTCGACTTTTCTGTGGCATCCGAGGCGGCGCTGTTGAAGGCATTCGAGTTGGCGGAGTGCCTTAAGGTGAGGGTGGTGGTGCTGCATGTGGTACACGACCCGGTCGACATGCCGGGTTACTACACCAACATGGTGAAGAAGAAGCGATTCGCTAGAATGCAGGATGCCGCCCGCGTCATGCTGGATGCGTTCATCAAGAAGTTCCGTAAAAAGTACTCCACCAGGAAGCGTCTGAAACGGGCTGAGCGGATGTTGGTCATCGGTCTGCCGGTGACACGGATTCTGCAGGTTGCGGAAAAGATCGATGCCTCTATGGTGATCATGGGCAGCAGGGGGATGACCGGGTTCAAGCACCTGATGCTGGGATCCGTGGCCGAGCGCGTGGTCCAGCTATCTCCTCAGCCTGTCCTGGTGGTCAAGGCCCTGGACGAGGAAGAAGAGAGATCTGCGAATGCAGCTCGACAATCCGCTAAAGATGCCTGATCTAAGTCTCAAACAGATGCTCGGCATGCTCGTCACGGCTCTCTGCATGTCGCTGGCGCTGCCCGTGTACGCCGAAGGCGGTGTGGATGCGGGGATCGAGTGGGGCGTCATGGGGATGAGACTGTTCGGCGGGCTTGCTCTGTTTCTCTTCGGCATGGAACAGTTGTCGGATGCTTTGAAGGCGGTGGCGGGGGGGCGCATGAAAAGCATTCTCGCCAAACTGACCAGCAACCGCATGATGGGCGCGGTTACCGGTGCCTTCGTCACAGCGGTCATTCAATCCTCGTCGGTGACCACGGTTTTGGTGGTCGGATTCATCACCGCCGGTCTGATGTCCCTGTCGCAATCGATCGGCGTCATCATGGGGGCGAACGTCGGTACCACGATCACCGCCCAGATCGTCGCCTTCAAAGTGACCAAGGCGGCGCTGCTGATGATCGGTGTCGGATTTACCCTGCTGTTCGCGGCCAAGCAGGAGCGGATCAAACACTACGGCGCCATGCTGATGGGCCTGGGCCTGGTCTTCTTCGGCATGAGTATCATGAGCGACGGCATGAAGCCGTTGCGCAGCTATCAGCCGTTTCTCGACTTGATGATCAGCATGGAGGATCCCCTGGTCGGTATTCTGGTCGCTGCAGGCTTCACCAGCTTGGTCCAATCCTCGTCGGCGACCACCGGCATCGTGATAGTCATGGCGAGCCAGGGTTTCATCACCCTTCCCGCCGGAATCGCCCTGGCGTTCGGCGCCAATATCGGCACCTGCGTGACCGCGATGCTGGCTTCGATCGGCAAACCGAGGGAGGCGGTGCGGGCGGCAATCGTGCACGTCATCTTCAACATCGCCGGGGTGGTCCTGTGGCTCGCCTTCATTCCCCAGTTGGCCGAGTTGGTGACGCTGATCTCCCCAAGCCATCCGGAGCTATCGGGCATCGCCCGGCTGGGGGCCGAAACGCCGCGCCAGATCGCCAACGCCCATACCCTATTCAATATTGCCAATACCCTCGTTTTTATCGGCTTCACCGTACAGTTCGCCAGGCTGGTGGAATGGCTGATTCCCGACCGCCTGTTGGAGGAGGAGGATTTGGCGGTCAGTGCAAAGTATCTGGATGACGAACTCCTCGCCACCCCATCGCTGGCACTGGACCGGGTACGCCTGGAGGTGCTGCACATGGGTGAGCGGGTGATGGAGATGGTGGATAAGATCATGCCCGCCATTCTCACCGGCGATCACAAATCGCTGGATGATGTGGCGATGCTCGATGACGAAGTGGATATTCTCTATGAGCAGATCATCGACTATCTCGGCAAGATCAGTAAGCAGTCGATGACCGACACACAGACCGAGGAGTTTCTCTCCCTGATGGCGGCGGTCGGCGACCTGGAGAATATCGGTGACACCATCGAGACCAATATGGTCGCCCTGGGCCATGAGCGCATCGATCAGGGTTTCTCCATCAGCGAGCCGACGAAGGATGTGCTTAACGGTTTTCAAAAGGTGGTGAAGAGGTCGGTGGATGGCGCGGTTCAGGCTGTGTCCCAACTCAACACCCAGGTGGCGCAGGGTGTCATTGCGATGAAGGATGAGATCAACAGGATGGCCGAGTCAGCCGCTGTGCACCAGGCCGCCAGACTGGTCGCAGAAGAGCCGAACCGAATCGCCGCCTACACCACCGAGGTGGATATCATCGAAAAGCAGAAACGGATCTACTATTTTGCGAAACGCATGGCGAAGACCGTCCTTCCGCCGGAAGAGATAACAGAGCAGTAGGACGCGTCCAGTTTGACGAATCTCACCCCAGTTCCGGTCGCCTAAGCATGCAGATCAAAAAAATAGTCCGTCTCCTGGGTAACTATCTGGACCGGGGCAAAAAGCGGGGCAAGGAGGATCTCGATACAATCGACGATCTCCTAAAAAGGCTCGAGGGAAGGAGGGACCAGTTGCGGCACAAATTGCTGCAGGAGAAGCGGGTCTGCAAACAGAAGCGTCTGAAGGCGGAGCTGAAGATCGTGGAAATGAAGTTGAAAAAGGGAAGGAAGCGCCGGCAAACTTTCAAATAGGTCAAAAAGAGTGAACGCCAAAAGGACCAAACCGGATACCCGAACCGCGATGCGCCAACTCATCGATCGGGCGCGTAGGGAGATCCCGTTCAATCTCCCGGAGGAGGTGCTTTGCGGCGACTCCTGCCAAGGCTGTTCGAGCAAACTGCTGATCTACCTGGAAAACGAGCTGGATGGCTGGGAGTCCGAGCTGGCCAAGGGCAAGGTTCCCGATCTCCGCGATCTCAGCCGTCTGGTCGGGAAATGCAAGAAGATAGCCGGGGTATTGCAGCGGAATCGGCTGCTCGAGAAGCTGCCGGCCGGCTGAATCCCTCGCCTCCCCGCATCGAAGTTAGCTCCCCTTTTTCATTCAGCTTTCGTTCAGCCACAGCCCCATATGCTTCTCCATAGGTCCATTGAACTTGGAGAACTACGATGAATGGTAAGCGACTTCTCTTGGCGAGCCTGGTCACCGCCTCGTTAGCCACAGCGGCACCGGTGCAGGCCCACGACTACTACGACTATCCCTATGGCCTGCTGGGCGGTCTGTTCCTTGGCCTTAGCTGGAACCACTATCACGACCATGGCCACTCCCATTCCCATTCCTATCGCCACTACGACCGTCATTATCGTCACCGCGAGTATCGGCGCAGCAAGAGTCACGGACGCCTGCACCGCGACAAGCACAGGCGGCACCGTGATGGTGACAGAGAGCGCCGCCGTCACCGCCATAGGGATTGAGCAGGGAGTGCCGTTATGCGAAGTTACCAAAAAAAGCGCAGATGGTTTCCGCTGGCAGCTTTGCTGTTGGTGATGCTGTTGCCAGGGCAGCAGGCGATCGCCCAGGAGGACGGTGTCAGGCTCTCCCAGTCCGTTGAAGGGAGGGTGGCAGCCGGTGTGGAAAAAGAAGATGCCCAGCTCGACCAGGCGGATCTGGACGAACACCAGGCACTGGTCGTCAGCGGCAGCAGGATGGAAGCGACCGCGCAGCGCAGCTTCGCTGCCCACGCCCCCGGGCGGTTGTTGAGTATCTTCGATGCCCACAGCGTGATCAGCAGGGATGATGACGACGACGGCTTTTACCATCGTTTGAAGGTTGTCTTCGATGCGGACACCTCGGAGGACGAGGTATGGGTCTACGCCAGGCTCTATCTCAGCCTCGAGGGTGGGCCGTGGAACCACTACTATACGACCGATCTGTTTCCGATATCGGGCGATGCCACCGATGATGAGTACGAGGTGGTCACCCGGTTGCTGGATGGCTACCCGACCGGCTATTACGATGTGTTGATCGAGCTCTATGACGCCGATTTCGATCTGCTCGAGGTCAACTACGGACCCTACGAGGATAGCGATCTGGCCGTGCTGCCCCTGGAGGACAGCTATCGGGATGAGTACCATCATGGCGGTGGTGGCGCCGTTGGCCTCTTTACCCTGCTGCTGGGGGTGTTGGCCCTGTTCAGGGGCTATGCCGGCTACAGGGACAGGGGTGGTATAAGGAGCGTCAGGGAGTAAGATGGACGGCAGTTGTATTGAGCTGCTCAACAGGCCCTATGGCTAAACAGAAGGGGAACGGCCGATGACGCTTAAACAGGCGCTGCTACTGATGGTCTCGCTACCGCTCTGGCTGTTGCAGGGGTGTTCGTCCCTGGACCAGGTCAATCGGGTCATGGAGGGGCGTAAACCCACGGCTCAGGTAGCAGGGGTGAGATTCGACGGTCTCGATTTCAAGGGTGTCGATCTCGTGTTCGATCTGAAAATAGACAACCCCAATCCCTTCTCCATTGACCTGACGGGGTTCGACTACGACCTGCAGCTTTTTGGTCAGTCGTTCATCAAGGGGCGGCAGACGAAGGGGCTGAGCCTGGGCGCGAAAAGCGACAGCCGGGTCGCGCTCCCACTGCGCCTCGATTTCAAGCAGCTATTACACAGCTACCGCCAGCTGCATTTGGCCGAAGAGGCAAGCTACAGGCTCGACCTGGGATTGGGATTCAAGATGCCGGTGATCGGCACACTGCGGCTGCCGGTCGACATCGAGGGTAGTTTTCCCGTGCCAAGACTGCCGGCGTTCAGCGTCCGGTCCCTCGGGGTGAAGCGGCTCTCCCTGGAGGAGGCAGAATTGGAGCTGCAGCTGGAAATCGACAACCCCAACCGCTTCTCGTTGCTGCTGCAGCAGTTGGATTACCATTTCAAGCTGAATGGGATTGCCATCGCCAATGGATTGATCGAACAACCGCTCACTATCGAACAAGATGGAGTGGGCGTGGTGGCCATTCCCCTCTCCGTCAATCTGCGGCGAGCGGGTATGGGGCTCTATTCGGCCCTGCTGAATCGCTCCGGTCTCAACTACGAGCTGAATGGCTCACTCGATGCCACCACATCGAATGCGCTCCTGAAACGGTTACAAATTCCTTTGGATAAACAAGGCAGTATCAAGTTGCGGTAGGACCTCCTACGCCACTTTGACCGGCACCTGGGTGTGGTTGCAGACCGACTGCTGCAGGAGAGCTAAAATTAGATAGAGAGGGACGAAAACCTTCAATCCTAATTCCTGCGGGAAGGAGGGTGTCATGAAAACCTTTATGTTGATGACCGGAAGCGGCCCGCTGATGATTCTCACGTCCCACGCCTCCATAGAAGACCCGACGATCCTGGAAAAACTGGCGATCAAGGGCATCGAGAAGTTTCTCGCCTACGAGGTCCCCTATGAGCTGGCAAAGGAGCGTTATGGTGGTCATTTCAGCGTCGTTGCCAACGACCTGCACGAGAGCGATGATCTGCGGGTGCTGGACTATAACGGAGAGCGCGCCTTCAAGCTCTTCTCATTTGCGGAGCTCGGCACGCCGCTGGCCCATGAGGCGGCAGCAGGTTCGGTAACCGCGGCGGCCTGAGCGGTCGAGGGTGTTCAGTTGCCGTTCAGCCCTCGGGCTCATAGGCCAGATTGGGGGCAAGCCAACGTTCCATTTCAGCGACTGAACGCCCTTTGCGACGGGCATAGTCGCTGACCTGGTCCCGGTTCAGCTTGCCCACGGCAAAGTAGCGCGCATCGGGGTGGCTGAAGTAGAGGCCGCTCACCGATGCCGTCGGCACCATCGCCTTGCTCTCGGTGAGCCAGATACCGGTATGCTGTTCAACGCGGAGCAGGTCCCATAACAGATCTTTCTCGGTATGGTCCGGGCTGGCCGGATAGCCCATGGCGGGGCGGATACCGGTGTAGTCTTCCGCGATCAGCTCCTGGTTGCTGAGGGACTCCTCCTTCGCATAGCCCCAGATCTCTTTTCTCACCCGTTCGTGAAGCCACTCCGCCAGGGCCTCCGCCAGTCGATCGGCAAGGGCCTTGAGCATGATGGCGTGATAGTCGTCATGCTGCTGTTCGAATTCGTCGAGTTTCTCTTCGATGCCGATACCGGCAGTGCAGGCGAAGGCGCCGATATAGTCGAGATTTCCGCTGCTCTCTGGGGCGATGTAATCGGCCAGCGATTCGTTGTACCTGCCGTTGATGCCGCCGGGCTGCCGCGCCTGCTTGCGCAGATTATGCAAGCGGCTCAGTCTCTGTTGCCGGGACTCATTTGCATATAGCGAGATATCATCGCCCTCGCTGTTGGCGGGAAAGAGGCCGACCACCGCCGCGGCACGCAACCATCCCTCGTTGATCACCCGCTCCAGCATCGACAGGGCATCGAGGTGAAGTTTTCTTGCCTCTTCACCTTTCTGCGGATCGTCGAGGATCTGCGGGTAGCGGCCCTTGAGCTGCCAGGCGTGGAAGAAAAAGGTCCAATCGATATAGCCTGTGAGTTCGCTCAGGGGGATCGCCTTCATCACCAGCAGGCTGGCGCATGGCTGATCCCCATTCGCGGCCTCATCGAGGCGGATGATTTCACCATAGTCGGGCAGGGGAAAGTCCGGATTGAAGAGGTGTGGGCGAAAGGGTGTGAAAGCGGACCAATCGATGGGGGTCGGGTTGGCCCTCGCCTCCTCGATGGAGACCAGGTTGCGCGACGGGTCGACACCGGCCCGCCGTTGCCGCACTGCCTCATACTCCTCGCTCACTGTTGCACTATAGGATGCCCGATGCTCCGCCGACAGCAGGCTGGAGGCAACCCCCACCGCACGGGAGGCGTCGGCCACGTAGACCACGGGGTGGTCATACTCAGGGTCGATCTTCACCGCGGTATGGGCAATGGAGGTCGTGGCGCCGCCGATCAGCAGCGGTTGGGTCAGGCCGAGGCGCTGCATCTCCCTGGCCACGTGGACCATTTCATCCAGTGACGGAGTGATCAGGCCGGAGAGCCCGATGATATCGACCGCCTCATCCCTGGCTCGCTGCAGGATCGTCTCCGCGGGGACCATGACCCCGATGTCCACCACTTGGTAGTTGTTGCACTGGAGCACCACGCCGACGATGTTCTTGCCGATATCATGGACGTCGCCCTTCACCGTGGCCATTAATATCTTGCCCTGGCTCTGTACCCCGCACTCGGCCTTTTCCGCCTCCATATAGGGCTCCAGATAGGCCACCGCCTTCTTCATCACCCGGGCCGACTTGACCACCTGGGGGAGAAACATCTTGCCCGCGCCGAAGAGATCTCCCACCAGGTTCATGCCGTCCATCAAGGGGCCTTCGATCACCTCCAGGGTCTGGTTTGCCTGCTGCCTGGCCTCTTCGGTGTCGCTCTCGATAAACTCGGTGATGCCCTTGACCAGGGCGTGCGCTAGACGCTTGTTCACCGGCCAGCTGCGCCACTCGGCATCGGTCTTGCTTTCAATGACTTCACCGCTGCCTTGATACCTGGGAGCAAGCTCAACCAGGCGTTCACCCGCCTGCGGGTCCTTGTTGAGCACCACCGATTCAACGGTCTCGCGGAGCTCGGGCGGAAGTTCGTCGTAGACCGCAAGCTGGCCTGCATTGACGATCCCCATATCCATCCCCGCCGCGATGGCGTGATAGAGAAAGACGGCGTGGATCGCTTCGCGTACCGGATTGTTGCCGCGGAAGGAGAAGGAGACATTGGAGATTCCCCCCGACACCAGGGCATGGGGCAGGCGGTCCTTGATCTCCCGGGTGGCGTCGATAAAGTCGACGCCGTAGTTGTTGTGCTCCTCGATGCCGGTGGCGACGGCGAAGACATTGGGGTCGAAAATGATATCCTCGGCGGGAAAGCCGACGCGCTCCGTCAGCAGGCAGTAGGCCCTTGCACAGATCTCCACCTTGCGCGCCCGGGTGTCGGCCTGGCCGCTCTCGTCAAAGGCCATCACGATCACCGCCGCACCATAGCGGCGACAGAGGGTCGCCTGGCGCAGGAAGGTCTCCTCGCCCTCCTTCAGGGAGATGGAGTTGACGATGGGCTTGCCCTGAACCGACTGCAGGCCGGTCTCGATGATCTCCCACTTCGAGGAGTCGATCATTACCGGCACCTTGGCGATCTCGGGTTCGCCGGCGCAGAGGTTGAGAAAGCGGCGCATCGCGGCAATACCGTCGAGCATCGCCTCATCCATGTTGATATCGACGATCTGGGCACCGTTCTCCACCTGTTCGCGGCAGATATCCAGGGCCTCGTCATAGGCCTCGCTGAGAATCAGACGCTTGAATTTCGCCGAGCCGGTGACATTGGCGCGCTCTCCGATGTTGACAAAAAGGGAGTCGGGGCCGATGTTGAGCGGTTCAAGGCCCGAGAGGCGGCAGGCTGCTTCGATCCTTGGCAGCCGGCGCGGTTGTCTACCCTCCATCGCCCGGGCGATGGCCCGGATATGGTCTGGCGTGGTGCCGCAGCAGCCGCCGACAATGTTGAGAAATCCCGCCTCGGCCCACTCCGTAAGGTAGCTCGCCATCTGTTGCGCATCCAGGTCGTAGGCGCCGAATTCGTTGGGCAGGCCGGCATTGGGATGGGCGGAGACATGGGTGTCGGCGATGCGCGACATCTCCTCCACGTACTGACGCAGCAGATCGGGGCCCAGGGCGCAGTTGAGACCGACGGAGATCGGTTTCGCATGGCGCAGGCTGTTGTAGAAGGCCTCGGTGGTCTGCCCCGAGAGGGTGCGGCCGGATTGATCGGTGATGGTGCCCGAAACCATCACCGGCAGGGTTGTTCCATCCGCTTCGAATACCTGCTCGCAGGCGAACACCGCCGCCTTGGCATTGAGGGTGTCGAACACCGTCTCGATCAACAGCAGGTCGCTGCCGCCCGCAATCAGGCCGCGGGCCGATTCCGCGTAGGCATCCACCAGGGCCTCGAAGGTGATATTGCGCAGGCTGGCGTCATTGACGTCGGGGGAGATGGAAGCCGTGCGGTTGGTGGGGCCGAGCACCCCGGCGACAAAACGGGGCTTCTCGGCGCTCGCGTATTTGTCTGCGGCCGCCCGCGCCAGGCGGGCGCTGGCCTCGCTCATCTCGTAGGCCAGCGACTCCATGGCGTAGTCCGCCATGGAGACCCGGTTGGCGCCAAAGCTATTGGTTTCGATGATATCCGCTCCGGCCTCCAGGTAGGCCTCATGAATCGAGCTGATGACCGTCGGCTGGGTCAGCACCAGGAGGTCGTTATTACCCTTTAAATCGCATGGCCAATCGACGAAGCGTTCTCCCCGATAATCCCCCTCATCGAGTTGATGGCGCTGGATCATGGTACCCATGGCGCCATCGAGGATGAGAATGCGCTCTTTCAGCAGGGATTCGACAGGATGCTCGGTTTTTCTGGCGCTCGCGGGGGACATCAAGATTCTCAAGGTTTTACGGTTAACGGCCGCCAATTATAAGGTGCTGTCGGGAGGCAGGCGAGTGATCTCTCGCAAGATGGTACTAAACTGAAAAGCAATCAGCTTCAGCCATTGCCCTGTTTTATTGGTGTCATATAGTAACTAGAATTAATATATTCATATTTATCAAATGTTTAGTCTGGCCGTTTTAATGGCACAGCGAGGTGCTGGCTCAGCTTCGACAGGATCGGACAAACAATAAAGCTGCAACCAAATCTCACGAGGGATTTTTAGCGTGTCAAAACAAGCATTTCTGGTTGATGATTCGAAGTCCGCGCGGATTGTGCTCAGTAGAATGTTGAAAAAGAGCGGATTCGATGGCGTGGAGATGGCGGAGTCGGGCGAAGAGGCGTTGGAAAAGCTCAAAGCGACCACGCCGGACGCAATTTTTGTCGATTTCCTGATGGACGGCATGGATGGCCTGGAGACCATCACTGAGATTAAAAAGGATCCCCGGTTCAGCGACACGCCGGTGGTGATGTGCACCGCCAACGAAGGGGATGAGTATGTGCGCGCCGCGGTCGACCACGGTGCCCTGGGCATCCTGGCCAAGCCGCCTACGGATGAGAGCATTGGCAAGATCATCGATCTTATCGAACAGCACCAGTTGGAGGTTGCATCGAGTCTGGAGGCGGAGCCGGCCTCAGCAGAAGAGACCGCTGCAGCCTCGGCTGCCGCGGAGACATCGCAACAGGCGGTAGAGCGCGTGGTGATGCAGACCGGCCTCTCCGACGAGGAGGTGAGGCGTATCGCGGAAGAGGTCGCCTCCCGTTCGGCTGAAGGAATTGCCCGCACAGCGGCCGAAAAGGCAGTCGAGGAGAGCCTCGCGGCCCGTGTCGACGGTGCGGTCCGGGCCTATCTTGACGAGAGGCTTGAAGGGCTGGTTGCGGCGATGGTGAAGAGCGCGCTGCCGGATGTCGAGTCAGAGCAGATCGACAGCGAATCCCTGCGTGACTCCGTGGTGCAACAGGTGAATCAGGATCTGGATGAGTTTGTCAGGCAGCTCAATCAGCGAACCGTCGGGGATCTGATCCAGTCCAGCATCTATAACCAGATGAACGAACTCTCCGAAGAGTTGACCGAGCGCATGAAGGATCAGGAGGCACGGATTCTGAGTCAAGTCCCGGAAAAGAACGACATGATCGAGCATATCCGGGTCATCACCGAGGGTTCCCTCGAGGCCCAGGTCCATGAAACAGCCAGCCAGGTGGCGGGTGAGGTTGCCAACCACGTGGCGACCGAGACCGTCGAGGGAATGCTCGATCAGCACCTGGCCCATCAGGCAATGGACAGCCAGCAGCAGCAATCGAAATCCCCGCTCTGGATAGTCCTTGGCCTGGGCGTGCTGGCGGTGGCCGGAATCGCGGCTGCATTGGTGTTCCTGGCATAGCCCAGGGTGATGCCGCGGTCCGCGCGCTGCGGATTCGACATTCGTACCATAAATGGGCAAAGAGTGTAGGGTTAGCCGGGGCGTCAAATAGCGCTATATTCTCCTGATACCGCCACAGGAGAAGCCCATGTTCGGATTTGGCCATAAAACCCGGATGCCGGAGCGGGAGGAGGCACTGCCCGGTCGCGCGATCCCGATAGAGCCCGGTGACAAGCACTATGTCAACGGCCATACCCTGGTTGGACCCTTTCCCGACGGATTCGAATTCGCCCTCTTCGGCATGGGCTGTTTCTGGGGCGCGGAGCGGCGCTTCTGGGAGCTGCCGGGGGTCTACTCCACCGCGGTGGGTTACGCCGGTGGCTTCACCCCCAACCCCACCTATGAAGAGGTCTGTAGCGGGCTGACCGGACACAATGAAGTGGTCAGGGTGGTCTTCGACCCGGATGCGATCAGCTACCAGTCGCTGCTGGAGAGCTTTTGGGAGGGGCACAACCCCACCCAGGGAATGCGCCAGGGCAACGACGTCGGAACCCAGTACCGTTCGGGCATCTACACCTTCGACGAGGCACAGCGGGCCCTCGCCCTGAGCTCCCGTGAGCACTATCAGCACGCCCTGCGCCAGGTGACGTCGGCGCCCGTTACCACGGAGATAGAAGCCGCCCCCAGCTTCTACTTTGCCGAGGCGTACCACCAGCAGTATCTGGCCAAGAATCCGAGCGGTTACTGCGGGCTGGGGGGAACCGGCGTCTGTTATCCGGGCTGATCCGCCTGCCTGCGGCGGGGTTGCCCTAGCTGTGCTTGCCGGATCCGCACAGCTGCCGCTGCAGAAAATCGACAATGCACTGCCAGGATGCCTTGTCAGCCGCCTCGTCGTAGCGGGGACTCGTGGGATTGGTGAAGCCGTGGGCGGCGTCGAATCCCATCGCTTCGGTCTTCTTCCCCGCGGCCTCCATTGCGGCTTCGAAATGGTCTTGCTTCTGCGGCCAGTTGCGCTCCTGCTGGGCATAGATGGCCAACACCGGACCTGACAATCTTTTCAGCCGCTCCACGTCGCTCTCCATGCGGCAATAGGCGAGGACGGTGGCGCTTATCCTCTCCGGCTGCAGCAGGCTCGCCTGCATCGCCTCCTTGCCGCCGAAGGAGCAGCCGTAGGTAGCGATGCGCCGGCCGGGTCCATGCAGATAGTCGACGGCAGCGACCAGTTTTCGGTCGGCACTCTGTTGATCGATATCGCGCATCATTGCCGCGGCCAGCTCCGGATCGTCGGTGGTGCGACCGTCGTATAGGTCGACCACCAGGGAGAGGTGACCGATCTCGGCAAGCCTCTCTGCCCACAGCCGGTTATGGGGCATGACCCCCCACCACTCGTGCAGGATCATCACCCCAGACGCTGCGCGCTCATCGCCGGCGAGATAGGCGCTGAAGGATTCGCCCTGTAATGTTTGCAGAGTAATATCCCGGCCCATGGGTCACTCCGCGCTATGCAGTAGTTCTCCGGCGCTGTTGACCACTTCAACACCGACCGGTATACCCTGACGAATGCTGGCGGTGACCACGCAGAAGTCTTCAAACAGGGTCATGCAGCGATCGAGCTTTTTCGATGCCAGCAGTTCATCGCCCGCTGTAATACGGACATCCAGGCGGCCGACCCGCATGCGCTTCTGCTCGTTTCTGACCATGGTACAGGTGACCTCGGTTTGGACGTTTCCTGGCGGCACATCCTCCCTGGCAAGACAGAACATCAGGCTGGCACTGAGACAGTTTGCGGCCGCGGCCGCCAACATCCGCGAGGCGTTGGGTCCGTTGCGCTGGCCCAATGGGGGCGGTTCGTCCATGATCACGTCTGCGGCCTTGTTCAGATCGAATTTGACCCTGAAGGCGTAGGCATCCTCCTGTTCGAGCTGAATGGTGAACTTTCCGATCTCTTCCGCCATGCCTGTTCTCCTGGTTGTTGGTTCAATCAATCTCCAGCAAGGCCTTCCAGGCCGGGTGCCGGGCTATTAAATCGAGTGCCTGCTTCAGCAGGCCTTTTCCCGGCTCCGTGCGGTGCCAGGTCGAGGCTCCGGATGGGTGGGGCAGGGGGATCAGGTCGCAGCCGGCATCGCCCAGCGCTATGCGATGACGCTGGCCGATAACCTGAGTCAGTTTGCCCACCTCGATGAACTGTGCGATAGCCAGTTTGCCTACCGGCACGATCAGCAGCGGCCGCAGCAGCACGATCTCCCTGCGCAGCCAGTGGCTGCAGGCCTCGATCTCCGCTCTGGCGGGAACCCGGTCGCCGCCTTTGGGATTCTTGCCGGGGAAGCATCGGCAGACCGCAGACAGGTAGACGCGCTGGCGAAACTGCTGTTCATTCAGGCCCAGGGGGCCGAACCAGCTGAAAAGCGTCTTTCCCGCAGTCCAGGCGAATGGCCGCTGCGCCGCACCCTCCTTGTCACCCGGGGCCTGGCCAACGAGCAGCAGGGGCGAGACAACGGGTTTTCCCGTGACCACCGGACCGATCATCTTGTTGCAGCTTCGGCATGCCTTGAGGCTTTGTTGATGCGCGCGCAGTTGCGAGACCAGTTTACGATCTGGATTTGAGACTGTCATTGGCCAGCGAGCTTTGTTCTATTTTGCGTTAGATCTTGGTTGATTCTAGCTTATCACCGTCTGTCGCAGATCAAGCAAGCCATCGGCGATTTGAGGTTGAATCCGGATCAGAACGGGATCGGACCCGGGTCGATTCCACACAAGGCTTGCAGATTGGATTTAGGGACTCCAAACTAGTTTGAAACAGATGGAAATACAAAATGACAACCATACTGGGCCTTAGTCTGACTGCCCTGTTAATTACGGGTTTTATCTGGTTCCTGCCCATTCTGCTGATTTTGCGGTCAGGCAAGACCAGTGGAGCCGAGAAACTCTTCTGGATACTTGCAGTCGTCTTTGTTTCATGGTTTGCATGGATCCTCTATCTTTTGCTGGCACCCCTGGGCGAGCAGAAGGAGTGACCGCAGACAAGGCCTATTCGATAGGAGGAGATGGATGAAAGCAGTGGTTATGAGAGAGACCGGAGGCCCCGAGGTCCTGTCGCTGGAGGAGGTGGCCAAACCCGAAATCACCTCGGCTTCCCAGCTAAAGATCAGGATAGCGGCGGCCGGGGTCAATCCTGTCGACACCAAACTGCGCGCCCGAGGCGTCTTCCTGTCCGATGGCCTGCCTGCGATACTGGGGTGCGATGCTGCCGGTGTGGTGGTCGAGGCCGGCAGCGAAGTGACAAAGTTTCGTTCCGGTGACGAGGTCTGGTACTGCAATGGCGGTCTCGGCGGCCTGCAGGGGAACTATGCGGAGTATGCCGTCGTCGAGGAGTCGGTCTGCTGCAAAAAACCGGTCTCTGTCGACTTCGCCCATGCCGCTGCCGCCCCCCTGGTTTTGATCACCGCCTGGGAGGCGTTGTTCGGCCGTGCCCGCCTAACCGATGACAAGACCCTGTTGGTGCATGCAGGGGCCGGCGGCGTGGGCCATGTGGCGATTCAGCTGGCAAAACAGGCGGGTGCCCGGGTGCTGACCACCGTGAGTACCCCGGAGAAGCAGGCCTTCGTGACCTCCCTTGGCGCGGATACGGCGATCAATTACCGGGAACGGGATTTTGTTGACGAGGTGATGCGCGTGACCGACGGTACCGGCGCCGATGTGGTGCTGGATACCGTAGGCGGGGATATCTTCAAGGCCTCGATTAACGCCACGGCACACTATGGAGACCTGGTCACCTTGCTCGATCCGGGACCGCAGGTGGAGTGGAAAGAGGCGCGGAACCGCAACCTGCGCATCGGTTTCACCCTGATGCTGACCCCGATGCTACGCCATCTTCCTCAAGCCAGGGCGAATCAGGTCGCTATTTTACGTGACTGTGCTGAAATGATTGACAGTGGATCATTGCGCATCCATGTCGGTGACAGTCTGGCCCTGGAACAGGCTAATAAGGCCCATGAATTAATAGAACAGGGACGGATGCAAGGTAAATTGGTTCTTGTGCCATAACAGGCCCCTTCCGATCTGCCTGCCCTGTCCTGGTACAGGTGGCGGTGATGCTGATTCGATTGTTGCAATCCAGATATTACTGGTTGATACCGGTCCTTTTCTGGTTGTTCATCACCTTAAGCTCCATCGCATGGAATCTCTCCCTGATCGATCGATCCGTCAAGGATATCGCCTTTGAACGCGGGCGTATCATGTACGAGATGGTCAGGCTCACCAAGATCAACCCTGTCTTGATGGCCAATGATCCGACGATTTTCAAGAAACAGAGCATGGATGACATCCACTATCAGGTCATATCGGCTCATCCGATGAATCCGGAAAACATGGCTGATCCCTGGGAAAAGGCGGCCCTCACCCGCTTCGAGAGCGGGACCAAGTATGTCTTCCAGCCCTTCCTTGATCGGGTTGACGGCTACTTCCAGTATGTAGGCCCGGTATTCATGCAGGAACAGTGCCTCGCTTGTCACGGCTATGAAGGGAAGAGCGTGGGGGATATACGAGGTGGTATCAGCGTCAAAGTGATGGCGCAACCGATAGTCGATTCCCAATACCAGGCGAAACAGATGATGATCTTCATGCATCTCGCCGGCTTTGTGCTTATATCCCTGACCAGCGTCTTTCTCATCCACCAGCTTCGATCCCAGCTGCAGGTATTGAACGAGACCCGGGACGAGTTGAAGGAGAATGAGCGGTTTCTCAGCGATGTTACCAACAGCATGAGCGAGGGTTTTGCGGTAGTTGATTCCGAAGGTGTGGTGAAATTCTCCAATCCTGAAAGCGAGTGGCTGTTGGGCTGGGATTCGAAGGAGATGATAGGGCGTAGTTTTACCGAGATGGTCTATGGCGACAAAAAACCGGAAGCGTGGGATACGGTGGAAAACGCCATTAATCTGACCCTGGAGGATGGCAATACGCGCACCGGCTTCGATGACCGGTTCTATCACAAGGAGGGGCGGGAGATAGACGTCGCATTTTCCGTATCTCCTCTGATCAGGGACGACGTCAACAGCGGTGTGGTGGTCACCTTCAGTGATATCTCGGAGCGCAAGCGCAACGAAGAGGAGCGCAGGGCGCTTGAACGTCAGCTGAACCAGACCCACAAGATGGAGGCGGTGGGTCAATTGGCCGGCGGCATCGCCCACGAGATCAACACCCAGATTCAGTATGTCGGCGATAATCTCCGGTTTATCAAGGAAGGTTACCAGGATATCGGTAATCTGCTTGGGGCCTACTCAGACTTGAAGGAGAAGGCCGCGGACCATCCGGGGCTGCAGGACGAGGTGGCAAAGGTAGCGCGGACTGTCGAAGAGATCGACCTTGACTATCTGGATGATGAGATCTCCAGTGCCTTGGAGCAATCGATCTCAGGGGCCAAACAGGTTGCCCAGATCGTTCTGGCGATGAAGGAGTTCGCCCACCCCGGCTCCAAGCAGATGGCGATGGCGGACCTGAACCGGATTGTCAGCAACGCCCTCGCGGTGTGCAAGAACGAATGGAAATACGTGGCGGATACGGAGCTGAAACTCAGCGACAGCCTTCCCGAAGTCAGGTGCATTGGGGGGGAGATCTCTCAAGTCCTGCTCAATTTGATTATCAATGGCGCGCATGCAATCGATGCAGCCAAGCTGGAGCGGAAGGGGAGGATAACCATCACCACAATCCATGATGGGAATTATGTGGAAGTGCGTGTCGCGGATACCGGCACCGGCATACCCGAAGAGGTTCAGGCGTCTGTCTTCAATCCTTTCTTCACCACCAAGGAGGTGGGCAGCGGGACGGGGCAGGGACTGGCGATCGCTCAGGATATCGTGGTGGTCAAACATCAGGGTGAGCTCTATTTCGAAACCGAAGAGGGGTCCGGCACCACCTTTGTCATGCGCTTGCCGGTGCAAGGGAATGGCGGTTGAGAACCACAGACCGGCACCCGCTGTAGCGAGTCAGTGGCCAGCCGTTCAGCGCCTCGATAGGGTATCTTTCGTCTGAGCGGCGGCAGGCTCCGTCAGGTCACTCTGAACACCCGCACTTCACTCGACACGATCCCGCTTTCCGCTGCCGCCAGCAACCTGAACAGTACCGCCTGACTGAGTACCTGTCCCTTGGCCACCAGCAGTGTGCCCGCATTGGTCTTGATCGGTTGATCGAGTATCAATCCGGGCTCAAGCCGGTCGATGGGAAGTGTCATGACCTCGACCTTGCGGTTCTGCGAACCCAAGGCGAGGGTTTCGACCAAGATCGGATCATAGTGGGCGGGATTATCCTTGAGTTCGTCGATCGCGGCCTGCTCGTCCAAGCCCTGGCTGAGAAGCTTTTCGTAGCCTATGGCGACACGCAGAATCTGGCCGCCGAGGATGGCCTTGTCTTCATTTGAGAGCTTTCCCTGAAATTCGATTCTTCCCACGCTGTCGTTTTGCCGCTCAACCATGTCCGCGACCACCTCGAGTCGGGGGATGTGCTTCAACAGCCGCGCCCCCATCCCGGGGTGGGAATTATAGTGTTGCGTCTCCGCCTGGCTCAAATCTTCACCTTCTGCGACCTTTCGTATGAGTTCTTCCGGCAGGCTGATATATCCCAGCTGGCAGAGCATGGCAGCAAGATCGTAGTGCCAGCTGTCCTCCAGGGAGAGGCTGTTGACGATGGTATGGGCATACTGCTTGATCTGCGACGAGTGGCTGAAGGCGACCGGGTTTACCATGCTGAGGATGTCCGCCATCAGATCCACCGCGCCCTTCAGGGTCTTGTTGAGGAGAATCTTTTCCGAAGTGATCAGGCGATACTGCTGGATCGCGTCGCTAATCGTCTGATAGAGCTGATCCGTCTCCACGGGTTTGTTGAGAAAACGAAAGATGTTGCCGTCGTTGACCGCATCGATGGCAACATCCAGGTTGGCGTTGCCGGTCAACATGATACGCACGGTATTGGGTGAAATGGTGCGGACCTTGGAGAGAAACTCGATGCCGTTCATGTTCGGCATCTGCATGTCGGAGATCACCACTGCAAAGGGCCCACCGTCGCTTACCGCCTGTACCCCATCCGCACCGCTGGTGGCGGTTTCCAGGTTGAGCCGCTTGCGGAATTGTCGCCGGAAGGAGTCCAGCAGGTTACGGTCGTCATCGACCATCAGGACCTTTTCAGGCAGCTTGTCCATCGAGATACTCCAGGGTTATAGCTTTCCATTGAGCCAATGTGTCCGGGGTTATCAGGGCTTCCAGGGTGTCGGTTGAGTAGTAGCCACCCGCTTGACCTGGGTTTGAATTGTGTACCAACAGGTTTGCGGCGTAGACCAGCAGGCAGTCGAGGCGTTCCTTGCTCTGACGCTCGGCAGCGTGGTGCAGGGCAACGGCCTCTACCGCCGAGTAGGGCAGCCCCCAGAGACCCATCAAAAAAGCGCCGATGGTAGCGTGGCTGCACCACAACGACTCTGATTCGGCTTCGTGGAGCGGGATCCCGTCCGCGGTTGCCTGCTGCACGATGCGGCGATACTCCTCCCTATCCTGGGTAGCAAGGACCAGCTTACCCAGATCATGCAGCAGGCCGGCCAGCATCGGGATCTGATACTGCTGCTGATCCAGCTCGCTTACCTTGGCGAGCTGCTGCACAAGGCCAGAGACTACCATGCTGTGATGCCACAGCTGTTCGAGGTTGAACTCATCGATCACGTCGGGATCGAGCTGCGAGAAGACGCCCACGGCGAGAGCAAGGTTGGTGACGGTCTCTATCCCCAGCAGGCTGACGGCATGTTCGGGGGAGGCGATCTGACGCGGTAGGCCGAAAAAGGCGGAGTTGACCAGCTGCAGGATCTTGGTCGACATGCCGATGTCCTGGGCCACGATGCTGCCGATATCCTTGACCGTGGCGCTCTCGGACTGCAGGGCTGTGATCATCTGCTGATAGGTGGTGGGGAGGCTGGGCAATGTACCCATGCTGCTGATCATCTCTTCCAGCGCAGGATTGTTCAGCCGGCTGCGCAGGTGGAAGACCCTTTGCAGGATATCGATCAAGCGATCTCTTTCGCAGGGTTTGGCGATAAACTGGTGGGCGTGATTGACAACCTCCTGGGCCGGTGCGCGCATCGCCTGCCCTGAAAACAGAAGCCGGGTTGCACTGGGGTAGTGGAGTTGAACCTCTTTCAACAGTTCGCTGCCCGGCATCCCGGAGAGTTGGGTTTCGCTGACCACGATGTCCACTGCCGCCTGCTGCATCAGTTCCAGGGCCTGCTGGGCATCTTCGGCAAAATGGAGCTGCCATTCGTCTCTGAATTCGCGCAGGTTCCGCTGCAGTGACCGCAGCTGGTTGCTGTCACTGTCGACGAATAGGATCGCATGGGTCTCTGTGTACATAGTTGTTGCCTTTGGTGCCGCTGGATGGCAATGCGACAGCTCATCCTTGATGCACGGGCTGGAAAAGAAAACGAGCTGCGATATTTCCCTGGCCGCTGGCCTGTCCCAATGGTTATTTTTTAGGGCAACATTTGACGACAGGCCTAATTGTTGTATCGGTTCTAGCTGTGGGAATCTTGAGTCTTATTTCCCAAAATGATCATAGCCGGTTTTAATTGATTTGACAGATTCCGTTTCAAGCAGAGCGCTCATCATCCCTGCTGACCTGCAGCACCACGCCCTCAACACCGGTGATCCTTACCCGGGTTCCCGCAGGACAATCTTCACCGTTGATCTTCCAGATCGAGTCATCCACATGGATTTTGCCTTCACCATTGACGATGGGTTCCTGAAGGGTGAATGTGCGCTCGAGATACTGTTCTCCCCGGCGATTGAGGTGGGGTTGGTCGGTTTCGATCGGACGGCGCTGCAGAAAGGCACGCACAAGAACGATGATCACCACGCTGAATACGGCGAAAAGAAGTATCTGCAGCTGCCAGCTGAGATCCGGGATCAACAGTATGAGCAGGCCAACCGTTGCCGCGGCCAGACCCATCCAGAGAAGAAACGCGCCGGGTGAGAAGACCTCGAGGATCATCAACACCACGGCCAGGATCAGCCAGTGCCAATAGTCGGCCTGTGTCAGCCACTGCATCAAGCCGTCCCTCCGCTCTTTTTATCGAACGCCTGTTTTGCGAGTTCACCGATTCCGGCAATCGAGCCGATCAGGCTCGACGCCTCCAGCGGCATCATGATGATCTTCTGGTTTTCCGCCGCGGCAATCTGCTGCAGGGCCTCGGTATATTTCTGGGCGACGAAGTAGTTGATGGCGTTGACATCGCCCTTGGCGATGGAGTCCGATACCACGGTGGTCGCCCTTGCTTCCGCCTCCGCCAGGCGTTCCCTGGCCTCGGCCTCGCGGTAGGCGGCCTCTTTCTCACCCTCGGCCATGAGGATTGCGGACTGTTTCTCACCCTCGGCCTTGAGTATCGCTGACTGGCGTTCGCCTTCCGCCTCGAGGATCGCGGCGCGTTTATCCCTTTCCGCCTTCATCTGCCTGGCCATGGCGTCAACCAGGTCCTTGGGTGGCGAGATATCCTTGATCTCGATGCGGGTCACCTTCACTCCCCAGGGGGTGGTGGCGTCGTCGACCACGGTCAACAGCTGGGTATTGATGGCGTCGCGCTGAGACAACAGCTGATCCAGGTCCATGGAGCCCATCACCGTGCGGATGTTGGTCATGGTCAGGTTGAGGATGGCGCTGTAGAGGTTGTTGACCTCATAGGCGGCCTGAGAGGCGTCGAGTACCTGAAAGAAGATGACCCCGTCCACGGTGACCATGGCGTTATCCCGGGTGATGACCTCCTGGGAGGGCACATCCATGACCTGTTCCATCATGTTCATCTTTACCCCGATCTGGTCGATGACCGGAACGATGAGGTTGAGTCCCGGACGCAGGGTTTTGGTATAGCGCCCGAAACGCTCGACCGTGTATTCATTGCCCTGGGGTATCCGCTTGACGCCGAGTACAACGACCACGATCGCAAATGCCAACACGACCAATACAAAGATATCCATATGTCCGATCCTCTATGGGGCTGATACCCTGCAAAGATGCTTGATCCCGCCACTAAATGCAATGCTCAACATTGGTGGCCCCACGGCTTCGTGTCAAAATGGAGCGATGACAGATTATCAAAAACCACCCAAATCGCTGCTGCGCAAAGTCGGCAAGGCGATTGCCGATTTCGACATGATCAGGGAGGGGGATAGAATTCTGCTCGGCGTCTCCGGCGGCAAGGACTCCCTCTCGCTGCTCCAGGTCCTCAGCCACCTCAAGCGCTATGCCCCGGTCCGCTTCGAGCTGGCTGTGATCACCGTTGATCCCCAGGTCGAGGGCTTTGATCCGGCGCCGCTCAAGGCTTACTACGAGGCGCTTGGCCTGTCCTGGCACTATGCCGAACAACCCATCATGGAGGAGGCCAAGGAGAACATGGATGGAAACTCCTTCTGCGCCTACTGCGCACGCATGAAACGCGGCATCATGTACACCACCTGCCGGCGCGAGGGTTATAACGTACTGGCCCTCGCCCAGCACCTGGACGATCTGGCGGAAAGCCTGCTGATGTCGCTGTTTCACGAAGGCCAGCTGCGTACCATGAAGGCCCACTACCTCAACGATGCGGGGGATCTGCGCATCATCAGGCCGCTGGCCTATTGCCGCGAGACCCAGACCGGGGCCTTTGCCGTCGAGGCCGGGCTGCCGATCGTCGCCGACAGCTGCCCGGCTTGCTTTACCGCGCCTACCCGGCGAGCATATATGAAGCAACTACTGGCCCGGGAGGAGCGGCAAAACCGCCACCTGTTCGCCAATATACTGCATGCCATGAGACCACTGATGGATGAAACCCCAAGATGAAGATCAAGCATATTTCGATTCCCACCAAAGTCGCCCGTCCCGGAATGAGCATTGGCGAGGTGATGCGGGAGTGCGTGGAGAAGAATGTTCCCGGGATACCTTTCATCGATGCCGAGGGCAAGCTGAACGGCCGCTTCTCAGTCAGGCACCTGTTTCTGCTCTGCTGCATTCCCGATGATGTTATCCACGGCGCCCATCTCCTGGGCGACGATATCGAGCACCTCGATTTCCCTCACATGCGTGCGGATGAATTGATGGAGGAGAAAGTGGATGATTACATCTTTCCCGACGCTATCCAGCTGTCGGCCAATTTTCAGGCGATCAAGGCGTTGGCGATCATGGAACAATTCAATACCGAGTACCTGTTTGTTTCCGAGGAGGGGATGTACCAGGGCGTGGTCACCAGAATGAGCATCGCCAGGGCGGTGGTCACCAAAGAGTGTTGCGTCGACTAGCCGGCCCGCCCGATGGATTCGATAACCCTGGAAATGTGGACCTCCGCCATTGTCTTGGTGGTGGCCTATGTCCTGATCTTTTCCGAGATCCTGCACCGCACGATTGCCGCCATCTTCGGGGCGGTGGTGATGGTCGGCATCGGTATGTGGATGGGTTTCTATACCCAGGAGGCGGCGATCCTGGCGGTGGACGGCAATACCATCCTGCTCCTGGCCGCGATGATGATGCTGGTGGCCCTGCTGCGGCCCACCGGCGCTTTCGACTATGCCGCGGTGCATATCACCCATTGGGCGCAGGGCAATCCCAAGTTATTGCTGATCTATCTGAGTCTTGCGGTAAGCCTGATCAGCATGATCCTCGACAACGTCACCACGGTGATCGTATTCGCCCCGCTCACCGTGCTCATCTGTCGCCTGCTCAAGCTCAACCCGATGCCCTATCTGATGGCGGAGGCGATGCTCTCCAATATCGGCGGCGCCGCAACCCTGGTGGGCGATCCGCCCAACCTGATGATCGGCAGCGCGGCCGACATCAGCTTCAACTCCTTCCTCGTGCACATGGGGCTGCCAGTGTTGGTGGTGTGGCTTGGGACGGTGGTGTTGATGCTCTATCTGTTTCGTGAACAGCTCAGCCACAGCGGCGAGGATCCGAAGACATTGGTGGCAACCCATGCGATTAAGGATGCCCGGGGCCTGAAGCGGATTCTGTTTGCCCTGGCTATTGTGGTGGTACTCTTTTTCGTCCACCACAATCTGCATCTGTTACCGGCCTACGCTTCATTTATCGGGCTCACCGTCGCCCTGCTACTGCTGCAGCCCGACGTGGAGAAGCTGTTCGGCACCGTCAACTGGTCGGTACTCATCTTTTTCGCCGGGCTGTTCATCATCGTCGGAGGCGTTGAGTCATCGGGTCTGCTTGAACTCGTGGGTCACTGGCTGGGTCATTTGGCAAAGGATCCGGCGATGCTGATGTTGACCGGTCTGGCGTTGATGTGGATTGCCGCGATTCTGAGCGCGGTGGTCGACAATATCCCTTTTACCGTCACCATGATCCCGGTCATCCTGGGATTGGAGAGCAGCGGCGTCAATATCGCCCCGCTCTGGTGGGCCCTGGCCCTGGGCGTGGGGTTGGGAGGAAACGGCACCCACCTCGGCGCTACCGCCAACATCATCGCGGTCAGCGAGTCGGAAAAGAGCGGGATGCCGGAGGCCAGGATCTCGCCGATGTTGTGGATGCGCACCGGAATGCCGGTGATGTTCTTCGGCCTGATTCTCGCCAGCATGGTCTATTGGCTCTTCTTCGACATGTTCACCACGGCATAGCGCAAAGCCGATTCGCCGCGGCGTGGCGAGGCCATGCCGCTGTTGCCGATTCCAATACCCCAATTTCCTCATCGGTTTAGGATGGGGTATTTGCTTGATTGTTTTATCGGCTATTTCTATAGCTTAGAGGAGAGTGTTGCAGATGCCGGAGGCACCATGCATCTGCCGAATGGCTGTTTCAAGGATGGATGATCCAACGTTGTAGATGACAAGAAACTGGTTGATCTGCCTCGGGAACCGGGGGTATGACTGACCCATGCCCTTGCACCCCAGGATAGAAGGCAGTGATCAGTGGTGTTGGTCGGGCGGTGGCAGGGATGGTCCAGCTAACCGACCTAGGGTGACGCGACAGCGTCACCCGGCTTTTTTCTCGCAGACAATCCCTTGAGACTAACCGGTGATGCCGCTGTGGCGCAGCAGCGGTTCGATCTCGGGCTCGCGGCCGCGAAAGGCGACAAACAGTTCCATGGCATCCTTCGAGCCGCCCTGTTGCAGCACCTCCTTGAGAAAGGCCTGGCCGGTGTCGGTGTCGAAAATGCCCTGCTCCTCAAACAGGGAGAAGGCGTCGGCGGAGAGTACCTCGGCCCACTTGTAGCTATAGTAGCCTGCGGCGTAGCCGCCGGCGAAGATATGGGAGAAGCCGTGGGCGAAACGGTTCCAGACCGGCGGCTTGACCACCGCGACCTGGCGGCGTACCTCCTCCAGGGTCTCGTAGATGCGTGCGCCCTGTTGGGGATCGTATTCGCGGTGGATGCGAAAGTCGAAGAGGGCGAACTCGAGCTGGCGCACCATCTGCAT
>NATV01000126.1 GCA_003094535.1 gamma proteobacterium symbiont of Ctena orbiculata | reverse complement strand
TCTTCAAGAAACAGATCGTCACTGGTCATCAGTTGAACATCACAGCGTATATACTTGCCGCCGCTCGCAAGATTGGCGATCAAGGAGGGCTTGACCTGATAATAACTGATCGCAGGCGGCGCCTCCTCGGCCTCTTCTTTTTCCTTTTCGTCTTCAGCGAGAAGCGGCATGGCAACGAGCATCAACAATGCAAGTAGTAGCTTGAATGAGCGCATGTTTTTACCTTCAGAGACGTGCTTGGTTTCCACTCCACCTATGTTTACGGCATACTGACTGAAATATTGAGTTTGATGGGTTCCGATATGGGGGTTTCACCAGCTATAGATTGTCCTGCGTTATACCCTGTTTGCGGGGTGGCCGGATGAGTCTGGGGCCGGTCATGCTCGATCTCGAGGGAGTATCCCTCACCGCGGATGAGAAGCGGTTGTTGAGTCTTCCAGCTGTGGGAGGCGTGATTCTGTTCACCCGCAACTTCGAATCCATTGGCCAGCTGGAACAACTCTGCAGTGAGGTCCACGGCATAAGAAACCCCCACCTGCTGATCGCGGTCGACCATGAGGGTGGCCGGGTACAGCGATTTCGAGATGGATTTACACCGCTTCCACCGCCAGCCTGGTATGGTGAGCAATATCAGAAAAATCCGGAACAGGGCTTGAAGCTGGCGCAGCTGGGTGGTTGGTTGATGGCGTCCGAACTGCGGGCCAGCGGAGTGGATTTTAGTTTTGCCCCGGTACTCGATATCGGTTTCGGTATCAGTGAGGTGATCGGCGACAGGGCCTTTTCCCGACAACCCGATATTGTTGCCCGCTTGGCCAAGGCCTGGATGCAAGGGGCGCATGGTGCTGGAATGGCGGTGGTCGGCAAACATTTTCCGGGTCATGGGGGGGTGAAGGCCGATTCCCACTTGGCACTGCCCATTGATCAGCGCCGATTCGAAGATCTTGAAATGGAGGATCTGCGGCCGTTTGAAACCATGATCCATGCCGGTATGGAGGCGATCATGCCGGCGCATGTGATCTATAGCCATATCGACAGGGAACTTGCCGGTTTTTCACCTTTCTGGCTGAAAAAGGTACTAAGGCAGCAGTTGGGCTTTCAAGGGGTGATCTTCAGCGATGATCTGAATATGGCCGCCGCAGAGGAGGCAGGTGGCTATGGTGATAGGGCGGTGGCGGCTCTCTCTGCCGGCTGTGACATGGTTTTGATCTGCAACAACAAACCGGCCGCCATGGTAGTATTGGAGCGCTTGAAGGATTACGCCGACCCGGCCGCCCATGTGCGCCTGGTCAGAATGCACGGCCGCAAGCAGAAGACAATTCAACAGCTCCATCTGGATCCCCAATGGAAGCGTGCCGTCAATCGGTTATCTGTGGCGCCAGAAGTGATCAGCCTCGATCTGGGCCTGGAATAGAATTTTTGATATCTGAGCTGATTTGTTATAGGGAACGGAAACCGCAATGGCGATAACTGCACAACAAGCGGCTGAAGTCCTGGCCGCCGCTGAACAGATCTATTCAGCAGCCGAGGTCGAACAGGCGCTCGATCGCCTGGCGTTGGAGATAACCGGCAAACTCTCCGGCGAGGACCCGCTGATTCTCTGCGTGTTAAACGGCGCACTCATCCCAACCGGACATCTGTTGACGCGGCTCAACTTTCCCCTGCGGCATGACTATATCCATGCGACCCGATACCGGGGTAAAACCAGCGGTGCCGCATTGGAGTGGATTGGACGACCCAGCACCACGCTGGCTGGCGAGACGGTGCTGGTCGTGGATGATATTTTCGATGAAGGTGTCACACTCTCGGCTATTGTTGAAGCCTGCCAAACAGCCGGGGCAAAGGCGGTATACAGCGTGGTATTGGTCGAGAAGATACGTGATCGCAAGGTTGGATTCGTTCCCGATTTCGTCGGCCTGACGGTCGAGGATCGGTATGTCTTTGGTTATGGTATGGACTACATGGAATACCATAGGAATCTACCCGGTATTTATGCAGTGGCCAAAGATAGGTAATTACCCTAATTCGCGATCTTTACAGTAAAGGGTAATCCCCCTGAGATTTGGAATAATAAACGTCTAATGACCTGTATCTATTGCCATTTCTCAATTAATGGTGCAAGCTTAAATGTACTTATGTCGAATCCGACGAAGATCGGGTGGTGTATTTTGTTTTTTTTGCGTTGCTTGTACCTGTGACACAGGGCAGGGGGCTAAAGATTAAATGGAGGGTGGAAAGTGACTAATTTAGAAAGCCTGAAAGGCAGTCATACTGATATGCAGGAAATCATCAGTGATCTCAGGGCTATGATGACCAAGGAGCAGTTGAGTATACGTCCGAACGCGATGACGGCTCATAAGATGATCTGTGATCTTGCAGAAAAGATGAAGCTCCATATGTCCGAGCAGGATAGAGGTATCTACCCGGATTTGCTGACTCATCATGATCCGAAGTTGAAATCAATGGCATGGGGATTTCTGAATGGCCAGAAACCGATGCGAAAGCAGTTCGAGCAGTACCATGGCCGCTGGCTGAAAAACTGTGACTTTAACTTTACCGATGAGTTTATCGCCGATACGTTCGAGATCTTTGACATGATCGAAGACCGCATACAGCGCGAAGAAACGATCCTGATTCCAACATTAGAAAAGTCAGGGGTCTTTGCCCGGGCTGTATAAAATCTATCAGGATAATTGGAGGAGACTCTGAAGGGGGTGATTGGTCACCCCTTTTTTTATGCGACCGTTTTGCACCTTCCTCATCCTGCAGCGTAGCCGGTCAGGTTTTTTACCCTTTCCAGACGTTGAGGTCATAGGCTGCTCGATCGACTCTCACTATTATTTTTTT
>NATV01000125.1 GCA_003094535.1 gamma proteobacterium symbiont of Ctena orbiculata | reverse complement strand
CAGTCCCTGATCGGGGGTATTCACCAATTGATAGAACAACTGCAGGGCTCGGGAGACGACCTCAACTGGGATCAGGCATGTCACGACCTGAACCGCTTGCGCATGGCTTGGGAGTCATATCAGGCGTGACCGCAACAGCGCTTGCTCAGCCGACCTTCGGCAGGTGGGCCAATGATGCCTGGATCGCCTCGTCCGGGTAGTCGAAGTCCTCCAGCTCCCCCTTGAAATAGCGGTCATAGGCACTCATGTCGAAATGGCCATGCCCGGAGAGGTTGAACAGAAGGGTCTTCGCCTCCCCCGTTTCGGCGCAGCGTTTCGCCTCGCGGATCACCGCCGCCACCGCATGGCAGGATTCGGGCGCCGGGATAATGCCCTGGGTCTTGGCGAACAGCTCCCCGGCCTGGAAGGTCTCCAGCTGGGGAATGGCCACGGCGCTCAACAGGCCCTCGTCATAGAGCTGACTGACCAGGGCCGAATCGCCGTGATAGCGCAGACCGCCGGCGTGGATTCCGGGGGGCATGAAATCGTGGCCCAGGGTGTACATCTTGGTCAGCGGCGTGAGGCCCTCGGTGTCGCCGAAGTCATAGGCGTATACACCCTTGGTCAGGGTCGGACAGGAGGTCGGTTCGACGGCCACCAGGTCGATCTCCCTGCCCGCCGCCTTGTCGGCAAAGAAGGGGAAGGCGATACCGCCGAAGTTGGAGCCGCCCCCGCAGGGGGCATAGATCGCATCCGGGTAGTCCCCCGCCAGCTGCAGCTGCTTTTTCGCCTCCTCGCCGATGATGGTCTGGTGCAGCAGTACATGGTTGAGCACCGAACCCAGGGAGTAGTTGGTATCCGCCCGGCCCGCCGCCTCCTCCACCGCCTCGGAGATGGCGATCCCCAGCGAACCCGGGGAGTCGGGGTCTTGCTCCAGGATATGTCGCCCCGACTGGGTCATCTCGGTGGGACTGGCGAAGACCTCCGCGCCCCAGGTCTGCATCATCGAGCGCCGATAGGGCTTCTGTTGATAACTGACATTCACCATATAGACCCGTACCTCCATGTCGAAGAGCTGTCCCGCCAGGGCCAGGGAGCAGCCCCACTGTCCCGCCCCCGTCTCGGTGGTGAGCCGATTGATCCCCTCCTGCTTGTTGTAGTAGGCCTGGGCGACCGCGGTGTTCGGTTTGTGCGATCCCGCCGGGCTTACGGCTTCGTTCTTGAAGTAGATCTTGGCCGGGGACTTCAGCGCCATCTCCAGGCGTTCCGCCCGGTAGAGCGGGGATGGCCGCCACAGACGCAGCATTTCACGGACCTCCTCGGGAATGGGGATCCAGCGTTGCGCGCTGACCTCCTGCTCAATGATGGCGTTGGGGAAGATGGCGCTGAGGGCGTCGGGGGTTACCGGCGATCCGTCGGGAGTGAGGATAGGGGCCGGTGGATTGGGCATGTCGGCCACGACGTTATACCAGTGAGTCGGCATTTCCGCTTCCTTCAGCAGAATCTTTGTCTTCATCGATTAATCTCTCCCGCTACTTGGCCCGAGTCCTGAATAGTGATTTCATAGCCCATCCGTGATGCAGACATCTAAACGTAGGCATTTTGCCATCTGTGAGGACCTTTTTGCTTGAGATAAGTCATGAATGTTAGGAAGTTTCAATGCCGCTGATTACCCTGCGCAACCTGCAGCTCAGCTATGGCGATATGCCGTTGCTGGATCAGCTCGATCTCACTATCGAGAAAGGGGAGAGGATTGCCCTGCTCGGGCGTAACGGCGCGGGAAAATCGACCCTGATGCGGGTGATACAGGGTAGTGTCATCGCCGATGATGGTGAGCGTGTGGTAGGCAGTGGGGTAGGAATCGCGCACTTGGTTCAGGAGGTGCCGGAAACGGCGATCGGGAGTGTCTTCGATGTGGTGGCGGACGGGATCGGGGAGCTTGCGGATAAGATCAAGGCCTACCACAGAATCAGCAACCGGCTTGCCGAGACAGGGGAAGAAAGCCTGCTGTCATCCCTGGCACAGGCTCAGCACGAGCTCGAGGCCGTTCATGGCTGGCAGTTGGAGCAGCGGGTGGAGACGGTGATATCCCGTCTCGGCCTGGAGGCGGATGCGGCGTTCAGTACCTTGTCCGGCGGCCTCAAGCGCCGCGTACTGCTGGCCCAGGCCCTGGTGACCGAGCCCGATTTGCTGCTCCTCGACGAGCCCACCAACCACCTCGATATCGAGGCGATCCAATGGATGGAGGAGTTTCTGCTCGGCTATTCCGGAGCCATCCTCTTTGTTACCCATGACCGGGCCTTCCTGCGCCGTATCGCCACCCGGATTCTTGAACTGGATCGCGGCAGGCTGACCGACTGGCCAGGTGATTACAGCAACTTTCTACGCCGTAAACAGGAGATGCTGCATGCCGAGGAACAGGCCAATCAGCGTTTCGACAAAAAACTTGCCCAGGAGGAGGTCTGGATTCGCCAGGGTATCAAGGCACGGCGTACCCGCAACGAAGGACGGGTACGGGCGCTAAAGGCGATGCGCGAGGCACGCAGGCAACGCCGTGAACAGAGCGGTAAGGCACAGATGCAGATCACAACAGGTGAGCGCTCCGGCAAGCTGGTGGTGGAGGCGGAAAAGATCAGCTATGCCTGGGAGAACACGCCGATCATCCGCGATCTCTCCACCACCATCCTGCGCGGTGACCGGGTCGGCATTATCGGTCCCAACGGATCGGGCAAGACCACCCTGCTCAATCTGCTGCTTGGGCAGCTCGAACCCGACAACGGCCAGGTCAAGCTCGGCACCAACCTGCAGGTGGCCTATTTCGACCAGCTGCGCAGCCAGCTCGATGAAGAGCGCTCGGTACAGGAAAATGTGGGCGGCGGCAGCGACAAGGTGGAGGTCGGCGGCAGGAACAAGCACATCATCGGTTATCTGCAGGATTTCCTCTTTACCCCGGCGCGGGCGAGAAGCCCGGTAAAGGCCCTCTCGGGGGGCGAGCGCAACCGCCTGCTGCTGGCCAAACTGTTTACCAAGCCGGCGAACGTGCTTGTGCTCGACGAACCGACCAACGATCTCGATGTGGAGACCCTGGAGCTGTTGGAGGAGCTGCTCTCCGACTACCCGGGCACCCTGCTGCTGGTGAGCCACGACCGTGAATTTCTCGATAACGCGGTGACCAGTTGCCTGGTCTTCGAGGGCGATGGCCGGGTGGCGGAATACATCGGTGGCTATAGCGACTGGGAGACTTATAGACCAACCCAGCAGTCAGCGGGGTCAAAGCCGAAGGAGAAGGCGGTTATCAAGTCTGCCGCCGGAAAGCCGAAAAAGAAGAGTGAGAAGCTGAGTTACAACGACCAGCGTGAACTCGAGGCGCTGCCGCAGAGAATCGAGCAGCTCGAGGAGCGGCTCGGCGAGCTGCAGACCCGGCTGGGAGACCCGGTTCTCTATCGCACCGGGGGGGAGCGGGTCGCAGAACTTCAGCAGCATTTGTCAGAGGTGCAACAGCAACTGGATCAGGCCTATGAACGTTGGGAAAGTCTGGAATCGATGCAGGGGGGGTGAGCAGGGCGTTCGGCCGCTACTCCTGCTCGCGCTAACGACGCTGTGTTGGACGACTGAAACGATGGCGGGTGCCGGCTGCGTGGTAGCTAAACGCCTTGGTGACTCGCTGGCCATCGAGTGGGTGGCCGCCGCGGATGAGAGTGTCGATTCGGCCGTTTTCAAGGCCAGGCAGAAGCTCCTCGATCAGGGTTACCGCAAGAAGGGGCAGGACGTGCACGTCCAGGCGAGTACCGGGCTGCGCCACGCCTATATGGTGATCGTCAAGACCAGATACACTACCCTTACCGGTCGCGAACGCACCAGCTACGGTTGTGGCTACAGCCCTCGCTCGGCCGCCGAAGCGCAACAGGCGGCTCTCCATGATCTGCGCAACTATTCCTGGGGGTGGAAGCCGGAGAAGGGATATGAAGTGGTGGAGTCGCTTCGATATTGATCGCAATCCAGTCGAATCACCGGTTGAGGTCAAATGCCGGATCAGCGACTTCCGCATTGGCTAGAGGTAGATCCAATTCCATAAATCCGGAACCCAGTCTGGTATTGCTGCGGAGATCGCCAGACAGCCTGTATTATCGCCTAAAATAACACTATAGCTGCCGCTTCAATTGCCGTTTTTTGGGTCGCAGCTATGAACCGGATTTCAATTGGCTCATGGTTGCGAGACTTTGAAGATCTCTCATGGCGAGGTGCGGTTAGCGTGGTCGATAAAAAAGCACACTGGCAGAATCTCTACCGGGAAAAAGCCCCGACAGAGGTGAGTTGGCATCAGTCCGAACCGGAACTATCACTGCAACTCATGCATAGCAGCGGTATCGATAGAGACGAGGCGGTAATAGATGTCGGCGGCGGTGCATCTCTGTTGGTGGACTACCTCTGGAAAGAGGGATTCAGCAATTTGGCGGTATTGGATATCTCCGGGTATGCGCTCTCGGTTGCCAAACAGCGATTGGGTGATGCAGCTGCAAGCATCGAGTGGTACGAGACGGACGTAACCGAATTTATGCCGCCACACCCGTTTTCTCTCTGGCACGACCGGGCAGTCTTCCACTTTTTAACCGCTAAACCGGATAGAGAGAAATATATCGATGCCTTGAACCTGGCCCTGCGTCCAAACGGCCATCTCGTCATTGCGGCATTTGCCATCGGCGGTCCCGAGAAGTGCAGTGGTCTGGATATCGTGCAGTATGACGCAGCGAAGCTGATGCGCGAACTGGGAAAGGGGTTTGAGTTGATGGAAGAGAGAGAAGAACTTCACGTCACACCGGCAGGTGGTGAACAAAAGTTTACCTATTTTCGGTTCAGTAAGACAGAAGCCACGGTGTGATGACAATGCTCTATCTTTTACTGGCGCTGAATCTCGCCAGCATTGTCATCTGTCATCATATTGCGAAATCTCGCGGAGCCAACTCCCTTCTCTGGGCACTGCTGGGCGCGCTCTTCGGACCTTTGGCCATCCCTTTTGCCTTGATGATTAAACCTGGTTCCGCCGAGGAATGAAATAGACCAGCCAATACTTATCGGTTCGAGCCCGCTGCGATTGTAACAGATGAAATAGTCGGTCTTACCACATGAGGACAGTGTGCAGCGATCTCGTCATAGAGCTGTAGCGGTGTTTCCTCGTAACGGCGGGAAAAATGGAAAGGGATCAGGTGGCGGACCGATGCCCGGGTGGCGATTTCGGCACAGGCGGTGGTAGTCAGGTGACCTGTGCGCCGCGCCTGATCGGCGTCTCTTTGCAGGAAGGGCGATTCGCAGAAGAGGGTGTGGGCCCCTTCGGCAAGGGCAATGAGTCGATCACGGTTATCGGCTGTGTCTGCGAGATCGGTGGCATAGACGATCTTACTGCCGGGTGAGATGAGCGTGAGCTCTTCGGCCAGCTGTTTAACTGTTGCATGCTCCCCGTTCGGCAGCGAGAGCTGGCTCTCCGGCCGTTGTTGTAAAATAAGCTGCTTCAACTCGGTCAACCAGGGACCGGGTTCCAGGTCGCGCGCCAGCAGCCGTTCCTTGCGAATATTGATCTGCATCACCGGCTCGAAGGCGTAGGCGACTACCGGGATGCCGTGATCGAGGGTGACAGCGCGAATCTGAAATCCATTTTCATCCAGTACAACACCCTCCATGACGGGCTTCTCACCGAGGTGTTGACGGCCCGGTTTGCCGGCCTGTAAGACAAAACGCCGCAGGCGATCGCCATCCAGTTCCGAAACCTCGAACCTGGGCCCCCGGTCACCGATGCGGTCCCAGTGGATACCTTCGATCAGGTGTTCGATGCGAGTGGCCAGTCCAGGCGGTCCGTAGAGCCGGCAGCTTTCCCTTTCACCGATGCGCGCGCGCAGCAGCCAGAGAAAGCCGCAGATGTGATCCATATGGGCGTGGCTGATGAAGATATCGCTGACCTGGTGCGCCACCCGCCCAGGCAGTCGCGTGCCGTCGCCGAGATCGAAGAGCAGGCTGCGCCGTTGATGTGCCAGGCGCAGGTGGAGCTGGGGATCGCCGAAGACCCCGTTCATCAACAGCACGGAGGCGCTCCCGGTCTGTACCATGGGGCGGTATCCGCCCTGCAGTGTCTGCGGATAGTCGGGTACCAGATCGGATGGGGGGAGGTAGCGCACCACGCTGTCGCCGAAGCGCTTGCCGGTGACCAGCATGCCGGATCGATCGCGGACGGCATCGCGCACCAGCAGCGACGACGACAGCCTCTCCCCGGGCGGCAGCCGCAACCTTAGGGAATCCCCATCCATTGCGATGATCTCGGCCATGCCGACACTGGCCCCATCCTGCAGGAATGCGACCTGTTTGCCAATCCAGGCTTCGGGCGCCTTTCGCGGCGGTGTGCCGAGGCTGGTTACCTGATTCAACGAGATCTCCCTCACCTCGGCATCGGCCAGGTGATTATCCCATGAACGGGTACGTTCACGGTCGCGGCTGTTCTTGCCTGGCCGCCTGGCCAGGGGTGAGGCCGCGACCTCGACCAGATCAACCCTGAGTGCCTGCAGCTCCCGCTGGAGGGGAGGTGTTTTATCATCACGCAGCAGCACCGCGACCAGATCGACGGCCGCCGCGGCTACGATCGAGGTCAGCAGTTCCGATCCCGCCACGCCGCGCATCACCCCCGGCGCATCGATCAGCAGGGTCCCCTGACCAGCTCTTCCCGCCAACCTGCCCACTGCCTCGATCAGCGGCAGTCGGAAACGGGCGGCATCGAGGCTGCAGAGGGCTTCAAAGGCCTCCATCTTCCATTCACCCTGCCGCCACACGCCCAGGCTGACGGCACCGGGGGGACCGAATGCCGGCATCCCCGGATCGGCTGCCAGACAACGGACCTCCCTGCCGGCCAAGTTCAGCTGATGCGCCAGGGTTGCCGCCAGGGTGGTCTTGCCGATGCCTGGCGGTCCGAACAGCAGCAGCCGTCGCACCCCGGCAGACAGCAGTTTCACCAGGGCATCGGGATGATCGGCGCGGATCTGTTGGTTCATCTGAGAACCTCTATAGTTAATCGTTAAGCCTTCGCTTTCTTCGTACTATAACTTCGTTGACAACCAATGACAGGATCTCAACCATGGCCGATCTAAAACTCTACAACTTCCCCAGGTCGGGTAACTGTTACAAAGTCCGCCTGCTGCTGTCGATGCTGGGCCTCGATTATGAACGCGTCGATCTCGATCTGATCAAGGGAGAGTCGCTGACTGAGGCGTTCAAACGGATCAATCCTCGCGGACAGGTGCCGGTATTGGTGGATGGGGATCTGGTCATCTGGGATTCGATGGCGATACTGGTCTACCTCGCCAGGCGATATGCCGCATCCGACTGGCTGCCGACGGATCCGCTGGGAGAGACCCGGGTGATGCAGTGGCTGGCGGTATCGGAGAACGAACTGCTCTACGGGCTTGCGCGGGCCCGTGCTGCACTGGTCTTTGGCAAACCCTTCGACCTCAAGTTGTGTCAACAGGATGGCCGTGCCGGACTCTCGGTGTTGGAACTGAAGCTGTCGGAAAGTGACTGGCTGGCCGCTGATAACGTCTCCATTGCGGACATCGCCTGTTATCCCTATGTATCGTTGGCCGCAGAAGGGGAGGTCTCGCTACAACCCTATCCGGCTGTATGCGCTTGGCTCGGGCGGGTTGAGGGATTGCCGGACTGGGTACCCTTTTTGCCTGGGTGAAGGCCTCAATCGGTGGCGCGATGGGTCTTGATGGCAAGCCTGCTTGAAGTCTTGAATATGGCCTAGTAAGGTGCCAAATCAACCAGGTTTAGGATAGGGAAGGATCTTGGAGCAGTATTTCGGTGAGTTCGGCCAGTTTCTGCTGAGCAAGGTAAACAGCGTCTACTCGCTCTTCGACTATTTCGTGCTGGGCGTCAACGCCCTGATATTTCTCTTCTCGTCGAAGATCGTCTCGAAACTGGGTTATGCTGAGAGTGACCGGCGCTACAACGCCTCTGTGTGGATGCTGCGTCTCGTCAACCTGACCCTGTTCGCGCTCTACTTTCTTGCGGTCTTCTTTACCGAAAAGGCGCGCCCTTTGTCGGTCACCGGTTTGACCCTGCTCTGCTCCTTCTTGCTGGCGCACCTCTTTCAGCTGCATGCGCTGAAGCGCTACGGCCGCACCCGGGAGATCGCCGGCACAGAGACGTTGTCCCACACCTACCAGTCGGAAGTCATCGGTCTGATCGGCTGGGCCGTGGCCGCCCTGATCTCTTTTCTCATCATTATCAATGTCTGGGATATGACCAGTTGGCTGCACACCACCTCGGTACTGGGCGCGGTTGTGCTCATCGTCTACTCCACCAAGGATGTCTGGGCACCCGACAATATCAATGGTCTGATCCTGCTCTACAACAACGACGTGGAGCCCGGCTCGGTTGTCCAGGTAACGGAGATCGATCTGCTGGCGGTGGTGGTGCGCACTTCCCTTACCCAGACAGTGTTCAAGGATCTGCGCCGGAAGTACAAAATCCTCCTTCCCAACTCCCGCTTCCGCTCCTGCAAGATCGAGATCCTGACCAGTAACTCGAACGACAATCTCGATTGTAATGCCGATTTCAAGATCGGCTACGGTTTCAGCAGCGAGCAGATCGAGTCGTTCCTGATCCAGGCCTGGCAGCGGGTCGCCGATGACGGTTCATTGATAAACGAGGAGCGTCCACCCAAGGTGCGCATCGTGGAGAACGGCGACCATGCGGTGGTGTGGCGGCTCTCCTACCGGATCAACAGCGCCTACCGGCTCATCGAGGCCGAGTACCTGATCAACAGGGCGGCCTATGATCTCTCCTACGAGCTTGGGATCGGCTTGAATACACCGCTTACCCACTCCGTTGAGAATCCAGCTGCATTTCATCAGGCTGAACAATAATGCTTTTAACCGGAGCGGGCGGAATGTGATGGATTGAGTGATTTCGAGGTTCGTTGACCTGTTGCTGGCCTACAGCCCGCCTGGTTAGGTGAGCGATGCTGTGAAACAACCCGCTGCCGATCGAGAGAACCATTTATGAGCATAAATCGTTGTGACTCCCTGATCCTCGAGATAGGATCGTTGATCATCGACAATGCCCGATACACTGAAGATAAATGGATAGGGCTTGCACTGATGGGTAACTTTTCCTTTGGCCAAGAGCGCATGAGCGGCTATGTCTACTACGAAGACGGGGATTTTGAGGCGAGAACACCTAAGGGTTTCGATGTCTTGGACAAGGTGGGGGAGTTACGCGAGGCGATGAAAATTGAGAGGAATCCGGACGGGAAGGCTTGGCATCAGTGCCTGATCCACATTACAAAACCCGGGATGAAGATCAATGTAATGTTTGAATACGACGATCCAGAGCGTTGGACATCGAAAAGGATTTCTCGTGATATGAGCGACTACGCGGTACTCTTAAAACCTCCGATATAACAGTCGCAGCCTGCCAGGATCTGCTAAGGATTGATTGGGCCCGGTTCTTAAACCGAAAAACAGTGCGCGCCGGGTGTCGTTCACCAGGTGCTAAACAGTCATTCCATTAAGCCAGATATTCCACCCCCAAAGGATTGTGATGGCGCCAGGTCTGGCAGGGTAAATCAGAAAAGACTAATATAAGCAGATTACCGAATGCCTTATTTAAGGCGTAGATCTACAAAGGTTATTGTCAGATGCTGGATCCCACTGCCCATTCCGACAGCGATATGGGGCGTAGCGAAGTCAAGGAGACCACCTGCTACATGTGCGCCTGCCGCTGCGGCATCCGCGTCACCCTGCGCGACGGCGAGGTGCGCTATATTGAAGGCAATCCCGACCATCCGCTGAATAAAGGGGTAATCTGCGCCAAGGGCTCCTCGGGTATCATGAAACAGTACTCCCCGGCCCGCCTCGCCAAGCCCCTGCTGCGCAAGCCCGCGGCGGAGCGGGGCGCCTCCGATTTCGAGGAGATCTCCTGGGAGAAGGCCTTTGAGATCATGGAGGAGCGCCTGGGCCGTATCCGTACCGAGGACCCGAAGAAGTTCGCCCTCTTCACCGGCCGCGACCAGATGCAGGCGCTGACCGGCATGTTCGCCAAGCAGTTCGGCACCCCCAACTACGCCGCCCACGGCGGCTTCTGCTCGGTCAACATGGCGGCCGGGCTGATCTACACCATCGGTGGCTCTTTCTGGGAGTTCGGCGGCCCCGACCTGGAGCGCTCCAAGCTCTTCATCATGATCGGCACCGCCGAGGATCACCACTCCAATCCGATGAAGATCGCGCTCTCCGACTTCAAGCGCCGTGGCGGGCGCTTTATTTCGATCAACCCGATCCGCACCGGTTACTCGGCCATTGCCGACGAATGGGTGCCGATCAAACCGGGCACCGACGGTGCCCTGTTGCTGGCGATCATCCGCGAGCTGATCCAGACCGGCCTCTACGACCGCGAGTTCCTGATCAAGTACACCAACGCGGCCGAGCTGGTGGTGGACGATCCCCAACGGGACGACCACGGCCTCTTCCGCCGTTTCGAGACCCACATCGAAGAGGGCTGCTTCGACCCGGAAAACAAGCTCTGGTGGGACCGGGAGCTCGACCGGGAGATCTCCACCCACACCCCCGGCACCGATCCACGTCTGCTCGGCAGCTTCACCCTGGAGGATGGCACCCCGGTAAAGCCCGCCATGCAGCTGCTCAAGGAACGGGTGCAGGAGTACACCGCGGAGTGGGCCGAGGACATCACCGGCATCCCCGCCGGGACCATCCGCCGCCTGGCCCATGAAATGGGCGTGGTGGCCCGGGACCAGAAGATCGAGCTGCCGATCCAGTGGACCGACAGCTGGGGCAACGAACACGACAGCGTCACCGGCAATCCGGTCTCCTTCCACGCCATGCGCGGCCTGGCGGCCCACTCCAACGGCTTCCAGACCATCCGCGCCCTGGGCATTCTGATGACCATTCTCGGCACCATCGATCGTCCCGGTGGCTTCCGCCACAAGGCGCCTTTTCCGCGGCCGATCCCACCCTGTCCCAAGCCGCCCAAGGGACCCGAGGGCGTACAGCCCGACACCCCGCTGGACGGCATGCCCCTGGGCTGGCCAGCCAAACCGGACGATCTCTTCGTCGACGAAGCGGGCGAGGCGGTGCGCATCGACAAGGCCTTCTCCTGGGAATACCCCCTCTCGGTCCACGGCCTGATGCACAATGTCATCACCAACGCCTGGCGCGGCGACCCCTACAAGATCGACACCCTGCTGCTGTTCATGGCCAACATGGCCTGGAACTCCTCCATGAACACGGAGAACGTGCGCGACATGCTGCGGGACAGGGATGAGAACGGGGAGTACAAGATTCCCTTCATCATCGTCGCCGACGCTTTCCAGTCAGAGACCGTGGCCTTCGCCGACCTGGTGCTGCCCGACACCACCTACCTGGAGCGCCACGACGCCATGTCGATGCTCGACCGGCCGATCTCCGAGTATGACGGCCCTGTCGACTCGGTGCGTATCCCGGTGGTGGAGCCCCGGGGCGACTGCAAGCCCTTCCAGGAAGTATTGATCGAGATGGGCAGCAGGCTCGGCCTGCCCGCCTTTGTGAGAGAGGATGGCAGCCGCAAATTCCGCAACTACCCCGACTTTGTCACCAACTATGAGACCTCTCCCGGTTCCGGCATCGGCTTCCTTGCCGGCTGGCGCGGCAAGGGGGGCGAGAAGTTCCTCAAAGGCGAGCCCAATCCGCGCCAGTGGGAGATGTATAAGGAGAACGGCTGCGTCTACCACTACGAGCTGCCGAAGTCCTATCAGTACATGCGCAACTGGAACCAGGGTTACCTGGAGTGGGCCCGCTACCACGGCATGACCCGCTACGTGGAGCCGATCACCCTGCATCTCTACTCCGAGGTGCTGCAGCGTTTCCGCCTGGCGGCCGAGGGCAAGCTGCCCGGCAAGCAGCCGCCGCAGCGTCTGCGCAAGCGGGTCGCGGAACATTTCGATCCGCTGCCCTTCTACACCGCGCCGCTGGAGCACAAGCTGGTCGACACCCACCACTATCCGATCAACGCTCTGACCCAGCGGCCCATGGCCATGTACCACTCCTGGGACTCCCAGAATGCCTGGTTGCGACAGATCCACACCCACAACTACCTTTTCGTCAATCCCAGGTTGGGAGAAGCCTGTGGTTTCGGCGACGGCGACTGGATATGGGTCGAGTCCCCCACCAACAAGGTGCGCTGTATGGCCCGTTTCACCGAGGCTGTGGAGCCGGGAACGGTCTGGACCTGGAACGCCATCGGCAAGGCCGCCGGGGCCTGGGGCCTGTCGCTCAGGGCCAACGAGTCGCAAAAGGGGTTCCTGCTCAATCATCTGATCGCCGAGGAGCTGCCTCCCTGTGAGGCGGGGGACCATATGTCCAACTCCGATCCGATCACCGGTCAGGCCGCCTGGTTCGACGTACGGGTGCGCCTCTATCCGGCGGGAGCGGGGGAACCGAAGCAGACATCACCCCAGTTCGAGCCGATGAAACGGCTGCCTGGGCAGGATGCTAAGCGGGGGAAATGGCAGGGGTTTTTTGCCGGAACGTCTCGGCGCAAAAACAACATAAGAGATTAGTTTTGAGTTATGAGTTGTGAGTTTTTAGTTGAGGTGTGCGCTCTGCGTACGTCGATTTTGAAACGGGTTGTGTGCGAAGCGAACGCATCAACTCAAAACTTAAAACTCAAAACTAAAAACTGTTAAGAAGGTATACCATGACCCAATTGGCACTCGTTATCGACCTCAACGTCTGCGTCGGCTGCCATGCCTGCGTCACCAGCTGCAAGGAGTGGAACACCTCCGGCTGGGCCGGTCCCATGACCGACCTGCGACCCTATGACGAGGATCCCAGCGGGACCTTCTTCAATCGGGTGCAGACCTATGAGGCAGGGATTTTCCCCAATACCGAGACCTACCACTTTCCCAAGTCGTGTCTCCACTGCGAGGACCCGCCCTGCGTGCCGGTTTGCCCTACCGGGGCCTCCTACAAGCGGGAGGATAACGGTGTGGTGCTGGTCGATTACGACAAGTGTATCGGCTGCAAATACTGCTCCTGGGCCTGCCCCTATGGCGCCCGCGAGATCGATGAGAAACAGCGGGTGATGAAGAAGTGCACGCTGTGCATCGATCGCATCACAGACTTGAGTCTTGCCGAGTCCCTACGCAAACCCGCCTGTGTACTGGCCTGCCCGACCAATGCCCGCCTCTTCGGCGATGTGCACGATCCCAACTCGGAGGTCTCGGTGGCGATCCGCGAGGAGGGCGGCTACCAGCTGCAGCCGGAGTGGGGAACCCGGCCGGCCAACCACTACCTGCCCAGGCGCAAGACCCGCATCCAGATCCACGAGGATGAACTGGTGCGGGCTGACAATCCGTTGAAGAAGGAGCAGCTGCCGACACCGGAGGCGGGGGAGACATTGGACGACGTCGCATGGTAGCTAATTCGCAATTCAAAATTATTTCTTTTCGGAGAAAAAAATAGATGCATCCGGCTTTCTCGGTAATCTTCCTGACCACCCTGATCGGCGCCGGCCAGGGCCTGTTCCTGGCCCTCTACACCGGCCAGCTCTACTCCCTGGCCCGGCTGCTGCCGGTGCAAAGCGAGAGCTTCTACGCCCTTGGCAGCATCATCGCGCTGGCACTGCTGGTCGCTGGTCTGGTCGCCTCGGTCTTCCATCTGGGCCGTCCCGAACGGGCCTGGCGCGCCGCCACCCAGTGGCGCACCTCCTGGCTTTCGCGGGAGGTCATCGCATTGCCGGCGGCCATGGGGCTGATCCTTCTCTATGGTCTCTTCCACTACCTGGGATGGACCAACCCCCTGTTCGTGGTTTCCGAGACCCTGCCGGTGGATATCACCCTGATCGTTGGTGCCCTCGCCACCCTTGCCAGCTTCGTGCTCTTTCTCTGCACGGCGATGATCTACGCCAGCCTGCGCTTCATCAAGGCCTGGCATTCGCCGCTGACAGTGGCCAATTTCCTCTTTCTCGGTATTGCCTCGGGTTTTATGCTGGCTGCCGCCTTGTCCGCCTACATGGGCACCGAACTGGTCGCCTTCTACGGTACCTGGGCGGTAATCGCAACCCTGTTGGGTGGCGTCAGCCGGGGCTCATCCCTCTATCGCAACAGCCGTTTCCGCTGCAAGGTGGATATGCAGTCGGCGCTGGGCGTGCACCATGCCCAGCTGCATCAGAAGGCGCAGGGATTCATGGGGGGCTCCTTCAACACCCGTGAGTTCTTCCATGGCAAATCGGAGGCCTTTCTGCTCATGATACGTTACCTGTTTCTGCTGCTGGTCTTTGCGCTACCGGTTTTGCTGATTCTGCTCGCCTATCTGCTGGAATCGTCAAGGTTGCCTGTTGCCGCCTTTGCCATTCAATACATCGGATTGGTCTTGGAACGCTATCACTTCTTCACAGAAGCCAAGCACCCACAGAATCTCTACTACCAGAGTATGGCTTGATATAGATTGCTACCGGAGGTTGCTATGAAACGATTCATCCTGTCATTGTTGTTAGCGCTGTTTTGCCTGCCGCTCCATGCGGACGTGGCTGTATTGATCCATGGCTATCTCGGTAGCGCCCACTCCTGGCACGCCAGCGGGGTTAATGCGGCTTTGGTTCAGCATGGTTGGCAACCTGCCGGCGTGTTCACCCCAAGGGGTTTGCTGCCTGCAGCCAGCGAGACCCCGGGGAACAAATTCTATAGCGTTGAATTGCCTTCGATGGATGCGGTGGGTTTGCAGGCTGAGCTGCTTCGGGGGATGTTGGCGTTGGTGGCACAGCGCCATCCCGATGAACCGATTATTTTGGTCGGGCACTCCGCGGGCGGTGTCGTGGCAAGGATGGCGTTAGTGCGAGGTGGGGTGAAAAACCAAAAGGCCTTGATTACCATCGCCTCGCCCCACCTGGGAACAGTGCGTGCTGTGGAGGCCCTGGATGAGACCGACGATCCATTTCCCATAAGCATGGTCAAGGAGTTCTTCAGCGGCGAACTCTACGATGTAGTGCGCGATTCATGGGCAGTGTTGCTCGACCTGGTACCCGAGCGACCGGGTAATCTTCTGTTTTGGTTGAATCGTCAGTCCCACCCCGCGATCCGATATGTATCGATAGTGCGTAGCGGACCGGTTGGTATGGGAGATGAGCTGGTGCCCGCTTTCAGTCAGGATATGAACAATATTCAAGCACTGAAAGGGCAGTCCGCTACCCGTCTCTACGCGGTCAGCCATGCCCTGCAGCCAATTGACGGTCGCGTTCTCGCAGAATTGATGGCAGAACTCTAACCACTGGTTGGACCAGGTTCGCCAACCATAGAGACCAGTGGCGTCGGGAAGCAGGTTATCGCGTTAATTGATATCCAATACCCGCGTGATCAGGTTGTTTCTGCGTCTGTCCTGCTTGCGTCGCTCTTCGTCCAGCTCGGTCGATTGTTCTCTGATGCGCCGGTCGCGGTTTGGGAACCTGCGGTGGTAGCGATGGGGCTTGAGAAACAGACCGTTTACGGTCCTGCCATCCAGGTTCTCGATAATGGTGTCCGCCAGCACGGGAGACTCGACCTGAACGATGGCGTGGTATTCGGTCGACTCGGAATTTAGATCCTTGATGCGAATTATTTTGGTACGTTTTACGGCACTCTTTTTTGTCACCGGCAACAGTGACCAGCTGGGCCTTGTGCCTCTCAACGTGACCTTTTTTATCTCCTTGGTGGAGACTCCACGGGGGAGATGCTTATAAAAGATCCACATGTGCGCTCCTCAAATTGCCATGATGGTCATCGCCATGACATAAGAAGGATCACCGAATCCCTCACCTGGCCTGTCCATTCTCCAGATTTCCCTGAGCAGTGTGATCACTTCTTCTCCATTAAGGCTGGCGGTCGCAGTTTTCACTCTGCGACCAGGCCAAGACCACCTTTGTTGATTTTTATCTCTCTCGTCCCCCCAGTATAACTTTTTATGCTGTCGCTGTGTGATTTGTTCGGCCGCGCAGGCCAGGTTATTTCGGAGGGAAGGGCGGAAAAGCATAACTTATTGTTTTTATAGTTATTTATGCATAATATATCCGATTGGGATAATACTAACCCACGGATGGTATTCAATATTCTTGTTTTTTTTCAAGGGTTAATATGCTGTTGTTCCAGGAGTCGCAGTAACCTGAACGGCACCTATTCAGCATCGTGTCGACATCTCATGACAATGGCTGGGCTGGGCTGGGGTGCTCTCCAGTGAGCCGATTATCCCGAATCACTGTCAGATCGGGAACTACCTAGAATAGAAAATTAAGATGCGAATTATCAACCTGTCATCACTCATTTTCGGTCTCCTGCTGTTGCCGATCCATAGCTTCGCGGATGATCGCCTGGTGACGGCCAAGCCGGCGCTGCAGCGTGAAGTCCTCTCCGGTTTTACCCGCGCCCGTTCCCGGGTCCTGCTGTCGGCGGAGAACGCAGGCCGCATTGAATCGGTCAATGGCGACGTGGGAGACCGGATCAAAGAGGGTGAACCGTTTGCCTGTCAGGATCAAACCTTCATCAACATGGAATTGCGCAGCAATAAGGCCGAGCGCGATGCCCTGGCTGTGGATAGGGCCTATTTTCGCAAGGAGGTGGCCCGCTATCGTCAATTGCTGAAGCAGAACAGCTCATCTCAGAGCCAACTCGACTCGGCACTGCGCAGCCAGGATAAAATCAACACCCAGCTTGCCGCCTTAACCGTTGCCGCCGATATTCTGAAGGAGCGCAAAAAACGCCTCTGTATCATGGCGCCTGCCGGCTGGAGAGTGGTGAAACGCTATATCGAACCCGGTGAGTGGGTCAATACGGGAGAGCCGGTGGTGGACGTGGGTGACTATCACAGCCTGGTTGTCCCCTTTGCCCTCAGTATGGCCGAGTACCAGGCATTGAATGCGTTGGAGGGTGAACTCAAGCTGACCCTGCCAGAATTGAAAAGCGAGGTCGATGCCTCGATTCTAAGGATTTCACCCGCTTTTGACGAGGTCTCGCGCAAAATCAAAATCGAACTGGAGATCGCAGTTGAACAGTCGCTTGCCCGCGGCGGCCTAAGGGTGGAGTTGGCGCTTGATATCCCCTTTCGCGGCGATGCCGTTCTCATTCCCGAGCGGGCGCTTACCCAGCGTTATGAACAATATTGGCTGAAGCGCGCGAACGGCGAAGAGTTACGGGTGGTCTATCTCGGGCGCATCAAGGGTGATGACGAGGCATGGGTGCGGGTAACCGGTCCGGGGATCAAACCGGGGGATCAATTCACCTTGAACCAAGAGCGGTGATCGATGCATGAGGTAGTCGCCTTTTCTCTCAAGCAGCGGGTCTTCTACAACCTGATGTTTGTGGTATTGATCGTAATTGGCTTCTACACCCTGTTTGCCCTGCCCGCGGAACGCTATCCCAACTTCGGATTTGGCGAAGTGATCATCTCCACTGTCTATCCTGGCGCTTCGCCGGTGGAGGTCGAAACCCTGGTTACCCGGAAAATCGAAGACGCCATTGAACAGGTCGATGATGTCGAGTGGATCAGTTCCACATCGTATAGCGGACGCTCCAACATACGCCTCAAGTTCGTGGACGACTCCGACTACGATACCCTCTTCAACGAAGTCAGGTTCGAGGTACTCAATATCATCAGCGAGCTGCCCGAGGGGGTGGATCCCCCCTCTCTGCTGAATGCCAAGGTTCAGGACTGGCTGCCGGTTATCGCCATCAATCTCGTTGGCGACCATAGCAACCGCGCCTTGGCCCTGATGGGTGAGGAGATAAAGACAAGGCTGCTGAAGATTCCCCATGTGCAGCAGGTCGACTTTTCCGGTAAGCAGACCCAGGAGTTTCACGTCTATCTCGACCCCCAGAAGCTGCGCGAGTTCGGCATCGGCTTCGAGCAGGTGGCCAGGGCACTGAGCGCGGCCAATCTCACCATACCGGCGGGGAAATATACCAATCGAAGCGGCGAATACCTGGTGAAGATGGACGAACGATTCCACTCCCTTGAGCAGGTGCATTCGACGGTGGTACGCAGAGATGCGGATGGCAGTCTGGTTCGCGTCATGGATCTGATAACCCATACCGGGATGGGGTATCGCGATTCCATTGTCATCTCATCCGTCAACGGTCAACCCGCCTTGGGACTCAAGGTGATCAAATCGGATCAGGGCAATGCGATGGAGATCCGGGATCAGGTCGTCGCCGTGATCGACGAGTTCCGACCAGTGCTGAAGGCACAGGGGGTGGATGTGGTACTGACCCAGGATTCAACCGTCTACATCAAGGATGGATTGACGACCCTGGGCATGAACATGCTGGTCGGTATCTTTCTGGTGTCGCTGATCATCTGGTACTTCATGGGCATACGCAATGCCGGCCTGGTGACGATCGGCATCCCCTTTTCGTTCATGATCACCATGTTGATCATGTACCTGACCGGTAACAGCCTCAACGAGATCACCCTCTTCTCCTTTGTCCTGGTGACCGGCATCGTGGTGGATGATGCGATCGTCGTGACCGAAAATATCTATCGTCACGTCCAGGAAGGAAAGCCGCTGCGGGAGGCAATCATCAACGGCACGGCCGAGGTGGCGCTGCCGGTGATTTCGGCCACCATGACCACTGTGGCCGCATTCCTGCCGATGTTGATCATGTCGGGTTCCACCGGTCAGTTTTTTGCCTTGGTACCCAAGGCGGTAAGCTTCGCCATCATTGCCTCGCTGGTCGAGTGTCTGCTGATCCTGCCGATCCACTACCTGGATTTCGGTCCCCGTCAGCAGGGTGCCGTGGATCTGATGCAGCGGGACAACGCAATGATGCGGGTGGCGCGCCGGTTTACCGACTGGCTGTTGTCCCTGACCATGCGCTATCGCCTGACATCCCTGATGGTGGTCACGCTGCTGTTTGGCGTGGCGGTAATGATTCTTGCGCTATCCGCGAGCGGCAAGGTTCCCTTGATTCGAATCCAGTTCTTTCCCGACGACTATAAACTCTACTACGTCGATATTGTCGGGCCGAGCAACATTGCGATTGAAGAGGTGGATGAACGGGTCAAGCGGATTGCCGAGAGCGTGATGGAGGATGGGCCGGGAATGGCCAGTGCCGCGGCGGGACTTGCCGGTCTCTATTTCAACGAGGACTACGAACCGATCTATGGCAACAATCATGGCTCGGTGATGGTGACCATGCCGAGTGCCGCCGATCAGACCTTCGATGATCCTTTGGCCCATCTCGAACGCATGCGAGAACGTTTGAAGCCGATCTATGAAACGGATGGTTACAGGCTCCATATCCATCCGCAAAATGACGGTCCACCGAGTGGCAAGGATATCAATGTCCGGGTGGTGGGCGCGAACGTGGATGCTGTATCGGGGCTGGCCACGGAGTTGCTGAAATTTATGCGTGAATCCCCCGAGATCGGTCCCCATCTGATCGGACTGAATGACGACCGCGGGGTTCCCAAGCGCGTGTTCCGACTCCAGGTTGAGCAGGAGAGAGTGGCGGAGTATGGGTTGGACAGCGGTCAGGTTGCGCAGCTGGCGGCGAGCGTGCTCGATGGCCGCTACCTGGGCAAGTACCGGCATATCGATGAGGAGGTCGATCTCAAGCTCCGGATCGATCCGCAAGCACTGCGGGATCCGGAAAATGCCCTCTATATACCGGTGGTGGAGGATGCGGAGCGCCCAATCTATCTCGCCGACCTGGTGAGTGTGCGGACCTATAACGAATCCGGTGAGATCAAACGCTACCAGGGGCAGCGGGCGATCAGCCTAAAGGCCGATATCCGGGATGGGGCACCGACATCGACACCGGCGGTGGTGAACCGGGTCAAGGGCCACTTCGAGACCATTCGCGATGGCTATCCGGGAGCCACGGTGACCTTCGGCGGCGAACACGAGGATACCCAGCGCTCCTTCGAGTCACTGGCCTATGCCTTCATCATCGCGGTGCTGGTGATGTATGTGATTCTGGCGACGCAGTTCCAATCCTACCTGCAGCCGCTGATCATACTCTCTGCCATCGTTTTTGCGCTGATAGGAGTCGTATTCGGCAAATTGGTGACCCAGTCGCTGTTTACCGTAAACAGTTTCATTGCCGTGATCGGCGTGGCGGGTGTTGTGGTCAATGACGCCCTGGTGCTGATCGACTTTATCAACAAACGCTATCGCAGGGGGCTTTCCAGACGCGAGGCGATTGTAGAGGGGGTCAACATCAGGCTGCGGCCAATCCTGTTGACCACGCTGACCACCTCATTGGGCCTCCTGCCCATGGCGATAGGATTTCCCAGCTATTCGCTGATCTGGGGAACCATGGCTTCCACTTTTGTCACTGGACTGGCGACCGCGACGGCCCTTACCCTGTTTATCATTCCGGTATTATGGGATCTGGTGCAGGGACTGCAGGAGTGGATGAATCGCCGCCGTGCGAGTGGGGTAGGGGAAGAGTGGCGATAAAAAAAACGCCCACTTGAGTGGGCGTTTTAAAGATATGAAAGCAAGTGACTAGCTTTTCTTGCGGCCTATGCGGCTTGCTCCCATGCCTAGAAGTCCGAGTCCGAGCAATGCCAGCGTAGACGGCTCAGGAACGTTATACTGCGGTTCCGGTTCTACCTCATCATAGATACCGTCATCGTAGAGGTAACTGACGTAGAGGCTGCCGCTCCATGCATTCTCTTTGTTTCTCTGATAGCAGGTGTCGTAGTAGCCGCAGCGGGTCAGATCAGAGATCAGGGTGCGTACGATCCTGAAATCAAGATCATCGGTACCGATGAAATCGCTCAAGGAGAACCCGTCATCCAGGTCGAACAGGCCGTTGAAGCTACCTGAATCCCTGGAAACATCGTTGCAGCTGCTCTCGCCCCTGCAGTTTGAACGCACCACCTCGCGATTGCGCTCGACCTCTCTGTCCGGATCGACGAGTCGAATCGACTGCCTGGAGATCGACCTGCCTGCCGCGGACGCGGTCCAGGCGCGCGTTCTTTCATCATAGGAGTGGACGATGGAGGTGAGGGACCAGTCGGTGGTAAACCCGATCTGCACGTCCAGCAGCTCACCCAGACTGCCATTAAAGCGGTCCAGGCTGACAGTCTGTACATCACTGACCACAGTACGGATGTTGTTTCCGGCACTGTCGACACCGTCATTCCAGTCGTAGATGAGTCCGTTTGAACCAAAACTGAAAGAGGCTACGTCTCCGATGGACATAATGCTTGCGTTGACAGCAGCGCTGCAGGCAAACAAGGCAGCAAATGCCGCTTTTGTAATAATGTGTTTGGTGTTCATCACAAGTCCTCTAGGCTTCCATTTATTACAACATTTGCCTTATATAATGCAGCATGCGTGCCAGAATATATTTATCTTTTAATTACAAAAAGATATATCCATTAGTAATAAAATGATTAAAGAAATATGTAAAGAGAACCGACACTTTTGAAAAATTAGTATTTTTGTTAATAATCAATATGTTAAGATGTGACCTTACATAAATTAGGCGTTTTTTTTCTAATTTGCCCAGCTTTCTTGTCACCGACCTGTAAGAGTTTTTAGAAACCATGAAACTGATCGCCATCGAAACCGCATCCGAGACCTGTTCCGCGGCACTTTTCCAAGACGGGGAGATCTATCTGCGCTATGAGGTGAAACCCCGGGGCCATAGCGAGCTGATCCTGAAGATGATGGATGAGGTCTTGGCGGAAGCGGAGCTCCGGCTCACCGATCTGGATGCAGCGGCCTATGGCCGCGGTCCCGGCTCATTCACCGGGGTTCGTATCGCGGCGGGAGTGATTCAGGGTGTGGCGTTCGCGGCGGATCTGCCTGTCGTACCCGTATCCACGCTGGCCGCACTGGCGCAGCGCGCCTATCGGGAGAAGGGTGAGCCGAAGCTGCTGACCGCATTCGATGCGAGGATGGGGGAGCTCTACTGGGCCGGCTATCGAGTCGGCGAAAATGAACTGGTGGTGCCGGCAATACCGGAACAGGTCGCCAGTGCAGAGCGGGTCGAGTTACCCGTCGACGATGAATGGTATGGTGTCGGCTCCGGCTGGGGAGCGTATGCCAAACAGCTTGAACATCGTTTAAATGGAACCCTTTTGGGTTACAAGGCCGACATGTATTGCAGCGCGCGGGATGTCGCGCAGTTGGCTGCCGACTACTTTCATCGTGGCGAGGCGGTGGCCCCGGAGCATGCGCTGCCCGTCTATCTCCGCAATCAGGTCGCCGAGAAGAGGTAGTGGCCGCGGGGCATTCAGAAGCTGATACCGATGGACCCGTAACCCCTACCGCCTGAACTGGCGCCGAAACCGAAATGGATGCGGGGCTTGCGTCTCGGTTCGCTCTCAGGCCAAAGGGTAAGCTCATCGCAGGTCAGAACCGGGAAGGAGTAACTGCTGTCGGCGACCATGCCTTCGTGGATCGCCGAGAACCTGCCCGTCGCCGTTACCATGCGGCCCACCGCATACTCCTCCAGTTCAAGATAGCCGGGCAGGCGGGCGATGAAACGCCCGATCGAGGTGGCGTCGGTCTCGGGGCGTCCGTCCTCGTCCAGAGGAAAGGCGAGAATCTGGACCTCCGTCGTTTGCCGCAGGTTTCGGTTCTCGACAATAACTCCGCCCCACTGCAGCGGCGTCTCTCCCGAGGCGGGCTGGGTATCGGCCGCCTGTTTTGGCGTGATGCTGCGATCGGCGGCCGGAACAACCGGTTGCGTGCTGCAGGCCTGCAGCAGTGAGAGCAAGATGATGAGAGACCAGTGTCGTCCCACTTGGATCACCAGTAGTAGTAGGGGTATCGACGCCAATAGGGAAAATAGAATGGATCGTAGAACGGGTCGTAATAGTAGGGGCGGTGGTAGACCTTCTCCTCAGGCCAGAGATAGTAGGCCTCTACCTCGACCACGGGATAGGGGTAGGGGTAGTCGCCGACCGGTTTTTTCACTACCTCCAGCAAGGTGCCGGTGACCGTGATCTGTCTGTTTTTTGGATACTCCTCGGGCTCCAGGTAGCCTTCGATACGGGCGATGAAGCGGCCGATGCTGCGCTGGTCATCCTTGGGTTTGCCCTTATCGGTGAGTTGTCGGGAGAGAATTTCGATATGGGTCTCATCGGCCAGGTTCTCCACCGAGATGATCTCCCCGCCCCAGCGTACTCTCGAGTTTGAGAACTGCTGCTGATGCTGCTGCACCTCGTCCACCCGTATATTGCCTGCGGGTGGAGTGCCGATTACTTTAGGGACTTTCGAGGCACAGCCCGCAAGCAGCACTAGTGTGAGGATAGTTAGCGCTATCTGACTGTTGCATCTGGTCATTGCAAACATCATCACATCCTGGACATGATAGTCTTGATGCCGAATTTGACTCTATGGCTGCGATTAAATTCCTTTACCCCCGGTTCTGGGATTGAGCTTGCCTATTGCGGCTCAGTCTACTCCACGATACGTTCCTTTTCCGCCTCTTCCTGGTAGTAGTAGTCATAATTCTGGTGCATATGATTGGTGAAAGACCAGGCTTCGTTATACGAGAGGCCGCTGTTTTTGGGGATGATGACCTTGACGTAGAGATTGTCATCCTTCTGTTTCAGGCGCTTCAAGTTCTGTTCGAGCTTTTTCCGCGAGATCGAGGAGAAACCTTTATCCTCCGGTCCTCTATAATCGATGCGGAAGTATTTTCCGGACTTTGTATAACGCACCTCCACCACCGTCTTGCCCTTGGCAGTGCGGGCCGGCCGTAACAGCTTGTTGTACTGAATCTTCAGTTCTGAATAGTCCTGTTTCAGATCGACAAGCTGCTCATCCGCTTCCTGGCTGCGGCTCAGGGCCGCCAGCAGTTCCCGGTCTTTTTCGCTCAGGGTGATGCGAAGCTGCTCCAGATCCTGCTGTGTGGCCGCCTGGCGGGCATTTGCCTGTTCCAGGTCGGCCCGCAGGTTGTCAATACTTCGGTTTGACTCGGTGATCAGGTCTTGCAATCTGCTGGTCTCCCGGTTCAGGCGCGTCACCTGGGAGGTCAGGCTGTCACGTTCCTGGGTCAACAGCTTGCGCTTGCTTTCAAGCTCGTCCCGCTCGCGGCTGAGGTTGGTGATCTGGAAGCGCTGACTGGAAATCGCCGCTTCCTGTTCCTCGGTGCGTTCGGTCATGCGCATCAGCTGCATCCGCAGCATGGTGATCTCGTGCTCGCGGGCGATCAGCCGCTCTTCCAGGGTTTCGTTCTCTTCGTCCGTGGTCCGCACCAGTTCCAAGGCCTCCTGTTCCGACTCTATGGACATCCTGAGCTGGGAGAGCAGCTCCATGTTCCGCAGCAGCAGGATCACCATCGCCAGCAGGAAGATCATGACGATCACGGTCATGATATCAGTGAAGGATGGCCAAAAGCTGTCATCCCCCTGACTGCCCTGCTGGTTGAGACGAAGATCGATGAAGTTGTTATCCATCGGAATCAATCATCCTCATGCAGGCGGAAGCCGCGCTTCAATACATGTTTGATCTCGGCCATGTCGTTATGCAGCGCCTCACTCCTCTCTTCTTGACCCTGAAGCGTCTCCAGAATGCGTTGCTCCACTGTTTCAAAGGTCTGTTGGGACTGCTCCATCTGATTGACCAGCTCTTGCAGGGAGCGTACCAGACCGGTGAATTCATAGAGCGCGCTGTCGGTCTGAACCTGGAATCTGGGAATCAGCTCGTTCACCGTTACCTGTTCCACCGCGCTGAGCAGGTTGGTCTGGACATCGCCCAGCTTGAGATTGAAATAGCCAAAAAAGATGAAGCAGACAATCGCGGTAATGGTGGTCGAGAGTGCGGTGGACATGCCGTGAACCACCAGACCCATGCCGCTCGTGTTGATCGAGGTGGCGAGCTGGTCGGAGGCACCGATCAAGGCGATGGAGAGAGAGACGATAGTGCCGAATACGCCGGTCAAAATCAGTATGTTGTTGATAAATTTCGGCAGACTGTTGCGGGTGCTCTCGCTGGCGACCAGGGTGGAGGCCAGGGATCCGTGGTTGATCGGGCAATTCGCCTTGTGCAGGCCGAGCATGGTCCGATAACGGTTGGCAATGATCGCCTTTTTATTGATCTTTATCAGTGGATCCTGCTCACCTTCCCGGAGATTGCGCAGGAATCGGATCAGGGCGTTCTCTTCTCCCGCGTAGTGGAGAAAGATGGTGATCATGCGCAGGATTCCGGTGGCAAACAGCCCGACGATGGTACCGTTGATGATCAGGCCGGTACTGGTCAGCTGATTGCGGAAATAGACGTCATTGATGAATTCGTACTTCCAGAAAATGAGTGCCGCGATCACAACGGACAGGAGTATCATCCGTATCAGGATGTTACGGCTGAGGTTTCGACGTAACTGTATGCTTCCCAACGCTCTGCTCCCCGGGGATATGAAATTTCGTTATCAGTCACAAAATTAGATGAGATCAAGGGCGGATTGCAGAGTCGTTATTCAGTTGGCGAAATGGCGGGCGGCGACCGCATAAACTGTATATGGATTTTTGTAAATCTTATTCCGCTATTTGAATCAATTACTTGCAATAAACAGCCACTTCGAACTCACCTCTTTTGGCTGTCACAGTGTAACCCAGCCAAGTGTACCTCGCCACAGATGCCGGTGATTTCTGTCCCATCGGTCAGGTTCGTAGACGCGATCGCCTGGGCGGCGGGCAGGCTGTCGCAATTCACCGCTAAATGGCGGTGACGGGGGCGGAAGCCAGGGAAGCTGTTGCAGGGTCCATCCAGTATTGTTATATGAGAAGAGGGAAAAGAGGATCAATCAATCTCCAGGCTGGAGGTAGAGGCGAGGATAGGAAAATGGGTGTGAAATGGGTTTAGAGCGGTCTCTATTTCAGGCGGCGAAGCGGTGCCTGCTCTCGGAAATTCTGGATGAAAAGCTGCAACTCACTGATGCTGCAGCCGATGCCTGGGCAAACGGCGAGCTGGTTGCAGAGACGTGGTCAGCCTGTGACGAGATAACCCGAGCGGGGCATCCGCAACGACCTGAACTGGTCCATCCGAGCCGATTGCCGAGACGCGGCCTGGGTAGTGAAAATGGCCGCCTGGCCTTGATCCACGCCATTGCCCACATCGAATTCAATGCCGTCAACCTTGCCTGGGACGCGGTGTTGCGCTTTCCCGATATGCCCAGCTCCTACTATGACGACTGGATTCAAGTGGCGCGGGAAGAGGTCTACCATTTTCGTCTGCTGAGAGAGCGGCTGCATGCCGGTGGAGCCGAGTATGGCGATTTCCCAGCTCACAACGGCTTATGGGAGATGGCGCAGAGAACGGCCCATGATCCATTGATCAGAATGGCCCTGGTGCCGCGCATGCTCGAGGCCAGGGGACTGGATGTGACGCCCGGTATCATTCGCCGTTTCCAAGCCATCGGCGACGACGAGACAGTCGAGGTGTTGCAGGTTATTCTGCGCGAGGAGGTGGGGCATGTTCAGTTTGGCAGCCGCTGGTATCACTACCTCTGTCAACAGCGGGGACTGGATCCCGAGCAGACCTATTTCGATCTCCTGGAGAATTTTCTCAACGGTGGGATCCGCTGTCCCCTGCATCATGAGGCAAGACGGCAGGCGGGCTTCAGCAAGCGCGAGTTGAACCGCCTGGAGGCGCTATGTACCGGGGGCTGATCAAGATTTGTTCCACCTGCATGGCTATGCTGTGGCTGGCCATGCCGGGTGCGGAATCGCTGGCGGAACAAGCCCGGGCCGGATTCCTGCTCTATGGTGAGCGCGAGGCAGGCGGCGAAGAGGTCGTCAATCGGCTGCTGTTTACCTCGGATAAGTTGCGAATCGAGCCGCTGGATCAGGCGGGCGGTTACATCCTCTACCACAGCGAGGCGGCAACCATCTACAGCGTGACGCCTGACGAGAGGACGATCCTGGTCATTCAACCCGAAGCGGAAAGGGTAAAGATCCCTGACGATATGGCGTTGAGGTTGGAGAGGATTGACGACATCGATGCACCCGCAATCGGCGGCAGCAAGCCGCAACACTGGCGGCTGACAGTGAATGAGATCGTCTGCCGCGATGTGATTCTGGCGCCGGGTTTGATGACGGACCAGCTGCTACTCTATCGGGACTATCTGATGCTGCTTGCCAAGCAACACTATCTCGGCCTGGATGCAATCCCCGGCGAGTATCGCGATCCCTGCGATGATGTGGTCCATGTCTTCGCGCCGGCCCTGTTTCTCGAGAAAGGACTCCCGATTCGGATCTGGGATCAGCGGGGTTCTCAGCAGAGTCTGCTGGATTTCTCCGTTGAGAAACAGGTCGGCATCGAGCTCTTCCACCTGCCCAAGGATTATCACTTCGTGCCGATGTCACGGTTGCAGTGATTTTGGCTGAGTGAGTGGTAACACCGCCGGGTGTTATCTTTGCCTCGCGGATGGCCCCGCGATCGGTCTTTTGTTCAGGGCCAGCGGTATCGGCTGGATCGATGCTGACGGACGCTAGCGGAATCGCTCTCTGCTGACCCCCTCAGGGGTTACGCATAACGACTCGGCTTGATGTTGACGCCACTCCGCCAATACATGGCGCTGGACCGGTTTGGTCCTGAGTTCAATCCTATGGTCGGCGGGCCGATGGGTATGGCCATGGATTAATCGTTCGGCACCATACTCGATGAGATAGGATTTCACGGTTTCCTGATTGACATCCATGATCGATTCGGGCTTGAGTGATTTGGCCTCGCCGCTTTTTTCCCGGTAGCTCTGTGCCAGGGCCAAACGCTGTGCCAGCGAATGCGAGAGAAACACTTTTACATTTTCCGGCTCACGAATTTCCCGGCGAAACTGCTGGTACGCCACATCGTCGCTGCACAGGAGATCGCCATGCATCAACAGGGTCGGGGTGCCGTAGAGATCCACCAGTGTCGGGTCTTGCAGAAGCGTCGCACCGGTCTCACGGCAGAAGTCATCGCCGATGAGGAAGTCCCTGTTGCCATGCATCAGCCACAAACGGGTCCCGGCATCGCTGAGGTGATGCATGGCCAGTTTGATTTCCGGGATCGGGGGTTGCATGTTGTCGTCGCCGACCCAGGCGTCGAACAGGTCGCCGAGGATGTAAAGATGGTCAGCCAGCGGGGCTCGGTCGGTGAGGAAACGAAGGAACAGCCGCACCCTATCCGTCTCTTCGGCGGATAGGTGCAGGTCGGAGATGAACAGCGACTGGGTCACTCCGTGACTTCGGCCTTCTCGATGACGATGTCATCCACCGGTACGTCCTGGTGACCGGCACGGGTGGTGGTTGCGGTCCCTTTGATCTGATTGACTACATCCATACCGCTGATAACCTTGCCAAAGACACAGTAGCCCCAGCCGTCCTGACCCGGGTGATCGAGGAACTTGTTGTTCGCGACGTTGATGAAAAATTGGGCGGTGGCTGAGTGGGGATCCATGGTGCGCGCCATGGCGATGCTGCCGACCTCATTCGAGAGACCGTTCTTGGCCTCGTTTTCTATCGGTTCACCGGTCTGCTTCTGGACCATGCCGGGCAGAAATCCGCCTCCTTGAATCATGAAATTATCGATTACGCGATGGAAGATCGTGCCGTCGAAGAAGCCATCCTCTACATACTGTTTGAAGTTCTCACAGGTCTTCGGGGCGTTGGCCTCGTCCAATTCAATGACGATGGGCCCGAGATTTGTAGTCAATGTGATCATAAGATTCCTGTTTGCAATAGCTTTGGTGTAATAGGAATTACTCGAGAACGGTGACCTTCTCGATGACGATGGATGCTTTAGGCACATCACGCATGCCGCTGGAGACGCCGGTAGGTTGCACGGCGATGCTGTCCACTACATCCATCCCAGCCGTGACTTTGCCAAATACCGCATACCCCCATCCGTCTTGGCCGGGATAATCGAGAAAATAGTTGTTTTTGTGGTTGATAAAGAACTGAGCCGTTGCGGAGTGCGGCGCCGATGTCCGCGCCATGGCGATGGTGCCGCGGAGGTTCTTAAGGCCATTCTTCGCCTCATTTTCCACGGGATCGCGGGTCTGTTTTCGTTCCATGGACTCATCGAAACCACCTCCCTGGATCATAAAGCCTTTAATCACGCGGTGGAAAATCGTACCGTCATAAAAGCCATCTTTTACATACTGAGTGAAGTTCTCCACAGATTTCGGCGCCTTTTCCTTGTCGAGCGACAACCTGATCTCGCCCATCGATGTCTTCATCAACACCTCGACCTTTTCGGCCCAGGCATTGCTGGAGAGAAAGGTAACTGAGAGCAGGCATAGGAAAAGGCTGGATCTTGCTTTGTTCATGGCATCCTCAGGGTAATCACTATCCGATCGGTGCATCATAACGGTTCGCCGGCAGCATAAAAAGGGGAGATTCCTGATGTTGTGAGAAGGCACGGCAAGCCATCGACCCGGGTATGAAAAAGCCATGCGGTTGGGCATGGCTTTTTGTGGATCGAGTCGGGATTTGAACCAGAATCAGTTGTTCTTGGCCCCCTGGGTGATCCAGGTCTCTACGGTGGCAATTTCCATCTCGGTCAGCGCCTCCTTCCCGTGGGGCATGCGAATCGAGGGATCAACCTTACCGGCAATCAGGCGGTAAAAGGAGCTGGAGAGTGGATCACCGGCCACCACGACCGGGCCAAACTTGGTTCCTTTCATGACGTTTTCATAACTGTCGGTCATGAAGCCACTGGCTTCTGTACCGGCACCCCCTGGCAGGTGGCACTCGGTACAATACTTGTCGACCAATGGCTTAACCTCTGACTTGAAACTGACCGGTGCCGGACCGGAGCTGCACCCCGCCAAGAGGATGGCGGCGAGAGTTGATGACAGTAAGAGGGTCGTGCTTTTAGACATTAATCAGCTCCTTAATGCGTCAATTTATAGGATCCGCCGGGCAAGGTTTCCAGTGATCCACTTGCTATATCCAACCTGTAGAGGACTTTGTCAATACTCTACCATCAACAGGTGAGAAATTTCGACTGTAGGCTGTGTTTTGTCAGAAAGGGTACTGCGATCAACACCCTGTTTATTTCAGGCCCATCACCCAGGTAATTACACCTTTTATATCATCCAGGCTTGCCGGACTGGGTGGCATGGCCGCCGCTCCCCAAACCAGAGGTTCCCCGGGTGTGCTGCCGGCCTTTACCTTTGCGGCAAGCCGGTCCACGGCGCCCGCTTCGCTTGCATACTTCGCGGCGACATCCTTGAATGCGGGTCCGACCAACTTGGCATCGGTTTTGTGGCAGCCCATGCATCCTGAGCGCATGGCCAGGGTCTGATCGGCAACCACGGCCTGGCTGAAGAGGGTAGCAAGAGTCACTGCAGCAATGGCGATTTTACGCATCTATGTACTCCAAAACTATTTTGAATAGGCCGCACCAGGCGTTGCCACCCGGTCTACGGCCCGTTAGACCACATACACTGTGTCGGGAGGGAGAGCGGATTCTTTAACGCATCATTGGTGGAAAGCCAAGTTAATCAGCGTATTGCAGCACCAGGCCAGCGTAGTGCGCAAGTAGATTTTTGAATTTACTCTTTTTTTTCTCTCCCGGGCCGTGCGCGGATTTTTCTCCTCGCAGGCGCTTCTACGGCTGCGTTTGTCGCTTTACGTGAGATTTACTCAAGAGATTCTGCGAGTTGCCGAAAAATAGAGAGATGATTAGATAATTCAATAAGCAGGTTTGACCATGAGTAAATACATCTCGGTTCAGTGGAAAATTCTCACACCGATGGCCCTGATCTTCATTCTCATCATGTCAGTCGTAACCGTCTATTCCGCGCATCAGCAGAAGGAGCGGTTGTTAAGACTGACTGAGCATCAGATTTTTGATGTCTTACATGGTTATCTCGACAGCATGAACGCAATGATGTTTACCGGAACGATGGGCAACAGGGAGATGTTGAAGCAGAAAATCGAGAAGCGTGATGGCGTGGTCGAGGTACGCATGCTCCGTGGTGAGTCGGTGAACACTACCTTCGGCCCCGGATTAGATCATGAAAAGCCGTTGGATGAGCTTGACAAGCGGGCCTTGAATGGCGAACAGATTGTCAAGGTGGAGAATGTCAAGGGTGAACGCATTGTCACCGTCATCGAGCCCTTCGCAGCAGTCTCCGACCGCAACGGCACCAACTGCCTGACCTGTCACGCGTTACCGGAAGGGACAATCCTGGGTGCGGGGAGACTGACATTCAACCTGGGGAAACGGGACAAGGCGATCGAGAATGAGCTGCTGTTCAGCGCCGGTATCAACTTTCTTGTCTTGCTGGTTGGCCTTTTCATCATCAACCTGATTATGCGCAAGGTGGTGATCAAACCGCTCTGCGGACTGCGCAGCACGATGGAGAATATTGGGGCCGAATCCGATCTGCGTCCGCGGGTAACCCTTGGCGCCAATGACGAGTTCCGTCAGGTCGGTACAGCCGTCAACCAGATGCTGGATAAGTTTCAACCGACAATCACCGATCTGGCACAAACCATGGATGGCCTGGCGAACTCGGCAGAGCAACTCGCCCATGTCACCAAGACGACCCGAGACGGGGTGGATCAGCAGGATAAGGAGACCAGCCAGCTTACCGTGGCCATCGGCGAGCTCACCCAGGCGGCGGAAGAGGTGGCAAGGAATGCGGCTGGTGCCGAGCAGGCAGCGGTGGATGCGAAGTCCAACGCGAACGGCGGCAGTGACGTGGTGGCCCAGGTATCCGACTCCATCAAGCGGCTGGCCAAGCGTGTCGACGATGCCGCGGTTGTCGTGCGCCAGCTGGCGGATGGCACCCAGAGCATCGGTCAGGTCTCCGAATCGATCACCGCGATCGCCGAACAGACCAACCTGTTGGCGCTGAATGCGGCAATCGAAGCGGCGCGGGCCGGCGAGCAGGGTCGCGGCTTTGCCGTGGTGGCGGATGAAGTGCGCAACCTGGCACAGCGTACCCAGGAGGCGACCCATGAGATTCAGGATATTATCGAACAGTTGGTCTCCGCTTCCAGGCAGGCGGTGAAGGTGATGGATGGCAGCAAAAAGGAGGCTGACCAGAGTGTCTCCGACTCCAACCGCGCCGGTGACGCCCTGGCTCAGATCGCCAGTGCCGTGGAGTCGATCAGTGAAATGAACTCGGTGATCGCCACCGCGGCCTCGCAACAGACCTCCGTGGCCAACGAGATCAACAAAAATATCATCGCCATCAACGAGGTGTCACACCAGACGGCGGAAGGTACCTGCCGTACACTCAAGGAGAGTGAAGAGGTGGCGCGGATCTCCTCGCAGCTGGATCAGATGGTAAATCAGTTCAAGGTTTGATGGGTAGAATCGGGACCGCCCGGCGCGAGCCGGGTCAGGTCTCCCGATTCAGGCTTCCGCGCAGCAGTTCGCGACGGGTTATCAGTCTATCCCCGCCGTTCTCCACCGCCTCTGTACCCTGTTCAGCAAGGGCGAAGCCGTCGACCCCGGTTTCAACCTCTTCCTCGCCCCTCAATATCCGTCCCAGCAGCTCTTCGTCGTAGGGATCTTCATCCGCCTGTTCGACTTCGACCATCAGGGTCTGCATGAAACTTCCGGCGGCCGCCAGCGCATGCTCCTGATTGACGAACTCATGCATCGGTGAGTAGAGGGAGTGGGTCTGGCAGCGGCCGATACCCTCGATCTCGTTGACCATGAATTTGTATCGGTTGGCGGGAAAACGGTGCGGCTGCTTATGGCCCAGCTCCATTTCACTCCAATCCTCGTTTTCCGCGGGGAAGAGGATCAGGCTCATCATCCAGGGGGTGATGATGATGCCGACGCTGCGTTCCTCAAACTGCTGGAAACCTACGGTCTCCACCCTCAGCATGGGATTGAGCAGAGGAATTCCCTGCATCCGTTCATCTTCAATGCGGCGGAAGCTCTCTTCGATCTTACGGGTCAGCTCATCAAGGTCGTGCATCTGTTCACCTCAATCAGGTGTCGGTTGTCAGGAGTCTGTCAGGCCGGGAAAGTAGTGGTCGACATCGATTTCGGCGCTCTCGCCCATGATGGCGCTGAGACCGTCCAGGGCCAGATCGATCGTGCGAGCGTCCTCCGCGCTGATCACCTCCCGGGCAGAGCCGAGAAAGGTCAGCAGCCAGGTCCCAGCGGGCTGAGGACCGATCAGCATCATGTTGATCGGCTCCTCGCCGTTGCGGCTGCGGCAGCGGGCGACAAACTCGCCAGCCTCGATCACCTGGGCGGGGATACCTACGCACATCGCTGTTTCCTCAAAATGAATAAGTCCGCAAATGAACGCAAATAAACGCAAATGTTTAATGAGTAGGGTGTGGCAACCACACCTTCACCCGTTTCGAACATGATGTTGGCGTTAGTTGAGACGATAGGAAATACGCTAAACATATCAAGGCAATGAAACTTATTTGCGTTCATTTGCGGACTGTTTAATCTAACTAGCTAGACCCGCCGCTGCCTCGAACTCGGCCTCCCGTTTCCAGTGCCCGCTGCGCACCTGAGGTCGGGATTCGAGTTCGATGCCCAGCGAGGCCAATTCCTCCACCAGCATCTGTACCATAGCCTCCAGTCCCTTTGCTGCTTCGGGGGTCAGGCCGAGGCGGTTCTTCAGGGAGTGGGGCACCATGCCGACAATGGTGACCTGTTCCGGGGTTTCTCCCTTGAGCGCGAGCAGGGCCAGCAGGTCCGAGACACCGAGCTGGTGGTTGGAGAGCTTGGTCTGAAAAAAGGCAGGGATCTCATCATTGGCGATGCGTATCAGGCTGCCGTTGGCTGCACCGGTATTCACCGCATCGGCGATAATCAGGCTATTCGCCCGGCGCATCGGTTCGAACAGTTCCATGCCCGTGGTGCCGCCGTCGACGACCTCGACACCTGCGGGGATCCGGTAGCGGTTCACCAGCTCTTCGACGGCGCGCACACCGATACCCTCGTCCTGCATCAGCACGTTGCCCATGCCGATGACCAAGACCTTGCCGGTTTTCTCCTCGGCCATGCTCACAGCGCCTTGACCCGCACGATCTCCTGCTGCTCGGTGTCGACCATGTGAATGGCACAGGCGATACAGGGATCGAAGGAGTGGACGGTACGCAGCACCTCCAGGGGCTTCTCCGGATCGGCCACCGGGTTGTCCATCAGCGAGGACTCATAGGGACCGATCTCGTCGTTGGCGTCGCGGGGGCCGGCGTTCCAGGTGCTGGGCACCACCGCCTGGTAGTTCTTGATCTTGGCATCCTCGATCACCACCCAGTGGGAGAGGGTGCCGCGGGGTGCCTGGTGAAAACCCACACCCTTGACTTCTCCCTTGGGGAAGACCGGGGCGTTGAAGGTATCCAGGTCACCGGTGCCGATATTGTCGACCAGTTTCTGCCACTGGGCCTCCAGGGTATCCATCATCACCGCGCAGCGCACCGCGCGGGCGGCGTGGCGACCGATGGTGGAGTTGACCGCGGCCAGCGGGATGTCCGGATTCTGCGAGACCGCCTTGAGGACATCCAGTGCCTTGTTGAGGTAGTTGGTGTAGCCCTGATGACCGCTGGCGACGCCCACCAGAACATCGGCCAGGGGCCCCACCTCGGCCCGCTTGCCGTAGAAGGTGGGGGCCTTGACCCAGGAGTATTTACCCTCGTCCTGGAAGTCGGTGTACTCCGGCTCTGTCTCCCCCACCCAGGGATGCAGGGCGTCGCCGCCGCTGTACCAGGCGTGCTTGGAGCTCTCTGCAACGCCATCGCGGAAGTAGGGGTCGCCGAAGGTGGTGATCGGTTTCATGTTTTCGATATCACCATTCTCGATATAGCCGCCTGGCAGATCGAAGACCGTGCCCTTGGGATCCTGGGGACAGTCGGGCACGGTCAGGTAGTTGTTGACACCGCCGCCAACGCCGGCCCAGTCGAGATAGAAGGCGCCCACCGCCGGCACGTCGACCAGATAGGTCGATTTGACGAAGTGGTCCAGCTTGTCGATGAAACCCTTGATCAGCATCAGGCGCTCGATATTGAGCACCGAGGGAGCGTCGTGGCCGATGGAGTTGCTGACGCCGCCCACCGCCACGTTCTGGATGTGGGGACTCTTGCCGCCGAGGATGGCGACGATCTTGTTGGCGTGGTTCTGCACGTCCAGTGCCTGCAGGTAATGGGCCACTGCCAGCAGGTTGACTTCAGGCGGCAGCTTCATCGCCGGGTGGCCCCAGTAGCCGCTGGCGAAGGGGCCTAGCTGGCCGCTGCCGACGAAGGTCTTCAATCGCTCCTGTACCGCCTTCATCTCGTGGGGGCCGTTCAATGGCCAGTCGGAGAGGCTCTCCGCCAGCTTGGCGGCGGCCACCGGATCGGCATCCAGGGCCGAGACCACATCCACCCAGTCGACCGCGGAGAGGTGGTAGAAGTGGACGATATGGTCCTGCACCGCGTGGGCTGCCTGGATGATATTGCGGATCAGCTGGGCGTTGACCGGCACCTCCAGGTCGAGGGCGTTCTCCACCGCCCTCACCGAGGTGATGGCATGGACCGTGGTGCAGACGCCGCAGAAGCGCTGGGTGTAGCTCCAGGCCTCGCGGGGATCGCGGCCCACCAGGATCTTCTCGATGCCGCGCCACATCTGACCGGATGACCAGGCCTTGCTCACCTTGCCGTCATCCACCTCCACATCGATACGCAGGTGGCCTTCGATACGGGTTATCGGGTCAACAGTAATTCTTGTCGTCACAATGGAATCTCCTCAAAGGTCACGCATGTTTTGCGTCGTGTAGCACGGGGAATTTCTTCACCACGAACAGAAAGACCATGATCTCCAGGGCCACCATGCCGGCGGTGACCATGATCTCCGGAACAGAGGGGAAGTAGCTGTAACCCGCACCCGGATCGTAGGTGATAAGAAAGGCGTTGAAACGGTAGAGCGAGCCGGCAAAGAGCATCGAGACCGAGGCCCAGAGCAGCAGGGGTCCGTGCTCCCGGTATTTTGCCGAGCTCAACACCACCAGCGGGAAGACGAACAGTGCCGTCTCCAGCAGGAACATCAGGCTGCCCAGGTCGCCGGCGAAGATCAGCCCCAGCTTGCCGTTCACCAGGAGCTCACCGAAGCGGAACAGCAGGTAGACGGCGATGAGGCCGACGATCCCCTTGCCGAGACCGGCCAACAGCGGCGTCTCAGATCGCCGGCGAAAGCCGACACTGCTGAACGAGGCCTCGAACACCACCACCGCGAAGCCCATGGTCAGCGCGGTGAGAATCGCCAGCAGGGGCTGCAGATGGAGCGACTGCCAGAGGGGATGCACCTTCCAGCCCATGGCGATCAGCATGGAGCCGAGGGAGGACTGATGCATGGTCGGCAGCAGCACGCCCAGGGCGATGAAGATGAAGAGCACCTTGTTCAACGACTTGATCAGCCCCTTGGCGCCGATCTTTTCCAGCAGGGTGGGGGCGAACTCGATGCAGAGCACCAGGATGTAGGTGGCGACGCAGAGGCCGACCTCCAGCATCACCGAATTGAAGTTCATGTGCCAGGGGGTGAAGATGTTGTAGAACTGCCAGTAGCGGCCCATATCGATCATGGCGCCGACGCCACCCAGGCCGTAGCCGAGCAGGCTGGCGAGCAGGGCGGTGCGCATCAGCGGATGGTACTTGCCCTTGTTCATTACATAGACGGTGATGGCCAGGGCGTAACCGCCGCAGGCCAGGGCGGTGCCCACCACCACGTCGTAGACCACCCAGACGCCCCAGGCGTAGCCGCCGTTGAGGTTGGTGACTATGCCCATGCCGTGGATGAAACGCAGGGCCAGGTAGTAGGTGCCGATCAGGGCGATGACAGAGAGCGCCAGGAAGGGCAGGGTGAGAACCGGCCGCTTGAGGGGTTGATATGCACTCATGAATCGTCTCCTCCCTCGTCATCGGTATTGCGCCGGACCACGTAGGTAAGGCCGGCCAGGGCGATGGCCGGCAGGGCCATATAGCTGTAGAGGGTGTGCTGCACGGTCTCCGAGATGGAGGCGTAGGAGCGCTCCTCGAGGGGGGGCATGCCCAGCTTATCGAAGGGGATGGAGGAGATGTGCAGCACATTGGTACCGCCCGCCTCCTTCTCGCCCCAGACATGCTGCTGGTACGCGGGTACCGCCATTTCGTGGTGACTCTCCGGGTTGCGCACGTCGCCGCGGGGGTAGTTGTAGCTCTCGCCTGGCTTCAAGGCCATACGGCGCTTGGCCTCCTCCAGCAGCGCCTTGCGCGAGCCGAAGAGAGTGGCGCCGGTGGGGCAGACCTCGGCACAGCCGGTCATCTCGCCCTTGTCGATACGTTCGACCCCGGCCTGGTTGCACATCTGGCACTTGTGAATCTCGCCGAAGGGGTTGTCGTAGTCGAATTGGGGGACGTTGTAGGGGCAGCCCACCATGCAGGTGCGGCAGCCGATACAGGCGTCCGGGTGGTGGGTGACGATGCCGGTCTTGGGGTGGCGCCGCATGGCGGTCACCGGGCAGACCGAGACGCAGCCCGGATCGACGCAGTGCATGCAGCTGCGTTTCTCGAAGGCGTAACCGTCCTTCACCGCATCCTTGCGGTCTCCTTCACCCTCGCTGTAGACCTTGATCACGTTGAGGGTCTGGGCCGAAAGGTCCTGGGCGGAATCCCAGGCGGTCTCATCGCCCAGGGGTGTCGGCGGCATGCCGTTGACCTCCTTGCACTTGCTGACGCAGGCCTTGCAGCCGATGCACAGCGTGGAGTCGTAGAGCATGCCGATGGCTTCATCCGCCGGCTCCAGGTTGCCCCGCGCCTCGGCCGTACCGGCGCCCAACAGGGTCGCGCCGCCGCCGAGGGAGGCCTTGAGAAAATCTCTGCGTTTCATGCTGCCCCCTTACTCCCCGTCATTCTCTTTCGCGTCGAGCTTCTTCGACGCCATGGCGGTGGCACCCACCGCGAGGCCGACCGCTGCGCCGGCGATGGCCGCGGCACCGGCAGAGATGCCGGCCGTGCCTTCGCGATCCTCGATACCGGGGAACATGTTGGGCGGGGTATGGGTCTTCACGTCGGCCAGGCTGAAGAGCGGTTTGTTGAAACCGACGCCACCCTCGGAACAGCCGAAACAGGGGTGGCCGACGCCGATGGGCCAGACGCCGCCGCCAACGTTGTTGAATTCCAGGCTGGGGCAGTTGTTGTAGGTCTCGGGACCCTTGCAGCCGAGTTTGTAGAGGCACCACCCCTTGCGGTGGCCCTCGTCGCCGAACTCCTTGGCGAAGCGACCGGCGTCGAAGTGGGGACGGCGATAGCAGTTCTCGTGGATGAGTCGGCCGTAAGCCCATTTCGGGCGTCCCTTCTCGTCGATGGGGGGCAGCTTGCCATAGGTGACGAAATAGAGCACGGTGCCGATGAAGTTGGCCGGGTTGGGCGGGCAGCCCGGGATGGTGACCACCGTCTTGCCTGCCAGCAGTTGCGGTGCACCCACCGCACCCGTGGGATTGGGTTCAGCTGATTGCACCCCGCCCCAGCTGGCGCAGGAGCCGAAGGCGACGATGGCGGCAGCGTGTTCCGCCGCCTCGTTGGTGATGTCGACCATGGTCTCGCCACCGATCTTGCAGAAGATGCCGTCGTTGGCAAGGGGAATGGCACCCTCCACCACTAGCAGATATTTCCCCTTGTTCTCCTCCATGACCTTCTTTTTGATCTCCTCTACCTGGTGGCCGGCACCGGTATCCAGGGTCTGGTGATAATCGAGGGAGATGAGGTCGAGGATGAGGTGTTCGAGGGAGGGCTGTTCAGAGCGTAGCAGGGCTTCGCTGGGCCCGGTACACTCCTGGCCGTGGAGCCAGATGACAGGCGGGCGTCGGTTCGGATCGGCCACCGCCTGTGCCATGGCCATGGCGGCATTGTTCGAGAGGCCGAGGGATGCCGCCACGCCGGTACAGAACTTGAGAAAGGTTCTGCGAGAGACGCCGAGGCGTTTCTCTACTGCTGAAAAGTCGAAATCGTGCGCTGCCATCTGTTCTCACTCCGGTTTATCTTGCTGAGGCGTTGTGGGTGCTGCAGTCTGCAAAAGACGAGTCAATAATTTCCGCAATATATGTGCCGGATTTATTTTGTTGCTTAGATTCATTGGCTTAGAAGTATCAATGAATAGAACGCTCGTGAAAATATGGAAACGACGATTGCACCTTCAATTCCTTAGTGGAAAGAAGGTTTACAATATTTAGGGTATTTCACCCAACCATCCGACATCGATAGCGATAGATCTTCATTGCCAGGTTCGTTTCCGTCCGACCGGGGTAGTGCGTTTTGTGGAAGCCGCTGCTTTTGGTTAAGATGCGCGGCACTTATTTCCCTGTTGATGTGACGGACTATGCTCAAGCTCTATAACGACCTCAGCAATCGCAAAGAGACCTTTCAGCCCCTGGAGGCCGGCAAGGTGCGCATGTATGTCTGCGGCATGACCGTCTACGATCTCTGCCATCTCGGCCATGCGCGGGTGATGGTGGTGTTCGACGTGGTCTATCGCTACCTGCGGGCGAGCGGTTACGAGGTCAACTACATCCGCAACATCACCGACATCGACGACAAGATCATCAACCGGGCCAACGAGAAGGGGGTCCACTTCGCAGACCTCACCAAGGAGTTCATTCAGGCGATGCACCAGGATGCGGATGCCCTCGGCGTGTTACGGCCGTCGGATGAGCCCAAGGCGACCGAGCACATGGATGAGATCCTGGCGATGATCACCCGGCTGATCGATAAGGGACACGCCTACGCGGTGGAGAACGGCGATGTCTACTACGATGTACGCAGCTTCAGCGACTACGGCAAACTTTCCGGCAAATCCATCGAGGACCTGCGTGCCGGCGCCCGGGTGGAGCCCGGGGATGTCAAGCGGGACCCCCTCGACTTCGCCTTGTGGAAGGGCGCGAAACCCGACGAGCCGGCCTGGGACTCACCCTGGGGGCGCGGACGCCCGGGTTGGCACATCGAATGTTCGGCAATGTCGACCAAGGCCCTAGGCGACAGCTTCGATATCCATGGCGGGGGAGCGGATCTCACCTTTCCCCATCACGAGAACGAGATCGCCCAGTCCGAGGGGGCGACCGGCCATCCCTTCGTCAAATACTGGATGCACAACGGCTTCGTGCGCATCAACGACGAGAAGATGTCCAAGTCACTGGGCAACTTCTTCACCGTGAGGGAGATCCTGGAACACTACCGCGCCGAAGAGGTGCGCTATTTTATCCTCACCAGCCACTATCGTTCTCCGCTCAACTACGATACCGAGCACCTCGACAACGCCCGCGCCGCATTGACCCGATTCTATACCGCACTGCGGGGGCTGCCGGAGTCAGCGACTGCCGTTGATGAAAGCTATGTCAATCGTTTCCGCGATGCCATGGACGACGACTTCAACACCCCCGAAGCACTGGCGGTGCTGTTCGATCTGGCAAGGGAGATCAATCGCCTGAAAGAGACCGACAGCAAAGCGGCGGCATCACTTGCCGCCCAATTGCGTGAACTGGGAGGGATGCTCGGCATCCTACAGGACGATGCGGAGAACTATCTGCGAGGTACCGCTCCCGCGGATGAGGACGGGCTGAATGACGAGGCGATCGAGGCCATGATCCAGGCACGTATCGATGCCCGCACGGAGAAGAACTGGGGGGAAGCCGACCGGATTCGCGACGATCTCCAAGCTGCCGGTATCATTCTGGAAGACGGACCACAGGGCACCAGCTGGCGCCGGGGATAATTCTACCGGTGCGGTTTGCCGACCCGTAAGATCCTATTCGTCCTTGCCGTAGGGGAAGCGGGTATGGCCATAGCGGATGGCCAGGATGGTGAATGCCAGCACCAGGGAGGCGCCGGCGGCGGCCAGCATGCGCCAGTTGTCCATCGCCTTCATGTCCAGGATCATGTAGCGCGCCAAGGCGACGATGGCGATGTAGAGCGGTATGCGCACGGGCAGCTTGCCCGAATCCAGGTAGACCTTCACCATGGTGAAGACCTCCAGATAGATGAACAGCAACAGCAGGTCGGCCAGGGTGACTGTCTGGGCCCTGACCATCACCATGATCTCGGCGCCGGTAGCGAACAGGGTGGCAATGGTGATGATCACCAGTCCCAGATCCTCGATCCACTCCAGCAGTTGTTTGGCCTGAGATTTAATCATGTGGCATTTTCTGTTGAGGCGCTGTGCAACTCCGCCGCCTGCAGGGTGTTCTCCAGCAGGGTCGCGATGGTCATGGGGCCGACGCCGCCAGGTACCGGAGTGATCCAGCTGGCGCGCTCGCTGGCCTCCGCGAAGTTCACGTCGCCCACAAGTTTACCCTGATCGTTGCGGTTCATCCCCACATCGATGACGATGGCGCCCTCCTTGATCCAGTCACCCGGCACAAACTCAGCACGGCCGATGGCGACCACCAGGATGTCTGCGTTTCGCGCCTTCTCCGCCAGCTCCTTGGTGCGGCTGTGGCAGACGGTGATGGTACAGCGCGCCGCCAGCAGTTCCAGGGCCATGGGGCGGCCGACGATATTGGATTGGCCGATGATCACCGCATCCAGTCCCTCGAGTTTCTCGCCGGTTTTCGCCAACAGGGTCATGATCCCCTTCGGTGTGCAGGAGCGCAGCAGCGGCATCCGCAGCACCAGGCGGCCGACGTTGTAGGGGTGGAAGCCGTCCACATCCTTGGTGGGCAGGATGCGCTCGATCACCGCCTCCTCGTCAACATGTTGGGGCAGGGGCAGCTGCACCAGGATGCCGTCGATCGCCTCGTCTTCATTGAGCTGGTCGATCAGCGCCAGCAGCTGATCCTCGCTGGTTGAAGCGGGCAGATCGTGGGAGACGGAGTGAAAGCCGACCTCGTCACAGGACTTTCGCTTATTTCTTACATAGACCTGGGAGGCAGGATTGTCCCCCACCAGGACTACCGCCAGCCCGGGTCGACGCATGCCGTTTGCCACGCGCTCCTCCACACGCTGCTTGATCTGCTCTCGGAGTTCGGCCGCGATGGCCTTGCCGTCTAAAATCTGCGCACTCATCGGGATATCCGGGGTCATATTCAAACCAGGGATCGGATGATACAGAAAGCCGACCCGACTGTCAGTGCGCAGTGCCCGTCGCCATTGACCTAGCGGGGCTTCGCCAGTATTATTCCCCCCCTTTGCTCACCCAGGGTGTAGGGATATACTTTTGGGATGATTTTCGGGGTATAGCGCAGTCTGGTAGCGCGCCTGCTTTGGGAGCAGGATGTCGGGAGTTCGAATCTCTCTACCCCGACCAGTTTTCTGCGCCCGTAGCTCATTTGGATAGAGCATCGGCCTTTGAGCGCACCTGGCCAAGGCCAAGTGCAACCAGGAGCCTTTATGGGGAAGGCAACCCATGAAGTGGATCGCACTGTATCGGGGAAACCTTAACAGGTGGTGCTGATGGCAATCCCGAGGAAACCCAGGTTGAGACATCCCGCAAGAGCGGATGGGCGATTCTGTAGCTGGGGGATCCGTAGAGACTATACGTGCGACACCTGAGACGGTGAAGAGATAGTCCAGACCACAAACCCCGGATGGGGGCGCCGAAAGGCGTAGTTGGTAAGCTAAGCCGAGGGTAGCAGGTTCGAGTCCTGCCGGGCGTGCCAAGTCTGTAGGAGCGGCTGTTGCGAAACAGCCGGATAGAAACGGTCAATGGTGGACGTAGCTCAGTTGGTAGAGCTCCGGATTGTGGTTCCGGCGGTCGTGGGTTCGAGACCCATCGTCCACCCCAATAAAACAGCTTCCCATCCCGCATGGGGACAATACAGCACACGGGCCATTAGCTCAGCTGGTAGAGCAGTGGACTCTTAATCCATTGGTCGTAGGTTCGAATCCTACATGGCCCACCAAACTTTAATAGAAAACCCGAACCTAACAGTTCGGGCTTTTTGTTTCTACGTAGCGGTAAAGGCGGTAAAGCGGTAAAGGGGTCAGCGGTAAAGGGGTCAGTACCCTTTTTCACTATTCTTCTTCCCTTCTGATGGCTTCTTCTGACCAGACCTACTGTATACTTTTGTGACTTTTGGTAAAGGGGTCAGTACCCTTTTTCCGGTAAAGGGGTCAGTACCCTTTTTCACTTACCGTTCTTCTTCCCTTCTGATGACTTCTTCTGACCAGACCTACTGTATACTTTTGTGACTTTTCAATCTGTTCACATAAGTGAGCACTACCAAAAGGTTCTCTGGGTATTCGAGCTACCTTGTTCAGATTGCTAATGAAGGTTGATTGTGAATAAACTCAGTTAAAGGGTACTGACCCCTTTTCCTTTTCCTGCTGTGAAAATAATCTATCCGATACTCTGAACACCAACGCCAGTAGCGCCGGCATAAAGGTCAAAGTCACGATCATTGAGAACAGGAGTCCAAACAGTACGATGGCCCCCAGCCCCCGGTAAAGCTCGGTTCCGGCGCCGGGGTTGAATACCAGCGGAGACAGCCCGGCTACCGTGGTGACAGTCGACATGAGAATCGGTCTCAGTCGGATACGCACGGCTTCCGTCACCGCCTCGACGATGTTCATGCCTTTTTTCTTCAGGTTGGTTGCGGTGAGTTCGACGATCAGGATGGGGTTGTTGACCACCGTGCCGATCAGTACCAGAAAGCCGAGCATGGTAATCATGTCGAAGGGTTGGTTGATGGGATTGAGGCCGATCTGGTCAAGGTTGGCGCCGGCCAGGTTGACCAGGTAGAGACCGGCGATACCGCCGCTGATGCCCACGGGTAGATTGGTCATGATCAGCAGCGGATATCCCCAGTGGGAGAAAACCGCCACCATCAGCAGGTAGGCGATCAGTATGGCCACGATAAAGTTGCCGAACAGGGCCTCCCGTGTTGCCGTCAGTTGGTCGCTGGCGCCGCTGATCTCAAGCCGGATATCTGCAGGGAGTTCACCGGATTCCTTCATCCCTAAGATGATCTCCTCGGTCACTGTCTCCACGCCGGCTTCCAGCGGGATGTCCCTGGGCGGTATCACGCTCAGGGTGATGGTTCGATCACCGTCGACACGACGGATGGTCTCGGTATTGACGCTCTCCTCGAGCCGGGCGATGGCATTGAGCGGAACGATTTCGCCCCGAGATGAGTAGAGCATGAGGGATTCGAGATCCTGGGGCTGTTCGATGTTGCCCCGAGTGGAGTAGAGAAACATGTCGATCTGGTCATCGTCGAGGAAGAACTCGTCGACAAAGGCGCCGTCTGAATAGGCCCAGATGGTGTATCCCAGATCCTGGGTATCGATGCCGAGTTCGGCGGCGCGCTCCCAGTCTGGCTGGACCTCGAGCATGGGTTGACCCATGGTCAGGTTGGAGGGTTCGGGCCGTACCCTCGGGTTGTCGAAGATCTGCTTCGATTTGAGAAAGACCTTCAACCCGGCAGTGAACAGTGATTGAAGTTCCGGGCCGCTGATATCGATGTTGATACTGCGCGTACCGCCGAAATTGCCCGAAAAGATCGATCCCTTGGAGGAGAAGGATCGCAGGCCTGGCAATTCACCGGCCTTGGCGCTGGCGATCTCCAGAAATTCATCGGTCTGGTGCCGGTCCGCCACGCCGCGAACGGAGAACACCCGGGTATTGCTGACGAAACTGACCGAGAAAGTCATGGCCGGTATATCGGTTTCACCCTTCGTAAATTGTTCAGGGTCCGCGTCCAGTTGCGGCAGGAATTGTTTTTCCACCGATTGATAGTGGCCCTTCATGGTGTCGATGTTATAGCCGGGTGGGGCGAACATGATGGTGAAGACCTTGGCCTCTTCGCCTTCCGGCAGATACTCGGTTTGCGGCGTAAGGTAGTAGAGGATGGCGCCGGCCCCCGCCAGTACGATCAGGATCACCGACAGTGGCCGTATGAAGCCGGCCACCAGCCAGTGGATCAGTGATAGCACCCCGTGCGAAACGGCGGAGCCTAACCTGTCCAGGAATGAGTTTTTGGACTCTTTATGGATGGAGAGGAAACGGCCGCTCGCCGCCGGTACCAGGGTGATCGCCACCAGCATCGACATCAGTATCGATGCGGCAATGGCGATGGCGATATCCGAATAGAGCTGCCCGGCCTCTTCGTGGATGAACAGAATCGGCAGGAAAACGCAGACCGTGGTCAGGGTCGAGGCCAACACCGCGGGCCAGACTTCGGTGATGCCGTTGAGGGCGGCCTGCAGGCGGCTGGTGCCTTTGCTCAGGTGCCGGTAGATGTTCTCCGCCACCACGATATTGTTGTCCAGCGTCATGCCGATGGCGAAGGCCACGCCAGAGAGTGAGATGACGTTGATGGTGCGACCGGCGATCAACAGTCCGAGAAACGCGGCGATGGCACAGATGGGAATCGCCATGGCGCCGATCAGGGTGCCTGAAACCGAACGTAGAAACAGGAACAGCACCAGCAGGGCGAGGATCGCGCCGATCGCCAGGTTGTGCTTCACCACCTCAACCGCATCGGTCACGTAGACCACGTCATCGGAGTTCAGGACCAGCTCCAGACCCTTCTCCTTGAGGATGCCTGCGTTGAGCTCCTCCACCTTCCTCATCATCGCCTGCTTGATCTCGATCACGTTGGTGCCGATCTGTCGGTTCACCGCGAAGGCCAGCTGGGGTTTTCCGGACGCATAGGCGTAGTTGCGGACTTCGGCGAAGCCCAGTTCCGCATGGCCCAGGTCTTTCAATCGAACGAAGGCGCCGTCCCGTTCAGTGATGACCAGCTCATTCAGTTCCTCGACGGACTGAAAGCGGCCGATGGTACGCAGCAGGTAGCGTCGCTTGCCGCTGTCCAGATCGCCGCCGGAGATATCCCGGTTGCGCGCCCGAATGGCGTTTCTCACGTCCAGCAGGCTGATGTTGCGCTCCGCCAGCTTGACCGGATCGACATGGATTTTGATCTGCCGCTCCGCACCGCCCCAGAGGCGGACGCTGGAGACGTCGGGCACCCGCTCCATCGGGCGTTTGATGTTCTCTTCCGCCCAGTCATGGAGAGCGATGACATCGTCCTCGGAAAAGTCACCGCTGAGCGGTGTCAGTCGGAAATACATGAAGGAGTTGGATGAGAACGACTCGGAGCGGATACTGGGCTGGCGGACGTTCTCCGGGTAGTTGTCGACCTGCGACAGGGCGTTGTTGACGTCCAGCAACGCCTCATCGATGGAGACGGTATAGGGGAATTCCAGTTCAATCTCCGCCCTGCCGGTATTGGCGGTGGAGATGATCCGCTCAAGCCCCGGGATACGGGTCAGGTACTGCTCCTGCTCGATGATGATCTCCTTCTCCACATCCTGCGGCGAGGCGCCGGGCCAGGTGGCGGTGACCTTGATCAGGCGGGCGTCCAGGTCGGGAATCATCTGTACCGGCACACTGAAGATGGCCAGCAAGCCGAACAGGGTCAGAATCAGGATGACGACGGTGAGAATGACCGGTTTTTCGATGCAGAAGCGAAACATAGTGTTAACAGGCCCTAATCCGCCTTGCCGATTTTGACCGACTGACCGGGTCGTAAGTTCTCGTTGCCCAGCAGTACGACGCGATCTCCAGCACTCAGGCTGCTGTCCAGGATCTCCACAAGATTGTCCTGGGTGCGCCCGGTCACCACGCTGACCTGTTTCACTTTGAATGGTTCATCGGAGCCGGTCACGCGCCAGACGACACGGCTGCCATCCGCCTTGAGCACAATCGCATCTCGCGGAAGCATAATCGAGGGTTGCTGTTCCCCGCTCAGTTCAATGAAAATGCGGGCCGACATACCGGGGGCAATCCGGTTTTCCGTGTTATCGAGCAGCAAGAGGAGGGGAAAGGTCCGGGTGTTTCGATTTCCTACCGCGACCATTGATGCAAGCTTGCCGGTGAACTCTTCCCCGGGCAGGGAATCGAACTGGATTCGTGTCTTCAGGTCAGGTTTGATCCGTGAGTAGAATCGCTGTGGTAGCGATGCCCGTATCCGGATACGATCCAGCGCAACCAATTTCACGACGCCGGACTCAGCCTTTACCCATTGCCCCGTTTCCACGTTCTTCTCGGCAACGATGCCGGAAAAAGGGGCGGTCAGGAGATGTCGGGACAGCAGCTCTTCCAGGCGTTCCACCTCCGCACGCTGCTTGGCGATCGACGCGTGGGCAATCTCCTCGTCGGCCACAGCCGAGGCCAACAGGCTGGCGGCAACAGCCTTGTTCCGGCGCAATGACTGGTACTCGTTTTTTTGTCGCACGGCCTCCCGGTGCCGGGCGATCGCCTCATCGAGTCCGGCCCGTGCCGATGCCACATCCAGTTTGGCAATAACGGAATCGAGGGAGAGAATTTTTTCACCGGCCTCGACCCGTTTGCCTTCCTCCACGAAGACGGCTTTCACCACCCCTGACAGTCGCGGAGACAACTGCGATTCCTGTAACGCTTCCGCAGTGCCCGAGAGGGGGATCTCCTCTCGCATGTTCTGCTCCACGACCTCAGCAACGGTAACCAGGCCAGGTTTCTTTGGCGGTGCTGCAATCGCATGGGTTATACACAGGAACCCAATGATCAGAACGCTGAGCTTCATCACGCTCAAATCTCCTTCAAGGACGTTGAAACGGATCGTTATGTGGAGTATATGGTTTTTTTGTACTGCACCAGAGAAATAGCAGACAGGTAAACTATTTTTTTCTGATGTCTGTTTATGACTGCATGCAGTTATTAACCCGGCGACTAAGTATGTCGTCTTCAGCCGGTGTGCTGGCCTACTGCAAGGGATCTGAACGCCACTGTAGCACTCCTCCCGATGCGGGTCGATGAACCGATACTCTCAATTGTCCCTGCATGGAGTAGGGCAGTAAGCCTCTCCGCTGCAAGTGTACCCAGAGAGCGCCATGCGCCCTTGAACTCATCAAGCACAGCAATCAGGAAGAGTATTTCACGAGTGATTTTGAGGGTATCGGAGTTTAGGTCATACCCGGAAATATATCCATAAAAACAAGATCTTAATCTGGCATATCCAGATAAGTATCCATATGTATCCATAAATTGGCTGCTTCTAACAATCCGGCAATGCTGCATCTGTAGTGATTCTGTGCGCTCATTATGTAAGAGACTAGGCTTAGTTTCTGTCGTGATCCACGCCTGTCAGCCGTTCTCGCAGCTCACGTCGCTCCTGAGCTTCCACACAGAGCGTCGTAACGGGGCGTGCCTCAAGCCGCGCCAAGCCGATGGGCTCGCCGGTATCTTCGCACCAACCGTAGGTACCGTCGTCGATGCGGTCGAGGGCAGCGTCGATCTTACTCAGGAGCTTTCGGTAGCGGTCTCGCGTGCGCAACTCCAACGTTTGGGCAGCTTCGCGGGCGGCTCGGTCGGCTTCATCGCCGACCTCATGATGGCTGTCGTGACGTAGCTCCGCAAGGGTTGCGTCGACCTCGTCGAGTAACGTTGATCGCCAGTCCAGGAGTTTCTGTTTGAAATAGGCCACCTGGTGTGGCCCCATGTAATCGTCGATGGGGGGTTCCTTGTCGGAGGACCCAAGGGGCTGCGCGTGTTGTACTAATTTGCTGTCTTTCATGGCCATATCACTGTGTCGTAGTGTTGAAAAGTGAGGCCACAGTGGTCGGAACCGCTGAAGCCGGATCGGGGTGAGGCAAGGCAAAAAACACCATTAGACCTCGGTTGCCGAACGTTGAAACCACGCCAGAACCTGTTCACGCCAAGGCTCGCCATATAAGCTCGTGAAACGTCGTGATTCCTCGTGGTGCGGATCACCTAGAACAGCAATACGCGTCTGAACAAACTCGGGTGTCAAGGCCAGACTGCATTTGACCTCGATGCAATGGCGCCAGCTCGCATAGTTGCTTGGGAACAGTTCCTCGGCGTAGCGTTTGGTATCATCGTTCATGAGTCATGCCTCCTCATGCTCTACGAACCAATGCTGAAAAGGGTCGTCGTACGTCTTCCAGGACTCAGGACCTGCCGCCAACTCAGAATTGGTTGAGTTTCGATGTATGACAAGTGAATAATCGCGGAACAAAAATGTTATGTTATATTATAACATAAATATAGGATACTAAATTGCTCAGTTATTAGCTAGTAAAGCAGCTTCAGGGGTAGGAGAGATAAACTCTATGAGCTATTTCCGCGAGGCAGCTGGTGCAGCCTGGTTCTCTACACATTCCCTCAATTGCCGTTCAATAACACGCCAATCCAAAGGGTCAGTGCTGATCAGCTCGATTCTTGGGTTCACCTGTTGCTCTAGAGCCTCTTCGGACCATTCCCCCGGGGTTGCGTTAATTCTCAGCTGGCCATTAGATGCGGGTACGAAACCTTTCATTCGCACCACACCTGACAAGACCATTATCTGTCGCAGGCAACCCGGAACGAATGAGGTATCCGCAGGCAACGTCCAACCCGCCGTATAGAATCCATCGGCAGCACCTTCAATACGATACCAATCACCACCGGCATGTTCGTGATCATGATGGTGTTTGTGACTATCGGTATTGAACGCATGCGCCTCGGGAAATAAGGCAGTGCGTTCCAATCTTGGCTCATCAAGATACGCCTGTTTAAAGCCACCATGAGCCACCATGGTGGCAGCCTTTTTGGCTGAACCCTGAGCTTTAACCAGGGTGTAGAACGCATCCCTGTCGGCTTCAGTGTAGCAGTCCAGTTTGTTGCCAATGAGCACATCGGCCAAATGGAGCTGATCCTGGAAGTTGGGGTGAGAGGTATAGCGGGGATCATTAAGCATGCGAGCATCAACCAGGCCTATGGTCGCCCGGAGATCAATGACTTCGCCGTATTGGGGGCCGGTAAGTTGTTGGATGAGTTGTGCCGGGTGTCCGAGGCCGGTAGGTTCGATAAGAATGCGGTCGGGTTTTGAGCTGCGGATCAGCCGATTCAGCCCCACCTGCATGCAGGCACTGCCGACACAGCAGAGACAGCCGCCGGCAATCTCTTCAACGTAGACCTCGGCATGATCACCCGCCTCGATCTGCATCAGGTCACCATCCACACCGATACGCCCGAACTCGTTCACCAATACAGCCCAGCGCTGCCCCACAGGGGCCTGAGACAGAAGATGCAGGATGGCGGTGGTCTTTCCGGTACCGAGGAATCCTGTGATCAGATTGGTGGGTATGTCACGATACATAAGGGTGAGGAGGGTAAACGCATCATCCAGTCATATCAAGGCGAAAACATGGTATCAAAGTCCTTCGGCAACACCTGTCAACTGGTCATCATCGAGTCATTACCGTGAATTTTCCGGTTAGTTTATGATTTTCCACATTATCAGGCCTGCAGGTGGCCATCAGTCATAAACCGCCGGGCACCCTCTCCGAGACACCCTGCAGTGATGGTACGACCCATGTCATATTCGAACCTGCGACTTTAAATTAGGCCTGGTTCGACAGCCGAGAAAGTCTGCATAGCCCACCATCCATAACCAGTGTCCGACTGTATCTTCAGTATTCCTCAAACTCTTTAAGGTATAGATCTTGGTCAGCTATGGTTCGAAATTTTCGAATCTATTGCACCTTGATAACGAATTTTAAATTGTTGTGGCAGGCCATATCATTTTCTCAAGACATAGATAACCGACACCGAGGTGACTCAATATGGAAAGGGCGAATGTATCAACTATTTCACCTTCAAAACTGTACGCAATGCAGAGCCAAGGCGGGAAGATTGATCTGCTCGATGTGCGCACAGGCATGGAGTACAGTAGCGGTCATATCCCTGGAGCGAAACTACTGACACTCGATGTAATCAGTGATGAAAGCCTCATTGAACATCTTGGTGATCCCAAGGAAAGAGATACTGCCTCCATCTATGTCACCTGCCAGAGTGGATTTCGTGCGCAGCAGGCGGTCGAGCAGCTGCATGAATCCGGCTATCAAAATCTTGTGCTTGTGGAAGGCGGTACAGAAGGCTGGGAAAAGGCAGGCCTGCCGGTGAAACGTTGCGGTAAAGTCATTTCACTGGAAAGGCAGGTGCAGATTGCCATTGGCAGTCTGCTTCTTCTGAAGGTGTTCTTCGGATTCACCCTGCATGAGGTGTTTTTTCTCGCAGGCGCCTTGATTGGGGCAGGTTTGATCATGGCTGGGGTGACCCGTTGGTGCGGGATGGCCCGGCTGATTGCAACGATGCCCTGGAATCGCAATAACAATTGTGCTGAAAAGGCATTTGTGTAACAGAATTGTTTTACCTAAAAGAGGAAGCTTCAACATGATATTCCGTCAGCTCTACGACCATGAATCGTCCACCTATACCTATCTGTTGGCTGAGCGCATGGGTGGGGAAGCCTTACTCATCGATCCGGTCAAGTCCAATGTGGTGCAGTATATCCAGCTGGTGAACGAGATGGATCTTCAACTGGTGATGGCGGTGGATACCCATATCCACGCGGATCATGTTACAGGTCTGGGTGCGTTGCAACAGATTTCCGGCTGTACCAGTGCCATGGGTGAAATGACCAAGGCCGATTGTGTGTCACTTCACTTCAAGGAGGGAGAAAAACTCAGTGTGGATAATCTCCAGCTGGATATTATCTATACCCCGGGACATACGGATGATTCATACAGCTTTGTCCTGCCGGATAGGGTATTTACCGGTGATACCCTTTTGATCCGCGGTACCGGACGCACCGATTTTCAAAACGGAGATCCTGCGGCTCAGTATGACAGTCTGTTCAATAAACTGCTCAAACTGCCTGAGCGGACACTGGTCTATCCGGCCCATGACTATAACGGCATGACTGTGAGCACAATCAGGGAAGAGAAAGAACACAATCCGCGGCTGCAGGTATCCGATAAACAGGCATATGTAGATCTGATGAACAGTTTAAAACTGGATAACCCGCGGATGATGGATATTGCAGTGCCGGCAAATCGTAACTGTGGTTTGAAGACGGCTGCATGATGGCTGATGAGTTTTTAGGTTGTCATAAACTGATAGGAGGGCCATACACATGACATTGACCACGATGCTTTTTTTAACCCTTACCGGGAGTCTGATTTTGCTGAAACTGGGACTGATAGTCTTCGCCCTGCTGCTGCTTGTAAGGGCAACCATGCGTGCAGGTCATCCAGGCTCCATGGATCCGAATTTTGCTGAAATACCTGTCGAATGTAGGCTCCAGGGTTCCTATAGGCAATGAGTCTGAATTGTCAGGCACCCGTTGCTACTGCCAATGCCAATCAGTTGCCTTGTCAACTCATATCGATGATGATCAGGCCGAAAATAGGACAGGACGGACTTGATTACAGGGATAAGCTTGAATTAGTAGCATAAGTTCGTCATGTCCGTTTGCCTGTTGAATTAACCGTTCTTTGGCTTGTTACTTCCTATCCTTTCGTGTCTGGTATCAAATCAGATCATCAGGGTCAGCCATATCAGTGAATCCAAATCAATTATGCTTGGGTCATTCGTTCCTTGTTCCTTTATAGGGCCAGGGGGACGGGTAGCTAATATCCGAGGTGTAACTATGTGCAGGAGGATGATCGGAATTATCGAAAGTTTCAACTGTTAAATCCGATTCTTTATTGAAGAACCGGGAAAAGGCAAAAGAGTCAAAATGGATGTAAGTAACATTTGTGACACTGCTATCGCAGACGAAATGAGTCGGAGGAAAAATGGATACCGCATTTACAGAGACACTGAGCAGAGACGGAGTGCCAGAGATCCGGAGCTTGAATAAGACAGCGCCCTATGGATGGTTGCGTAATGGTTGGAAGGATTTTCGTCAAGCAACAATGCCCAGCCTGACGCTGGGGCTTGTCTTCGTGGCGGCTGGCTATGCCCTGGTGGCCGCCAGTTGGAACATACCGCTGTTAACAATCACCTTTGTTACCGGCTTTTTATTGGTAGCGCCGGCGCTGGCATTGGGATTTTATGAGATCAGCAGGCGAATTCACGGGGGACAGTCTGTCGGTTACAATTCGTTGGTCTACAGTTGGAAAAAACATGGATGGTCGGTGCTGTTGTTTGGACTGGTGCTGGGTGTGGTGATGGTGGCCTGGGGCAGGTTGACAGGTTTGCTGGTTGCGCTTTCTCTACCTGCAATCGGTCCCTTTAGCGATCTGTTGAGCTGGCAGGCATTGACCGATCCGGGATTCATCGCCCTATATGTGTCGGTGGGCTTTGTTCTTGCGGCACTGGTATTCAGTCTCAGTGTTGTCTCGATACCAATGCTTGTTGACCGGAAGGTCGATGTGCTGACTGCTGCAATGACCAGTCTGCGTGCAGTTCGCAAGAACCCCAGAGTGATGTTTCGGTGGGCCTTCATCATTGCGCTACTGACAATCGCGGGAATGTTCACGGCGTTTATCGGTTTGCTTCTCATCATGCCTCTATTGGGTCATGCGAGTTGGCATGCCTATAAAGAGACGATAGCCGACTGAGGCTTGGGTGGGGGTGGAAGTTGGCTTTCACCCCTCACCGGTCGGAATATCCGATTGACAGTAAAGGCGATGGCAGCCTGCGAGCTGATCCGATCTTTTGCTAACTCCATTGAAAAGAGTCAATCAAAGCCTGATCCTCCGGCTTCCCTGTATATTCATGAATCGATCATGCGGTCTGATTTTAACCTTTGACAATTTTACCTGTTTTGATGGGAGTTGATATCTCTTTCCAGAAGACATTTTTTCTTTGCGGTTTTTTGCCGTGTATACGCTGTCTTTTTGGGAATTCCAAAAAAGTGAATCAAGTCGGGTGTTATTCCGAATACCCCGATGATGAATTCAGACGATAATCCAGAGTGTAGAGACAATATGGAGAATAATCATGAGTCGTTCAGAAACAGTCACCTCGGTATCCTGTGATTCGCTTGATAAAAATATTGAGCTACTGTCTTCAATTGACCCGGCAGATGCCCCATTCCTCAGTTGTTACCTTGATCTCGAGGCTGGCGCGGAATCCTGCCATACGTTTCTGACATCGGAAGCTGAGTCCATAAGAGCGGGACTAGGCGACATGCAACGGCTCGATTTCGATGAGGCCTTTGAGAAGATAGAGGAGACCATCCACAGCGTCAGTAACGACGAGATACGCGGTGTGGCGATTTTTACCCGCAGTATCATGGGCGGACGGTTTGTCAGAGCGATACCCAGCATGCTCCCTTTCAGGAATCAGTTGACCTTCTACCGGGTGCCGGATATCCGACCTCTGTTGAGTCTTAGGGATGCTTATGGTGAACGTTTTCTGCTTTGGGCGGCAGCTGACGGCGTTGAGTTGTTGCGAGTTGAGGGTGGACGGACTCAAACCCTGGCCTGGGTGGCAGAGAAAAGAGTGGATTGGCATGCCTCTGAACAGCAGAATCTGTTAGCGAAAAACAGAGTAGCGCGGAAGAAACAATCGACTGGTGGTTTTGCCCGGCAGACCATCTCGAGGGCTTTGCGGTCAGCCGGTAGACTCAGGCTGGTGCTGGCAGGCGACAGCAATCGGTTGGAGAGACTGCGGCACTGGCTGCCCCGTCATCTGTTGGCCGCCGTATCACAAACGGTCACAGTGTCTCCTTTTCTGGATCGGAACAGGGCCTTGCGGCAGATTATCGATCACACGGCAGCGGGATGCCGCGCAGCTGTGGATGCCTTTGTTGAATCCTGTCTGCAAGTTCCGTCAATCAGGCACAGATGCGTTACCGGCCCGGGCAGTACATTTTCGGCCATGGAGTCCCAGGCATTGGATACCTTGGTCATAACGGGCAACAGTACGCCCTTTCTGGTCACCACAGCCCATGCTGTTGCGTTGAAGACTGTAGGCGCAGAGACAGGGCAATCTTCTGGCGTTACTCAGACTCAGTATTGGGATCCTGGGATTGAGCTTACCCGACTGGCATGTCAACAGGGTATAAGAACACTGGTGAGCAATGCCCGGGAGCTGTTTCGTCAAGGTGGGGTTGGTGGTCTGATACGTGATACAGCCGATGTGGCGGTGATGCCCAGACCGCAGCGTCCGACTGTTACTGAAATGGCCGCTTAATGCTGTCGGTGGATGGTGTGGCACGATGGTTAAGCAGATAAAGTGCGACGATCCACAGCTCAAGGATCAGGTCCAGCAACTGTTGAATTTTCATCTGGGTTCCATTGATGAGCTAGTGGATAAATTGGAGATGAGTGTTCTACACACAGAGAAAAGGGGTGACGAGCCGCTCTATCTTTGCAGGGTGGTTGTCACGGATCCCCGCTCCGGCAGGTTGGCTGTTGAGGAGCGTCAGGCAGACATCACCCTGACCGTGAATCGTGCACTTGCACGCATCGTACGGAGCCTGATGCGTCGGCAGCGGAACCGGAACCGACATTCGATCTGAAGCTCATACGCCGCACCGGTACTTTCTTCCTATGACCCTTGCAGGGGGAACAGTGGGCTGGCGTTTCCCTGCAATCGGTCCCCTTTAGTCCGATCCATTCCACTGACACTCGTTGGTCCTGCGGTAGGGACCGGTCAAATTTCCAAAAGATCGAAAAATTCGACTGATTATTCGTATAAATTCGATTTTTCTTTTCTTTCTCCAGGCCTCATAACTATAACCAAGTAATTTACTAGGTTTGCGAAAAATTGATCGTGCAGGAGATGAATATGTTTGAGGCCAGAAGCCATGACAAACGGTGATAGGGATCCCAACGCGCCATCCGGATCGGTCAGCCCTGCTCC
>NATV01000124.1 GCA_003094535.1 gamma proteobacterium symbiont of Ctena orbiculata | reverse complement strand
TTGGACGGTCAGCTGTCGCCGACGGACAGAAGCCGCCTCCACCAGGCCTTGATAAAATCCCTGGACGAAACCCCCAAGGGCGGCTACAAGCCTCAGTACAAACAGGTCACAATCCTGCTCTCGGACCTGCGCGGCTTCACCTCAATTGCCGAACGCTACCCGCCGGATACGATTATCAACATACTGAATTACTACTTCTCCCGGATGTGCGAGATCATTTTTCGCTTCGGCGGAAGTATCGACAAATTCATGGGCGACTCGATCATGGCCCTGTTCGGCCTCACCGAGCAGAGGGAGGACGATCTGGAACGGGCCATCGCCTGCGCGGTGGAAATGCAGCGCGCGATGCTCGAAATCAATTCCGAGAACAGCAAACACGGCTATCCGCGACTCTTCATGGGCATCGGCATCAACAGCGGCGAGGTGGTAGCGGGACACCTGGGCTCGGAACTGCATCATGAATACACGGTTATCGGGGACGAGGTCAATCTCGCCTCGCGCATCGAGGCCTATAGCCTGCGTGGCCAGATCCTGTTGAGTGAACACTCCCGCGAACTGGCCGACTCCTACATCGAAACATCCCCACCGAACCGGGTGTTGGTGAAAGGCAAACAGGTTCCGGTTTCGCTCTACGAGCTGCTCTCGACCAAGCGACCGCGCTATCTGGAGGTTCCCCGGGTCGAGTCCCGTCGCAGTCCGCGTATCGAGGTCGATTTCCCCATCGCCTTCCATCCGCTGCAAAACAAGATCGTATCGGACGAAAGCTTTTCCGGCCGCGCCGTCGATCTCAGCTACAATGGCCTGCAGGCCGATCTGCCGGTCGAACTCGAGATCCTCTCCGATATCCGCATCACCCTCTACGCCTCAATGATGAGCGAGCAGAGCAGCCACATCTACGCCAAGATCCTCGACTGCGAAAAACACGAAAACTCCTGGTTGAGCCGCATGGAGTTTACCGGCATCGACGAGACCGGACAGGCGGCGATCAAGAACTATATCGATCAGGCCATCGGCCGGCATTGAGCGGAAGCGGTGCCTCGTGGAGGCCTCATCATCCTGACTATATTTGGGTTTATCGGGATAATTTATTTAAAAACTCCCGTTTTTATCCAGATTTCGTTATCATTTTTCGTCTTTTTTTATTCCGGGGCCTGTTATCAGCCATCTAATCGGCCCCAATACCCAACATAACAGCTCGTGCAGTGAACCAGGAACACCATGGATAAACTGATCATTCGGGGAGGCGCCCCCCTGTCAGGCGAAGTTCGTATTGCCGGCGCCAAGAACGCCGCTTTGCCGATTCTGGCCGCCACCCTGCTCTCGGACGGCCCCATGCGGGTCGGCAATGTCCCCCATCTGCACGACATCACCACCACCATGGAACTCCTCGGCGGCATGGGTGCGTCGTTGATGGTGGATGAAAAGATGGGTATAGAGGTCGATTCCAACACCATCAACAAGTTCAGCGCCCCTTACGAACTGGTGAAGACCATGCGTGCCTCGATCCTGGTGCTGGGTCCGCTGCTCGCCCGTTTCGGCCAGGCTGACGTCTCCCTCCCCGGGGGTTGCGCCATCGGTTCGCGCCCGGTCAATCTGCATATCGACGGCCTGCGCGCCATGGGAGCCAATATCGATGTCGAGAACGGCTATATCCGCTCCCGTTGCAAGCGCCTGCGCGGGGCAAGGATCGTCATGGATATGGTGACGGTCACCGGTACGGAAAACCTGATGATGGCCGCCGCCCTCGCCAAAGGCACCAGCCTGATCGAAAACGCCGCACGGGAACCCGAGGTGGTCGATCTGGCGGAGTGCCTCAACAGCATGGGGGCAAAGATCAGCGGCGCCGGCACGCCCAATATCAGTATCGAAGGGGTGGAGAACCTGACCGGTACGGAGTACGACGTCCTGCCCGACCGGATCGAGACCGGCACCTTCCTGGTGGCGGCTGCGATAACCCAGGGCAGTATCAAGGTACGCGACACCAAGCCGGAGCTGGTCGACTCGGTACTGCAGAAACTGCGCGAGGCGGGATCGACAATCGAGACCGGCGAGGATTGGATCAGCCTCGATATGCAGGGCCGGCGCCCACAGGCCGTCGATATCTACACCGCACCCTATCCGGCGTTCCCCACCGATATGCAGGCCCAGTTCACCGCCCTCAACTCGGTTGCCGAGGGGGTGGGCATCGTCACCGAAACCATCTTCGAAAACCGTTTCATGCATGTCCACGAGCTGCAGCGCATGGGCGCGCAGATCAAGCTCGAGGGAAACACCGCGATCTGCACCGGCGCCAACAACCTCACCGGTGCGCCGGTGATGGCCACCGATCTGCGTGCATCGGCAAGCCTGGTGCTGGCGGGGCTGGTGGCGGAGGGGGAGACCCTGGTTGACCGTATTTACCATATCGATCGCGGCTACCAGAACATCGAGGAGAAACTGGCCGGCCTGGGCGGGGAGATCAGACGCCTTCCCAGTTAGGAGCTGCCAGCGTTCAGCCGCCAGCTGCCGGCCAGACCCCGGTATCCAGACAACAACCGATTGCTGGCTGCTGGCCGCCAGTTAATATATCCTTCCAGCTCCAAAACCGGGCGAAACGCAAACCGAGCCATGAAATTTGACCTACCCATTACCATCGCGCTCTCCAAGGGACGCATCTACAATCAGAGCCTGCCGCTGCTGGCCCATGCCGGCATCGAGCCCATGGACGATCCCGACAACAGCCGCAAGCTGATCCTCGACACCAACCACCAACAGGTGAAGCTGGTCATCATCCGCGCCACGGATGTTCCCACCTATGTGGAATATGGCGCCGCCGACCTGGGCATCGCCGGCAAGGATGTGCTGATGGAGCATGGCGGCGAGGGCCTCTATGAACCCCTGGACCTGAAGATCGCGCAATGCCGCATGATGACGGCAGGCTACCCCGATGTCGCGCAAAACAG
>NATV01000123.1 GCA_003094535.1 gamma proteobacterium symbiont of Ctena orbiculata | reverse complement strand
CTGCTGCTGCAGGCTGGGCATAATCCCGATCATGCCCATTCTGGCGCCCAGTGGCTGTGCTGCGCGATTGCTCTTGTCCCAGATCGACTGCAGCTCTTCGGCCATGCGTTCAAACACGTCGCCCTGCAGCGCTCTGGCCGTGCTGTTGATTTCCACATTGAAGGTCGCGAGTTCCGGTACCACGAGAGACTCGTCAAGCCGTTCCAGCAGAGGCTGATTGAGGGGCGCGGGATTCGCATCCCGGTCAAGCAGGCAGGCCTCGAGTTCATACCCCCCGATAGCGCCATCCGAGGCAAACACCCCCTCCTCAAACCACTCGGCCAGGAGTTGGGTCTCCCTCCCAAGGCGGCGTTGAAACTCGGCAAAATCGTGCGCAGAGAATTCACATGTTTCTATTTCTTGTCCCATGGTTTCTCCCTCGATTCGAACGCCTCTGTCGCAGGCAGATCCCCGCGGTGACAAGTGTTGCCAGGGGTAAGGCTTGAACCTCCGTGATTTTCCTCCATCACCAGCCGCTCCAACTCCGCCAGCCTCTGGGGCGTGCCGACATCCATCCAGCGGCCAGGGTAACACTCACCCGACACCAGCCCCCTCTCCATCATCGATCTCAACAGTGGCGCCAAGGGGAAAGCCGTCAGCCGACAGGATGCGAACATAGCGGGATCATAGATACCAATCCCGCTGAATGTAAGCCGCTCCTCCTCTCCCTGGATCACCCGCCCCTGCTGCAGGGTAAAGTCTCCCCTCTGATTGTGTTGCGGATTGGGCACCAATACCAGATGCGCCATATCATCCCGTCGCAGCGACAGGCGACCGTAGTCGATATCGCACCAGATATCTCCATTGACCACCAGAAAGGGCGCTTCCCCCAGCAGGGGAAGCGCATGGTAGATACCCCCGCCTGTCTCCAAAGCCACCCTCTCCGCTGAATAGCGTATCTCCACTCCCCAGGTGTTTCCGTCTCCAAGGGCGGACTCAATCATCTCTCCCAGGTGGGCGTGGTTGATGACCAGTTCACGAAATCCCGCCTGCGCAAGCCTTTCGATATGGTGAACGATCAGGGGCTTGCCGGCGACCGGCAACAGCGGTTTGGGCAGCTTATCGGTGATGGGCCGCATCCGCTCGCCGCGGCCTGCAGCCAATATCATGGCTTTCATTGTTTATGTGAGGCTGATTGCGTAGCCGACAATGTAACCGGTTCTTCCGTTAAACGCATCCCCGATGCTGAGATGATCCTAACGGGTCTCGGATATCGAGCACAATCACTATTGAAAAAATATAGCTCAGTAGAGTGCGGCTTGCCGCGCCATGCAAAGGAATCTGAGTGGACGATTGAATAGTTGGTGAGGCAGGCAGCACCCTACACTATTTGATTTGATGCTAAGGAGCTTTAGATGGACAAAAAAATAGCTTGCAGAGATGATTGGCTATCCATAGTGCAACCTGATTGTTGCCAGGACTACCCCTTCATAGCCTCGAAAAACTCGTCATTGGTCTTGCTGACCTTCAGCTTGTCGTAGAGAAACTCCATGGCGGCAAGCTCATCCATGGGATGGAGGATCTTTCTCAATATCCACATCTTCTGCAGCTCATCCGGCTTCATCAACAGCTCCTCGCGACGGGTGCCGGAACGGTTGATATTGATGGCCGGGAAAATTCGTTTCTCGGCAATGCGCCGATCGAGATGGACCTCCATGTTTCCCGTCCCCTTGAACTCCTCGTAGATCACGTCATCCATTCTCGATCCCGTATCGACCAAGGCGGTGGCGAGGATAGTCAGGGAACCACCCTCCTCCACATTGCGCGCCGCACCGAAGAAGCGCTTCGGCCTGTGCAGCGCGTTGGCGTCGACACCACCGGTCAATACCTTGCCCGATGACGGCACCACAGTGTTGTAGGCTCGGGCTAGGCGGGTGATCGAATCGAGGAGGATCACCACATCGCGCTTGTGTTCTACCAGTCGTTTCGCCTTCTCGATCACCATCTCCGCGACTTGCACGTGTCGTGTAGCCGGTTCGTCAAAGGTACTGGAAATCACTTCGCCCCTGACCGAACGCGCCATCTCGGTGACCTCTTCCGGTCGCTCGTCGATCAGTAAAACGATGACGTAGCACTCCGGATGGTTGTGGGTGATCGACTGGGCGATATTCTGCAGCATCATCGTCTTACCCGCCTTTGGCGGAGAGACGATGAGGCCTCGCTGCCCCTTGCCGATCGGGGCGCAGAGATCGATGGTACGCGCCGTAATGTCCTCCGTGCTGCCGTTGCCTATCTCGAGGTGGAAGCGCTTGTTGGCGAACAGCGGCGTGAAGTTCTCGAACAGGATCTTGCTCTTGGCATTTTCCGGTTTGTCGTAGTTGATCTCATCGACCTTGAGCAGTGCGAAGTAGCGTTCACCATCTTTTGGCGGGCGGATCTTGCCGGAAATGGTATCGCCGGTACGCAGGCTGAAACGCCGGATCTGACTCGGGGAGACGTAGATATCATCAGGCCCGGCGAGGTAGGAGCTGTCGGCGGAACGCAGAAAACCGAATCCATCCTGCAGAATTTCCAGCACCCCGTCACCAAATATACTTTCCCCTTTTTTCGCATGCGCTTTGAGAATAGCGAATATCAGATCCTGCTTGCGGGTCCGTGCCATGCCCTCGATTTTCATTTCGTTGGCGAGGTCTGCCAGATCGGATACTGGCTTTTTCTTCAGTTCAGTCAGGTTCATAGTGATTCAGGATTGTTTTTTCTGGGAAATAGTTGGAAAGGAGATAGGCCACACTGGGGGCAATATGGGGTTAATGGTTGATTCGCTATTCAGGCTCTACCAGAACGAAACGAGGTGGTCTACGGCGGACTGTGTTTGGCAGACAGCGACGGTACGCCCGGCGCCTGAGATTGTTTACAGGTTACTATCGATAAACGCTACAAGTTGTGATTTTGAGACAGCGCCCACTTTCGTTGCCTCGACTTCACCATCTTTGAACAGCATCAGCGTGGGGATTCCACGGATGCCGTAGCGGGGTGGTGTATTGGGATTCTCATCAATATTCAACTTAACAACTTTCAGTTTGCCGTCGTATTCATTGGCAATATCATCAAGCACCGGCGCAATCATCTTGCATGGTCCACACCATTCGGCCCAGTAGTCGATCAGCACCGGCTGAGTCGACTGAAGCACTTCCGATTCAAATGAATCATCCGTTACATGAACAATCTGCTCACTCATAGATTGAGGATCTCCAACTGAATGATCGGGGATTGCAGAGCTGAATCATTCCGCTTTATTAAAATCTCGTTATGAATCCAGAACGGCACCGTGAGACAAGCTTTCAAGACAAATCGAGGGGGGCATCTGGATAGGACTGATTATTCAATCCCAAAATTGATCTTTTTTCAAGACCTAATTATATAAAAAACAGCGGCTGTTCCACTTCGTTCCTATTTTGGGGCGTCAGCCGCGCCCATCCAACAGCGACTCAACCTGGCACAGCCGGGCGATTGAGATCATCGATTCCGGGATGCCGGTAAATACGATCTTGGCGTTTCGCTCTGCCGCCTGTGCCATCCACTCCAGGACCAGCGCCAGACCCGCGCTGTCGGCATGATCCACCCGGGAGAGATCGACCTCCAGCTCATCCACAGACGAGAAGAGCTCCGTGGAACGCTGTAGCAGATCCCTGACGCTGGAGAATGTCATATCCCCCTGAACATGGAAATGGAACGCCCCATCCCGTTCAACTTTCGTGATAGTCATAGCCTATAGTTCATCCTTGATTGCGTTTTCTTCCGCCTTGCTGAAGAGAAACTGACCGACAATCTCCTCCAATACCAGCGCGGACTGGGTCAACATCACTTCACTGCCCTGCTGCAGATTCTCCAGGCTGCCGCCGGGATCGAGACCGATATACTGCTCGCCCAATAGCCCCGAGGTATAGATCTTGGCGATGCTGTCATCCGGGATCTGATTATAGGCCGGATCGATGGACATCGTAACCACCGCCTCGTAACTCTGTTGGTCATAACCGATATTCACCACGCGACCAATGCGCACCCCCGCCATGGAGACGGGTGACCTCACCTTCAGCCCGCCGATATTGTCGAACCGTGCCGTCACTTCATAGCCCTCACTGGCGGTGATGCTTGCCAGGTTGCTGACCTGCATGGCGAGAAAAAACAGCGCTATCAGTCCGGCCGCCATGAAGGCACCGACGCTGACTTCCAATCCTCTAGTATTCATGACTAATCTCCGAACATCAGTGCGGTCAGAACGAAATCCAGCACCAGAACCGCGAGTGCGGAATGGACCACGGTGCGGGTGGTCGATTGGCTGACACCGGCAGAGGTGGGGATGGTGTCGTAGCCCTGAAACAGGGCTATCCAGGTGCAGACGAAGCCGAACACCAGGCTTTTGATAATTCCGTTCACCACATCCTCGCCCCAATCGATCTTGTCCTGCATCTGGCTCCAGAAGGCCCCCTCGTCGACCCCCAGCAGCCCGACGCTGACAAAGTAGCCGCCGATGATGCCCACGGCGCTGAACAGCGCCGCCAGCAGCGGCATGGAGAGGAATCCGGCATAGAACCGCGGCGAGAGGATGCGACGAATCGGATCGACCGCCATCATCTCCAGGCCGGAGAGCTGCTCGGTGGCCTTCATCAGGCCGATCTCCGCGGTGAGGGCGGAGCCGGCGCGTCCGGCAAAGAGCAGGGCGGTGACCACCGGTCCCAGCTCCCGCACCAGGGAGGCGGCGACCATCACCCCGAGGCTGTCTTCGGCGGCGAATTGGGAGAGTACATAGTAGCCCTGCAGACCGAGCACCATGCCGACAAACAGACCGGAGACGACGATAATCGTGGTGGTCAGCACGCCGATACTGTGGAGCTGGGTGACCAGCAGCCCCAGGCGGGGCAGCAGGCTGGTCAGTCCCGCCAGAATCTGCACCAGCAGCAGATGGCCGCGTCCGAGGCGTTCCAACGCCGCCAATCCCTGTCGGCCAAAGCGGGCCAGGGCATCGAGCATTAGCGCGCCCCCCGCATGCTCAACAGATCGTCGTCCAGGGTCGGCGCGCTGTAGTGGAAGCCCACCGGACCATCGGGCAACCCGCCCATGAACTGTTTTACCGCTGGCGACTGGGAGACACCCAGCGCCTGCGGCGTGCCCGATTCGATCACCTTGCCTCCGGAGATCACATAGATCAGATCGGAGATCCCGGCGGTCTCCTCCACGTCGTGGGAGACCAGGATACTGGTGAGGCGCGCCGCATCGTTGAGGCGTCGCACCAGCTGCGCCAGAACCCCCATGGAGATCGGATCCTGTCCGGTAAAGGGCTCGTCGTACATCACCATCATCGGGTCGAGGGCGATGGCCCGGGCGAGGGCGACCCGGCGCGCCATGCCGCCGGAGAGCTCGGCGGGCATCAATCCCCGGGCACCGCGCAGGCCCACCGCCTCCAGCTTCATCAGCACCAGGCGCCGGATCATCGACTCCGGCAGGTTGGTATGCTCGCGCAACGGATAGGCGACGTTGTCATAGACCTTGAGATCGGTGAGCAGCGCGCCGCTCTGAAACAACATCCCCATGCGCATGCGCAACCGGTAGAGCGCCTTGCGGGAGAGCTTGTGAACCTCCTCCCCATCCACCACGATACTGCCCTTGCCGGGCCGCAGCTGGCCGCCGATCAGCTTCAGCAGGGTGGTCTTGCCGGTGCCGCTGGGCCCCATGATGGCGGTCACCCTGCCCTGGGGGATGTCGATATCGACCCCATCGAATATCACCCTGTCGCCATGGGAGAAGTGGAGATCGCGGATTTTGACCAGTGGTTCTTGACTGTTCACTGTAGCCTTTTAACGGGAGTCCCTGTCGATGGTTGAGGATCGGGGCATTGTGGCTGTGAGTTGGAGGGGCGTCAAGCTGTAGAACGGGTTTGGTTACAGAGTTTTTAAGACCAAGGTAAACTGAGTTACAAGTAAGACAAAATGAGTGGTAAATGGTCAGTCACACCTGACTAAGACGTGATTTGGGAAAATCATTGTTGAGTACCACCCCCCATGTGAGGGGGGCAGAAGATATAGAGAAGTGATGCGCCTTAACTACCAATCAAGACTTGGAGATCACTGACTCACTACAATCAATTGTCAGTTCAAACCAAAATCTCTCCTAGTGAGATTACCCCTTGGTGTGGTTACCAATATCTTCATTGGACCTATTCCATCGCCAGGTATGCCAAAAGAGAAGATATCGGATCCTAACCGATCGTCTGTTCGGGCATTGAAATTAGAGTTTGGTACGTTATATGAGTCGTCTATGCTTCCTTCTTCGAGTTCAGCTGTAATGCTTGTGCCTGCAGGCATAATCTGTCCGGTATTAGCACCTACTATTTCGAATGTCACTGTGTTACCTGGTGCCAGAGTACCGGAAATAAGGGTGATTGAGGCACGTCTCTCCGCCATGATCATTACAATCTGAGCGCGAACATTAATATTCTTTTCACTACTGCAGACAGGGGTCGTGGTAGGCGTGACGCCAAAACAGACTCCCGGATCCTCACCAGCTGCCACCGCTGCGTCCGCCGCAGCCACGGCTGTAGTATCGCAGCAGAGGGCGCCGTTGTAATCAGGATCACTATTGGCATCGTCATAGGTGGCGTTAGTGTTGAAATCGACAAACTCCTCGAGGGATGGGTGTCTTTCGCCATCTTCATTGTCATCCCTGTAGGCCTCGGGGATGTTGGCGAATGCGGTGTCACCCGCATCAAGAACACCATTGCCATTTGCATCGATAAAGCTCTCTTCGCCCAACATGCTGGCTAGTATGGTGATCCGCCCCGCCATACCGCCAGGCAAGAACTCCTCCTGCGGTCGCGGATTGGCGCTCGTCCAGTTGACAACGCACCTGCCATCGGCGAACTGACATTGGGACTGAATCTGGCCACCCTCGGTGGTGAAGTAGACAGAAGCGCCATCAGGGACTGGATTGTTAAAATGGTCGGCGGCATGGACCACGATTTCGACCACCTCGCCGTCAAAATTCCAAGTTTCCGGATTCAAGGTCTCGGCTGCCAGTGACATACTGTTCTGATCGGAGATACCGGTGGAAATTATCAAGCCATCCGACTGGGTGGAGATCAGCGGATTCGCCGCCAATGAAGCGGTGACACGAACCGCGGTGGGGATGGTGCCCGATTTGACATCGGTACCCACCAGCCCGTTGATGTCGCTGACAGCAGTCTCCGCGCCGGCCGGAATATTAGCCCCGCCCACATCGGTACTCAATGCAAAATTGACCGTTTGCTGGGGGACCGGGTTGCCGTTCTGATCCAATACCCTGAAAGACACCCGGGAGACCTCGGTCAGACCTACGCCCCGCAGGCCAATGAGTGGAGGAACCGCAGAAACAAATTCCATCGATCCTATTTCGGCGGGCTGGACATTGATGGTGCCGGTTGCGGTTGTGGTATCACCGTTGACCGTGACGGTTGCACGAACGGTATCGGCCCCGGAACAACCCGTGGCGACATAGGTGGCCGTGACCACACCGCCCACTGAATCCACCGGCGTGTCGATGGTCGCCAGTCCGGTTGAGAAGCAATCGGTGTTGAAGGAGACACTCACTTCATCCTGAAAGAGATTGCCTGCGGAATCGGCGAGGGTCGCGGTGACCGTGGTCTGCCCGCCGGCCGCCAGGGATGTCACCGCAATATCCAGGGTACCGGCTGCAAAAGAGGCCCCGGAGCCACTGCCGATGAAGATATCGGCCCCACTGGTACCTGCATCGTCGATCGTGTCACCATCCGCTGTCGAGGTTGTATCCCAAGGTGTATCGGCGTCGCCGCCACCGCAGGCAACGAGTGTTAACATCAGAAACAGGGCGGGTAGAACGCGGGCTAAACCTGACATGGCAAACTCCAAAATCCCATAGGAAACAGTCCATTAAGGGTAGAAACTTAGACTAATTTCTTAATAGTATACAATCACTCGGGTAATGCAAGTGATTATAAGCAATCATCTGGCTGATTTTTCTCCTCAATGCAAAACCACTTCACGCTTTTGCAAGGAACAGAAATCTGCCGCCAACCCCCTAATCAGGGCGTCAGTAAGCTAGCGGCAGCTCCCGCCGCCTCTTTAGCATCAAACACCGCAATCCCGACAGGATTCACAGATCATCGACAGCCGCCATTCAATCGAGCAGCAGCCGCTCCACCACCTTGCCTTCGATGAGGTGGGATTGCAGGATCTCATCCAGGTCTTCGTGGTCGACGAATGTATACCATACCGCCTCGGGGTAGACCACCAGCACCGGCCCCTGGTCGCAGCGATCCAGACAGCCTGCGGTGTTGATCCTGATCCCCCCGGGGCCGGAGAGCCCCATGGCCTTGACCCGTTGTTTCATGTAGTCACGCATACGCTGTGCCCCGTGCTGGGCGCAGTAGGTGCGGCCGTCGCTGCGCTCGTTGACGCAGAAGAAAAGGTGGTGACGATAGTAGGACATGATCGACTGTTCTATCTTGAAAAAGGTGTCAGTGAATACCCAACGGCGATGATACAACGATGATTAACCGTTATCATAGGGCCTGTTTCATCAAATCCGGCCCCGCGCAACCTGTAACGTGACCCCAGAAGAGCTGCTTACCGAAGCGGACCGCTGTGTAAAGTGCGGCCTCTGCCTTCCCGAGTGCCCGACCTATCGGCTCCTCGCCCACGAGGCCGACTCACCCCGCGGGCGCATCAGCCTGATGCAGGCCCTGGCGGCGGGGGAGATCGCCCCTGGGACTGGCATCGAGATTCACCTCGATCGCTGCCTCGGCTGCAGAAGCTGTGAGACCGCCTGCCCATCCGGGGTCAGGTATGGCCTGCTCCTCGATGCCAGCCGCAACCTGATCGCCAAGCGCAAACCGGGCGGATCCGGTCTGCGCTGGCTTCTCACGCAAATGTCGGAACCGAAGCGACTGGCCCTGATCAGCCGCATCTACCGCCCGTTTCGCCGCAGCAAGATCGCCAGATGGGCCACCACGCTGCTGCCGCAGCGTTATAAACGCCTGCCGGAGCTGGGCAGGCAGCTTGCCGGTACACCATCGCTCCCCGCGGGACTCTACCCCGCCGATCAGCCCAAGGGCAGACTGGTTCAGCTCTTCGTCGGCTGCGTCGCCAGCCAGGTCGAACAGTCGCTGCTCGAGTCGGGATTGGCGCTGCTGCGCAAGCTAGGTTATGCGGTGGAGATACCGCAGACGCAGTGCTGCTGCGGCGCCATGCATCGCCACAACGGCGCGGTGCAACAGGCGGAGCGCTACTGCGAGACAAATCGCAAACAAACCGCAAAGAGCCGGGCGCAGGCCCTGATCACCCTGGCCAGCGCCTGCGAACTCGAGCTCCGCGAACAGCAGGCCAGCAACCTCCCCGTGGTCAGCATCAGCGACCTCCTGCTCACCCAGCTGGATGGCAAGAACCCCCCGCTGAAGCCCTATCCGGGTAGGGTGGCGGTTCACCTCCCCTGCAGCTCTCGCGACGACGGTGGACTCGCGCTGCTGAAAAGAATCCCCCAGGCGGAGATCATCCCCCTGGCGGAGAACGGAGTGTGTTGCGGTGCCGCCGGGAGTTACCTGCTGACCCAGCCGGAGCTGTCAAAGCGATTGGGCAAGGCAAAGATCGAAAAGCTCCTTGCCAGCGGGGCGGATATCCTGATCACCAGCAACACGGGCTGCTCCCTGCAATTCCGCCAGCTGCTCGAAGAGGCCGGGCTTGAAACCCGGGTCATGCATCCTGCGGAACTGATCCACCAACAATGGCCCGACTGAGCGACAAGGGCGCAATCCGCGGTTGTATCACCCTGTTTAAAAGCGCTATGGTTTGGTTATGAGCATGCATAGATTGAATAGCGCCGATCGGATGCTGATCGGATTCGATACAGCCTTGCGCACCCTGTTCGGACGCCCGCAAGTGACCGAGCGGGCCAATCCTGCGGACAGGGTCGAAAATGCGGAGATGAGCGAGGTCGAGCGTGATCTCGCGGCACGCCTGATGAGAATCAACCATACCGGCGAGGTATGCGCCCAGGCCCTCTACCAGGGACAGGCGCTGACCGCAAAACTCCCGGAGATACGCGATTCCATGGAGCGCGCGGCAAGGGAGGAGAACGACCACCTCGCCTGGTGCGAGAACCGCCTCGATGAGCTGGACAACAGGAAGAGCCTGCTCAACCCTTTCTGGTATGCCGGTTCATTCCTCATCGGTGCCACTGCCGGGCTGGCGGGGGATAGATGGAGCCTGGGATTCGTCGCAGAGACCGAACACCAGGTCGAGGCCCACTTGAATGACCACCTGGGCCGCATCCCGATCCAGGACCGGAAGAGCATTGCCATACTTGAACAGATGAAAGAGGATGAGATACACCACGCAACGGTGGCGCTCGAGGCTGGCGGCGCGGTACTGCCGGCAGTGATCAAATCGGCGATGAAATTGACATCTAAACTGATGACAAAGTCAGTCTATTACCTCTAGATCCACTTCTTCCAGCTAGCCCGCCTTGGGGATTGTCTCGGTGACCTCGCTCTCCACAACTTGATTGCGGTCAACCAAACTGACCTGTACTGCCAATGTCAGACCAAAACCGAGCATGACCAACACCAGAACCACGGCGAAGAAGTCCGGTTTGCGATGGTGGTATTGTCTGTTCATTTACCTTACAAGCCTATTCAATAACTTAATAAAGATTATTCGTGCAGATCTCCAACTTTACTTAGACCCTGTTCACGTTGTTGTCCAGTTTTCAGTCAATTTATTCCTTTTCTTACTAAAGACTGCCAGACATCCATAAAAGCGGGAGGAGACGCTATTCTGCGGCCTGCCCTTCGCTCTCCTTCGCACCCATCTCGGTGAGCAGTGCCGATACCTCCGCATGCTTGCCCCTGTTGGCGAGTCCGAGGGCGGTGTTGCCGGCCTTGTCGGCCGCGTTCACCTCGACGCCACGCAGCAACAGAAGCCGTACGATCTCGAGATGCCCGAATGCCGAGGCCTCCATGACGGAAGTGACCCCCCTGCCATCCGCCAGGTTGGGATCCGCACCCGCCGCGAGCAACGCCTTGACCGTCTTCTGGTTGCCATTGAAGGCGGCGATATGCAGAGCACTGCGACCCGACTGGTTGGTGCTGTTGGCGTCGACCCCCTGCGCCAGGAGATCGTTGATTCGCTCGACCTCACCCAGCATTGCGGCGGCAATCAGTGCCTGGGTCTGCGGCGTCTGCTCAGCCGCCAGGCAGCCGGCGCCGAAAAACAATAGCAACAGAGCAGTCAATCCAAGCCTTCTCACGGGTCAATATCCTAAATGGCCAAGTTAACCCTAATATCGGCACCGGCTTTTAATTCTTAACCCATTGCACAACCAGCGCCCCCTCAGTAATCTTGCACCCTATAGAAGTTAACAATGCGCAAGACCAGGGCGACTACCTTAAAATATGGATAAACGATCAACACACCATATCGATGTTCAGGTTGAAACCAGCTATGTGGAATCCCAATCCATGCCGAGTGAACATCGTTTTGTCTTCTCCTACACCATCACCATACGCAACGATGGCGAATCGAGTGCCCGCCTGATGAATCGGCACTGGATAATCACCGACGCGAATGGCAAGGTGCAGGAGGTGCGCGGTGAAGGGGTCGTGGGCGAACAGCCCCAGCTCAATCCAGGTGAGACCTTTCGCTATACCAGCGGAACCGTTCTCGATACGCCGGTGGGGAGCATGCAGGGGAGCTACGACATGGTCGACGGTCAGGGCAACCATTTCGATGCCCAGATACCGCCCTTCTCCCTCGCCCGTCCGGGCAGTCTCCATTGAACGCGGCGGCAGCGGTTCACTGATCGAAAACCCAATTCCAGAGCAGAGGATCGATGGTGCTTGAGAGGCAAAGTGAATTGCTTTTATTGGGCGGCGGCGTCGTCCTGCTGCTGATATTCAGTGCTATCGATCCGGTCGCAGATCGCTATACCTGGTTCCTGGAAACCCTGCCTGTGATGATCGCCCTGCCACTCCTCTACTACACCCGTAAAGGCTTTCCCCTGACCATCCTGGCCTACCGTCTGATCGCACTGCACGCCGTGATACTGATTATCGGTGGTTACTACACCTATGCGGAGGTACCCCTGTTCAATTGGCTTAAAGAGAGTTTCGAGCTGTCGCGAAACCATTATGACCGGGTTGGCCACTTCGCCCAGGGATTCGTACCTGCCATCTTGGCCCGCGAGATCCTGCTGCGACGCTCGCCCTTGCAACAGGGGCACTGGCTCTTTTTTCTCTGTCTCTGTTTCTGCCTTGCGTTCAGTGCCTTCTATGAATTGATCGAGTGGTGGGTGGCACTGCTCAGCGAGCAGGCCGCAGAGGCCTTCCTCGGTACCCAGGGCGATCCCTGGGATACCCAAACCGATATGTTCCTGGCACTGATAGGCGCCATCTGCGCCCAACTCCTGCTGGCCAAAACCCACGACAGGCAACTGCTTAAACTCGGTGTACTCTGATGTCCATCTATGCCATAGGCGACGTTCAAGGTTGCTACGACGAACTGCAGCGGCTGCTTGAAGCGATCCGTTTCGATCCGTCCAAGGACAAGCTCTGGTTTGCCGGTGACCTGGTCAACCGCGGCCCAAAGTCCCTGCAGGTACTTCGTTTCGTGAAGTCACTCGGCTCACGGGCGGTTAGCGTACTGGGCAATCACGACCTCCACCTGCTGGCACTCTCCCAGGGCAACCGCAGCCATAACAAATACGGCAGCCTGAAGGAGATTATCGAGGCACCCGACAGTCATGAGTTGATCGAATGGCTGCGTCATAGACCGATGATGATCCACCATCGAAAAAGGGGCTACAGCCTGGTCCATGCAGGCGTAGCGCCGCAGTGGGATCTGGATACCGCCATCGCCTGTGCCCATGAGCTGGAAGAGGTGCTGCGCGGTCCCAAGTTCGCCAAGTTCTGCAAGGTCATCTATGGCGACCTGCCCGACCTCTGGTCCGAGAGTCTCGAGGGGATGGAGCGACTCCGCTTCATCACCAACTGCTTCACGCGCCTGAGATACTGCACTCCGGATGGACGTATCTCGCTGCTCGACAAGGGACCCCCGGGGACACAGACCAACGGCTCGATACCCTGGTTCGAAGCACCGGGACGACTGACCAGAGGGGATCGCATTCTGTTTGGACACTGGTCGACCCTGGGCTACCATCAGAATGCCAATGTCTGCTGCCTCGACAGCGGCTGTCTGTGGGGTGGCAAGCTTACCGCGCTGCGCCTGCGCAAGCATAAACCGCCGAAACCCTATCAAGTCGCCTGCCAGGTCAGGGGCTGATGCGGTTCAATATAACAAAGGAGTAGGCGAACAGGTTGCGGTCATCGGCGGCATGGGTCTCTCGGCTCACCTCATGCCATTGGGACCAATCGATTTCGGGAAAGTAGGCGTCCCCCTCCACATCGGCCTCCACCAGGGTCAAATAGAGGCGATCCGCCCTGGGCAGCATCTGCCGGTAGAGTCCGCCGCCGCCGACAATCATGATTTCAGCTGCATCGCCGGCCAGCTGCAGCGCCTCATCCACCGAGTGCACCAGTTCGCAGCCCTCTGCCCGGTAGTCCCGATTGCGACTGACGACGATATGGCGGCGCCCCGGCAGAACCCCGGGAAGCGATTCCCAGGTGCGGCGCCCCATGACGATGGGCTTGCCCATGGTCAATGCCTTGAAGTGTTTCAGGTCGGCGGGCAGGCGCCAGGGGAGACTATTATCAACCCCGATTACTCCGTTGTTCGCCACCGCGGCGATAAGGGATATCAGCGGTTTCATGTTCGATCAGCGCCCTACACAGCCACCGGCGCCTTGATATGGGGATGGGGGTCGTAATCGACCAGTTCGAAATCCTCGAAGCGGAAATCGAAAATCGACCTTACCTCAGGATTGATTCTCATAACCGGCAACTTCCGGGGTTCTCGGCTCAGTTGCAGTTCCGCCTGCTCCAGATGGTTGTTGTAGAGGTGGGCATCGCCGAAGGTATGGACGAATTCGCCGGGAGCCAAGCCGGTCACCTGGGCAATCATCATGGTCAACAGCGCATAGGAGGCGATATTGAAGGGCACCCCGAGAAAGATATCGGCACTACGCTGATAGAGCTGGCAGGAGAGCCTCCCCTCGGCGACATAGAATTGGAACAGGCAGTGGCAGGGAGGCAGCGCCATATGCTCCACCTGCGCGGGATTCCAGGCCGAGACGATCAGGCGTCTCGAGTCTGGATTTTCCCTGATCTGCGTTATCAGATGGCTGATCTGGTCGATATGCCCCCCATCGGGAGCCGGCCAGGAGCGCCACTGATAGCCGTATACCGGACCCAGATCCCCATTCTCGTCCGCCCACTCATCCCAGATGGTGACCCCGTTCTCCTGAAGATAGCGGATATTGGTATCGCCTTTGATAAACCACAGCAGCTCATGGATGATGGAACGAAGATGAAGGCGCTTGGTGGTCAATAGCGGGAAGCCCTGATCCAAATCGAAACGCATCTGATAACCAAACACACTGCGCGTCCCGGTACCCGTTCTGTCCTCCTTGACGACACCCTGATCGCGCACATGCCGCATGAGGTCGTGATACTGTTTCATCCCGTCACCGCCCCGCTTCAACCCTGGTTGCCCGGAACGCGTTCAGGGGTTTGCCTGATACAACTTCAAATCTCATCACAAATACCTGCTAGCCATGACTGCTCTCCGGTTGGTAGGCCAGATAGAACAGCAATATACCAAATAGAATCATCGGCAGACTCAACAGCTGACCCATGGTCAACCAGTCAAATGCAAGATAACCGATGTGTTGATCGGGCATGCGTACAAATTCGACCATAAATCGAAATACCCCATAACCGATCAAAAACAGACCAGAAACCGCCATCCTCGGCCTGGGCCTGGCTGAGAAGATCCACAAGATGAGGAACAGCACCAAGCCTTCGAGGAAGGATTCGTACAGTTGGCTGGGGTGGACGGGGAGCGAATACTCCGCATCCGACCCCATGCCAAGCCGGGCACAGAGACCAGCCGCCACCTCACAGGGCACACGCATGCCCCAGGGCAGATCGGTGACCCCGCCCCATAATTCGGCGTTGATGAAGTTTCCGATGCGCCCGGCCCCCAAGCCGACCGTGACCAGTGGCGCAATAAAATCGGTCGCCTCAAAAAAACTGCGGCCATGCCTGCGGGCAAAGTACCACATTGCCAGGATCACGCCCAACAGGCCGCCATGGAAAGACATCCCCCCCTCCCATACCTTTAATAGCGTGAGGGGATTGGCCAGAAAAGCGTCGAGATTATAGAACAGGATGTAGCCGATGCGCCCGCCCAACACCACCCCGAGGACGATGTAGAAAACAACATCGTCCACCTGTTTGGCATCCCATACCACACCCGGTTTTCCCACCCGCAGGCGACCCAACCACCAGCCGCCCAGAAAGCCGACAACATACATCAATCCATACCAGTGGATACTCACTGGTCCAATGGAAATCAGGGTGGGATCGATTGCGGGGTAGGTCATCATGGGGGTGCATGGTAACACAGGAATTGCATTCGCCAATGTGCCGGAAAATCGTAAATCAGCAATTTCACGACATTTTTTCCATGCTAGGATAGTGTGAACTTGGTCACATTTCCCCCGTGCACTGGAATTTATTTCGCAAGCGTTATGACGGACTTCTACAAAGTGTCAAGTTTTTGAACGCAGCGCCGCTACCAGGTACAGACGATGCACACCCACATCAGCATCTTAACGGGAAGGACCATGAGCTACGTACACGCACAAAAATTTGAAACATACATACCGCGGGAAATGGATACACTAGGCTCTCGACTACGCAGGAAAAGACGGGAAAGAGGTTGGACCCAGGAGGAGCTGGCGCTCCGTGCGGGCACCAATCAGGCCGTGATACAGAAAATTGAGAACGGCAAGAGCCTGCGTCCAAGGAAGATCGATGAGATCGCTCAGGTACTGGATGTCAATCCGGCCTGGTTGATGTTCGGCGAAACCACCACCTCGGTAGTGGATGACGAAGCGATTGAAGTGGCAAAGGCCTGGCACAATCTGCCCGAACCCATCCGCAGCCGCATTAAGCGAAACATCTTCGAGCAGGTCCTGCTCCATTCGAACAAGAAGTAGCTCAACTTCGAACCGGGATGCACCCGCGCATCCCGGTTGATCAATCTCCAAAAACCACACCACCAGCAACCTTCCGACCAGTCTTCCGGTCAGGACCTTCCTTGATGTTCAACAGGCTTGACCCGATCGACCGGGTACAAGCGAAAAAAAGAAAACCGCAAATGAACGCCAAGGACCGCAAATAGACGCAAATAGTCTTGGCTCAGGCTAGCAGTGACAAATGAGCGCTATCTTGGGTGATGTGCCTTTTTCTTAAGCGTCACTTTTTTCCCACGCTAGGGTGGCTGTATCATCGCTCTCCCGCGCATCCACCCAGCGCTCTCCCTCGGCGGTGGTCTCCTTTTTCCAGAACGGGGCCTTGGTCTTCAGGTAGTCGATGATAAACTCGCAGGCCCGAAAGGCCTCTTTGCGATGCCTGCTCGCCACCGCGACCAGCACGATGGGATCGGTGGGCAGGAGGGTCCCCACACGATGGACCACCCTGCAATCCTGGATATCCCAGCGGCTGTTCGCCTCATCGACGATCTCCTGCAGGGCGCGTTCCGTCATCCCCGGATAGTGTTCGAGGTAGAGACGTTCAACCCTGTCACCCTCGTTGATGTCACGCATCAGGCCGATGAATGTCACCACGGCGCCGGTCGACGGGTCACTGCCCCGCAGCAGGTCCACCTCCCGGTTTGGATCGAAGGGTTCCGCCCGTATCGATACGCTGTCCACCTCTCAGCCCCCGGTCACCGGTGGAAAGAAGGCAACCTCATCCCCCGCCTTCAAGGGTGTGTTTTTATCCGCGAGTTCCTGATTGACCGCCATCATCACCCGTTGATTCTCGGCAAAGAGCCTGGCCCAGGCCTCGCCGCGGCCGCGCAGGATATGCAGAAGATCATCGATCGAGGAGGGGCCGTCCAGCTCTATTTGTTCAGACTCGACACCCAACTCCTCGCGAAAGCGTGCGAAAAAGAGGATCTGAATCATGACATCAACTCGCTGAAGGGAATGAACTCAACCGGATCACCGGGCTTGATGGCGGTGAGCGGCGGCAGTACGACCAGACCGTTTGCCCACACCACGGAACTCAGCACCCCGGATGAACGGTTTGGATAGAGTCTGACCACCGCCTCTCCTTGATCGCCCTGTTCCAGGCGTCCGCGGGCATACTCCTGGCGTTTGTCGGTGGCGGCTTTCTCGAATCCAGCAATCACGCTGACCGGCCTTGGCAGGACCTCACCGGTGATGCCCTGCATGCGTAGGATGCACGGCCTGGTGAAAATTGAGAATGTGACGAACAGGGAGACCGGATTCCCCGGCGCACCCATAAAAGGGGTCTCTCCGATATGACCGAAAGCCAGCGGCTTGCCGGGACGGGAGGCAATCTTCCACAGCTCCAATGAACCGAGGCGTTCCACTGCCGGCTTGACGTGATCCTCTTCACCCACGGACACCCCGCCCGAGGCAAGCACCAGGTCGGCCTCCTCCGCACCCCGGGAGAGGGCTTCGCAGGTTGCCTCGAAACTGTCTTCCACGATTCCGAGCTGAATCACTTCACAGCCCATGCGCTGCAGCAGGCCCGTCAGTGTGAACTGGTTGGAGTTGTAGATCTGGCCGGCCCGCAACTCGCCTCCCGGCATTACCAACTCATCGCCACTGGAGAAGACCGCGACCTTGAGTCGACGATGGACCGACAACTCGGCCACACCCACCGAAGCGGCAAGCCCCAGGTGCTGGGCATCGAGCCTGATCCCGGCCGGCAATATCTCCTCGCCTTGGAGGATATCCTCTCCCGCTTTGCGGATGTTGGCGCCAGTTGCAGGTTTTCCCTTGATCGCTACCTGCTCACCGTCGACCTCGCAGACCTCCTGAATGACCACGGCATCGGCACCCTCGGGAATGGGGGCGCCGGTGAAGATACGCGCCGCTGTCCCCGGCGCGAGTCTGCCGGCGGCCGATCCGGCGGCTATCCGCTGCGTGACAGGCAACCTGCCCCCTTCGGCGTCGAGATCGCCGGTATTGACCGCGTAACCATCCATGGCGCTGTTGTCCCAGGGTGGCACGTCAACCTGACTTCTAACCGCAGCGGCCAGCACCCGTTCCAATGCCTCGTCCAGGTTTACCTTCTCCAGTCCGGAGATCGGTTTGACCTGACCGAGGAGGAAGGCCAAGGCCTCAGCCACCGGTTTAAGCTGTGTCTGCCGAGCGTCGCAATTGTCCATTTCAGCTCTCCAACAGACGGGGAAACATCTGGGCGAAATTACAGGGCCTGGTACGCATATCGAGCTGGGACTTGAGGATCTTGTCCCATCCGGTGCGGCAAGCCCCGGTGGAGCCGGGAAGGCAGAATATCAGCGTACCGTTGGCCAGGCCGGCTATTGCCCGGGACTGAATCGATGAACTGCCGATCTCCTGCAGCGAGATCGCGCGGTAGAGTTCGCCGAAGCCCTCGATCGACTTATCGAACAGGGGCTGCAGTGCCTCCGGAGTGCTGTCGCGACCGGTAATGCCGGTACCGCCGGTGGAGATGATGATGTGCACATCGCTATCGGCTATCCAGGCCGATACCACCGCGCGCATCTGGTAGATATCATCGGGTACGATGCGCTTTTCGACCACCCGATGACCGGCTTCCAATGCACGCTCCCTGAGGGTCTGACCCGACTTGTCGGTCTCTTCCGTGCGGCTGTCGGAAACGGTCAGCACGGCAAGATTGAGGGGGACGAAATCGCTCTCTTTAAAATGTCCAGACATGGCTATTATTTCTAATCAAATTTGTAGTCAAACGCCTTCTCGAAACGATGACCAAACTCCTCCGGCGATACAAAGTGGTTCTGTGTACCCGCCTGCTCTATCTTTATCGCTCCCATTAAGGCTGCGATTCGGCCCGTGGTTTCCCAGTCTATATCGTTCATGAGCCCGTACAGAATGCCCGCACGATAGGCATCGCCGCATCCTGTAGGATCCACCACCGCCTTCACCGGCGCGGCGGGAATGGTATAGACCTTATCCCTGGTGATGATTTCGGATCCTTCACCGCCGCGGGTCAGGATAATTGCCTCGACCATCAGAGCCAGCTGTTTCAGGCTCTTTCCTGTACGCTCCTGCATCAACATCGCTTCATAGTCGTTGAAGGCCAGCCAGTTTGCCTGTTCACTGAACGCCAGCAGACTATCGCCATCAAACATGGGCATGCCTTGACCGGGATCAAATATAAAAGGCACACCGGTCCCGGCAAATTGCGCCGCATGCTCGATCATACCCTGGCGGCCGTCCGGTGAAACCATGCCCAGGGTGGTACCATTGATCTTTGAGACATCGATCTGGTGGGCCTGGTTCATCGCACCGGGGTGAAAGGCGGTGATCTGATTGTCATCCTTGTCAGTGGTAATATAGGCCTGCGCGGTATAGCTGCCAGGCACCTCCAGCACCTGATCGCGACTGATGCCGCACTCATCCATCCATTTTGCATAGGGGGCGAAGTCGTCGCCCACGGTACCCACCGGTTTGCCGTCACCACCGAGCATCTTGAGATTATAGGCGATATTGCCGGCACAGCCGCCAAACTCCCTCCGCATATCGGGCACCAGAAAAGAGACATTCAGGATGTGCACCTGCTCCGGGAGGATGTGGTGCTTGAAATGGTCATTAAAGACCATGATGGTATCGTAGGCGAAAGAACCGCAGATAAGGGCCGACATGGTTACCTCTCGTCCTTTTGAATTAGCGTTTATTAGCGTTCATTTGCGGACTGAAATAGGAAGCCCCTTTAAACAGCGTCGGTTCAATCTCCCCTCCAGGCCAGGTCGAGCTCCCGCGCCGCCCTGACATCATCGAGCCGTCTCACCGGCATGGTATGGGGCGCCTGTTTGACCAACTCCGGCTGGGTTTCCGCCTCCTGATTGATGCGCATCATGATCTCGACAAAGTTATCGAGCTCCTCCTTCGCCTCTGTCTCGGTGGGTTCAACCAACAGACATTCAGGGACCAGCAGGGGAAAGTAGGTGGTGGGGGCATGCACGCCATAGTCGAGCAGTCGCTTGGCGAAATCCATGGTGTTGACGCCCAGCTCCTTGGCCTGTCGTTTCAAGGTGAGAATAAACTCGTGACTGGCGCGGCGATCGGGATAGGCGGCATCGAAACCGGCATCCATCAATCGTTTGAGCAGATAGTTGGCGTTGAGGGTGGAAAACTCGGCAACCCGATGCATCCCCTCACGGCCCAACAGGCGAGCGTAGACATAAGCGCGCAGCAGCACCCCGGCATTGCCGGCGAAGGCGGAGAGGCGTCCCATGGTCTGCGGGCGCTCATGTTCCGTCAGCCAAAGGTAGTCGCTACCGTCGAAATCGACCATCGGCACAGGCAGATAGGGTTCGAGTCGTTTACTGACCCCCACCGGACCGGCACCCGGACCGCCTCCGCCATGGGGGGTGGAAAAGGTTTTGTGCAGATTCATATGAATGACATCGAAACCCATGTCGCCGGGGCGGACCTTGCCGAGTATCGCATTGAGATTGGCGCCATCGTAGTAGAGCAGCCCCCCGGCGTCGTGAACCAGCTCTGCAATCTCCTTGATGCGGCGTTCGAAAACACCCACCGTGGAAGGGTTGGTCAGCATGATGCCGGCGGTCTGCGGGCCCAATGCGGACTTCAATGCCGCGACATCGATGTCGCCGTCGTCACCCGTGGGGATCTCCCGGGTCTTGTAACCGCACATCACCGCGGATGCGGGATTGGTGCCATGGGCCGCATCGGGCACCAGGATCTCATCACGCGCCGTATCCCCCCTGTCATCGTGGTAGGCGCGGATCATGGCGACACCGGCAAACTCACCTTGTGCCCCGGCCGCCGGTGTGAGGGAGACAGCATACATTCCGGTTACCGTTTTCAGGATCTCCTGCAGCTCATAGAGACAACCCATAAAACCCTGGCTGTGGGTCTCCGGCGCCAGCGGGTGCCTGGCGAGCAGACCGGGCAGACTCGCCAGCGTATTACAGGCCCTTGGATTGTATTTCATGGTACAGGAACCCAAAGGATAGAAATGGGTATCAATGGAGAAGTTCTTCTGCGACAGCCGGGTGAAGTGGCGCACTGCCTGCATTTCGGATATTTCCGGGAGGCCCGGTTGGGAATCGCGCAGCATCGCCGAGGGTATGGACGACAAATCAGCCTTCTCCAATGGCGCCTGAGCCGTTGCCCGACGCCCCTTACGTGAACCTTCGTAAATCATATTCTTGTCCTTACCAATCGGGTTTCAGCTGACAGGGTGTCTCAACCTGCGACGCGATCACCCGCTCAAGCTTGCTTCGATAGCTTTCTATGTCGTCCTCGCTTCTCAACTCGGTGGCGCACACCAGGATCGCATCACCCAGCTCCGGATAGTCGTCGCTCAAATCAAAACCGCCGAGGACATTGTGCGCGGCCAGGGCACGTAGCGCCTTGTTTGCGGCGATGGGTAGACGCACTACGCGCTCATGAAACACCGGTCCATCGAACAGGCTCTCCACCCCGGGCAGTGAGGTCAGGGCATGGGTCAGCTTGTCGCTGTTGGCATGGCTGGCGGCGGCGACGCGCTGCAGCCCCTCGCTGCCCATCAGCGACATATGGATGGTTGCCGCGGTCACCATCAAGCCTTGATTGGTGCAGATGTTGGAGGTCGCCTTGGAGCGCCGGATATGCTGCTCTCTCGCCTGCAGAGTCAGGGCATAGCCGGGTTTGCCATCCAGATCAACGGTCTTGCCGATGATGCGCCCCGGCATCTGGCGCACCAGTTTTTGGGTGCTGCAGAGGAATCCGAAATAGGGGCCGCCGGAAGCCAGGGGCGCACCCAACGGCTGGCCCTCGCCGCAACAGATATCGGCTCCCTGCTCACCCCACTCGCCCGCGGGTTTCAGCACCGCCATGGCAAGCGGGTTGACCACGGCGATGGCCAGCATCCCATTTGCATGGGCCCAGTCCGTCAATTCGTCCACCGCCTCTAAGACCCCAAAGAAATTGGGTTGAGGGATGATCAGGGCGGCATAGTCCTCACCGCGGTAGCGATCCAGATCCGCCCTGTCGATCCCGCCGCTGCCGCTGTCGTACGCCACCTCCACCAACTCGATCTGCTGGTTCCTTACAATGGTATGGGCCACCTTGCGATAGACGGGATGGAGGTTGCGGGGAACAAGAACGCGCTTCGATTTCGATTTGCGATTTGCCCTCACCGCCATCAGCACCGCTTCGGCCAGGGCGGATGCGCCATCGTAGAGCGAGGCGTTGGAGACATCCATCCCGGTGAGGGCGGTCATCATTGACTGATACTCATAGAGCAGTTGCAGCGTACCCTGACTCGCTTCCGCCTGGTAGGGGGTATAGGCGGTGTAGAACTCACCCCTGGTGGTCAGTTCCCAGACCGCCGCCGGGATATGGTGATCGTAGGCACCGGCACCGATGAAACAGAGTGGTTGCCCGTCGGCGCGGGCACGTGCCTGCATGAGACGGGAGAGCTCCATCTCCGACATTCCGGGGGGAATTGCATCCAGCTCTCCGCAGCGCAGCTCATCGGGTATCTCGTCAAAAAGCGCATCGATATTGTCGACCCCGATGGCGGCCAGCATCTCTTCTATATCGTCTTCGGTATGGGGGATGAAAGGCATAGCTGTCTCGTCTGCTAAAACAAAAGTCGGTAGGTCCGCGAAGCCATGATTCTCAGCGGTGAGTAGTGATCTGCATCCTGCTTCAATCCTCGTCGGCGATCATCGCCTCATAGCCATCGGCATCGAGAAGTTCATCCATACCGCTTGCGTCCGACAATTTGACCTTGAACATCCAGCCGGTACCGTAGGCATCCTCATTGATCGTCTCGGGCGCACCATCCAGGGCCTCATTGATCGCGATGACCTCGCCGGTCACCGGACTGTAGACATCGGACGCGGCCTTAACCGATTCAACCACGGCACAGTCACCGCCAGCCTCGACCTGAGAACCCACTTCCGGCAGGTCGACAAATACCAGGTCACCAAGCAGCTCCTGCGCATGGTCGGTGATTCCGATGGTATAACTGCCGTCACCTTCATCCTTTATCCATTCGTGGGATTTGGCATAGCGGCGATCAGTAGGTGTCGTGTTCATAGTTTTTTCCTTCAAGGAGATTTGTCTAGAAGTTGTATGCGTTCGGGTTACAAGTCGATGACGGCCTTGCCATTGCGTACAAAAGGCGGCTTGACCAGTTGCGCCTTGACACGTTTACCACGTATTTCCACGTCACAGGTCTCACCGATATCGGGCAGGACCCTGGCAAAGGCGATGGAGCGCTCCAGGGTCGGGGCAAAGCCACCGGAAGTGATCTCGCCCACCTCCTTCTCGCCATCAAACAGCTTCAAATGGTTACGCAGCACCCCGCGTCCGGTCAACACCAAGCCAACGAAACGTCGTTTTTGCTTATCCTTGCGTTGCTGTTCTAAAACTGTACGGCCGACGAAATCACGTTCCTGGGGTTCCCAGGCGATGGTCCAGCCGAGCCCCGACTCCAGGGGAGAGCTCTCCTCGTCCATATCGGAACCGTAAAGATTCATACCCGCTTCCAGGCGCAGCGTATCCCTGGCGCCAAGCCCACAGGGTTCCACCCCTGCAGTGTGCAATTGCCGCCAGAATTCGGCCGCCCGATCCCCCGGCAACATGATTTCGAATCCATCTTCACCGGTATAGCCGGTTCTGGCCAAAAACCAATCGCCATCGGCAACCGCATTGAACGGTTTCAGATCGCGCCCCTTCTGCTGCAGCTCGGATGACAGCAGCGGCAGCGCTTTGGCTCGTGCATTGGGCCCCTGCACCGCAATCATGGCGAGATCGCGTCGTGGTTTGACAGCCGCATCATAAGTTGCGGAGCGCTTCTCCAGCCAGGCCAAATCCTTCTCCGTGGTACCGGCATTCACCACCAGCCGATACCACTGATCATCCAGATAGTAGACAATCAGATCGTCGACCACACCACCCGTCTCGTTAAGCATGCAGGTATAGAGCGCCTTGCCCGGTTGCTTCAACTTATCGACATCATTGGCCAACAGATATCTCAAAAACGCTTTAACGTCAGCGCCCTTAATATCGACCACGGTCATGTGCGAAACATCGAACATGCCCGCGTCACGCCGCACATGGTGGTGTTCCTCCAGCTGCGAGCCATAGTGCAGCGGCATATCCCAACCGCCAAAGGGGACCAAGCGCGCGCCCATGGCCTTGTGGGTATCATATAAAACAGTCTGCTTACTCATTACCATCTCCCGGTCCAAAACGTAAAAAGGGCGGCGCGGATGAATCCTCACCCGCGCCGCCCCTCTGTCCAAAACCTGAGAGTTTGGCGCTGCTGCAGGTTTACATCGGAACGAGTTTATCGGCGATGACCAACCGTGCACGCTGTTATCAGCGCCTGCCCCTTCGGTGGGTGTTGTGACACCACTCTCCAGAGTCGACCTAAGCCCCTTGCAGCCTGGCGCCCGCAAAGCGACTTACCCCCCACGGTCCTTTTGCCTGAGCGATTCCGGGCGGGATTGCGCCTTCGGCGCCGGTTTGAGCCGGCCTCTCCCACGGGGGTGGATCGAATTGAAGACTATACCTTGCCTCCCGGCGCTTGCCAATTGCGAAAAACCTCATGCAACCCGTCATTATTGCCGCTATCACCGCGCGAGGGTTGGCAAATCGCCACCTATACCCATCGCCCGGCGAATCAGTTGATGTTTGATGAATCCGGAGCGGTCGGCAATGTCCAAGCCAAGATTTCGCATCAGCTTGAGGGGCATCACCTCATTGCTGAATATTCGCTTGAAGGCATCCATCGCGCCAAGCATCGCCATGTTGGGGCCCTTCCTGGACCGCTCATAGCGTCTCAGGGTAGCCATGGAACCGATCCCCCTGCCTGCACCATGGGCCTCAAGCAAAACGTCGACCAGGGTCATGGCATCCATGAAACCGAGGTTGACCCCCTGCCCCGCCAAGGGGTGCATCGCATGCGCGGCGTCGCCCACGAGAACAAAACCGGGACGGATATAGGTCTCGGCATGTCCGAGCCGCAGCGGGAAGAGACCCCGGGGTCCGACGTCATCAATCTCGCCAAGAACCTGCTCGCTGGCCACGCTAAGCCGCTCGCAGAAGATCTTATCGGAAAGCGCCATCAGTTCATCCGCCTGAGTCGGCGATGTCGACCAGACAATGGAGCAGCGTCCGTCATTGATCGGCAAAAGCGCCAGGGGCCCAAGGGGCATGAAACGCTGCCTCGCCGTCTGTTGATGCGGGAGCGTGGGTTTGACCGTGGCCACGATGGCGTGTTGATCGTATTCCCAGCCCCTGGTGCCGATGTCCGCCAGCTCGCGCAATTGCGAATCCCTGCCGTCGGCGGCAACGATAAGTTTCGCATTCAGACGACCGCCATCCTGCAGCAGAAGACTCGGTTGATGATCCAAAACCAACTCTGCAACTGCCGCGGGGTATCGCAGGGTGACGTTGGGCAGTGCCTCCAGTCGCTCCCACAGCGCAAGCTGGGTGACGCGGTTTTCCACGATGTGGCCCAAGTCGGGTTCACCGATTTCCGCCGCGTTGAAACGGATACGGCCGCTTCCTCCCGCATCCCAAACCTCCATATCGGTATAGGGACTGATGCGCATCTCTGCCATTCTCGGCCAGGCCTGCAGCTTTTCGAGCATGCGTTGTGAGGCACGGGTAAGCGCGGAAACACGAAGATCGACCTCATCCGACGGCCAACTACGCTGCGGTTCCCTCGCCTCTAGGATACAGATACGCAAGCCGACACCGGCAACAGCGCAGGCCAATGCCGATCCCACCATACCGCCGCCCACGATCACCAGGTCGTACTCTGTTTTCGATTTAGTCAAGGGACACCCCACGCGCCAGTCTCGGTAAACGCCCATTCAAACCCATGAATTGACGTGCCACCAGATGCTTCAGGCTCGGTGCAAGATCGAGCCCCACCATGCCCAGGTTGCGCACCAGCCGTAACGGACCGAATGGATTGGCGAACAGTCGCGCCAGGGTATCGGTGATCAAGGCGACACTGTTCTGATCCCTTTTGCGCCAGCTTGCATAGGCTTTTAAGAGTGTGTCATCTCCAGGGTCCTGCCCCCTTTGCGACGCATCGAACAACAGATCGGCAAGTACGGCGACATCCCGCAGACCGAGGTTGAATCCCTGGCCGGTTACCGGATGTATCGCATGCGCGGCATTTCCGATCAGGGCCACCCGCGAGCGCACCTGCTCAGCGGCCTGCCGTAAACGCAGGGGATAGGCCGATCTTTTGCCCAACTCAGACAAGCGACCGAGCCGATAACCGAAACGATCCTGCAGCCTGAGGAGAAATGCCTCATCCCTTAGCGCCATCAAATCCGCCACCTCTTTGTCTCTTGCAGTCCATACCATGGAGAGGCGATCATCCCGCATCGGTAACAGCGCCAGTGGGCCAGTGTCGGTAAAACGTTCATAAGCGATGCCTCGGTGAGGCTGCTCTGCGCGCAGGTTGGCGATGATCGCGGTTTGACCATAGGGCTTCTCTCTCAAAGGTATGGAGAGAAACTGCCTGACCTGGGAATCGCCGCCGTCCGCAGCCACCAGCAGACTCGTGGAGAGCCGCTGTTCTGAAGCATCCTGTTCGATCCGGACTTCGACCTCGTTCTCGGATATGCTGAAGCTCTTTAGTTTCGCAGGGCAGATCAGCTCGATCGCTTGACGCTCCGCCATATCCTCCATCAAGGCCTTGCCCAATGCCCGTGCGGTCACCACATACCCCAGGGCGGCAACCCCTTCCTGGTGATGGCTCAGCCGGGTAAATCCGAAATGGCCTCGATCTGAGATATGGACATCCTGAATCGGCTCGGCGGCTCTCTCGACAGCACGCCAGACCCCCATCGCCTCCAAGATCACGCGGCTGCCCCAGGAGAGCGCAATCACCCTGTCATCGAAACTTGGCTGGGCCGATGATTCGAGGGGCCATGCCTCAATGACGCCGATCCTGTACCCCAGGCCACTGACCGCATGGGCGAGACTGACACCCACCATACCGCCGCCGACGATCAGAAGATCAAAACGTTCTGCCATGTCATGCCGCCATAATGGCTTCGATTTCCGCCACTGATTTTGCAATATCCCTGGTCAATACGTCACAACCATCCTTGGTTACCACCACGTCGTCTTCGATGCGTATACCTATATTCCACCACTTTTTCGCTACACCCTTTGTGGCAGCAGGTACGTATATTCCGGGTTCTATGGTCAACGCCATGCCCGGTTCGAATAAACGCCATGCGCCATCGACCTTGTAGTCACCCACATCATGTACATCCATACCGATCCAGTGTCCGGTGCGATGGGGGAAAAAGGCCTTGTACTTCTCCTCGCGTATCAATTTGGCCAACGAACCCTTGAGTATTCCCAGCTTGATCAAGCCCCTGGTTATGGTTCGCACCGCGGCATCATGGGGATCATTCCAGTGATTGCCCGGCTTGACCTTGGCAATCGCCGCTTCCTGCGCCGCCAGAACCAGTTCGTATAACTGCCGCTGCGGTTCGTTGAAACTGCCGTTTACCGGATAGGTGCGGGTAATGTCCGAGGCATAATAGTCAACCTCGCAGCCGGCATCGATCAGCAACATCTGCTTGTCACCCAGCTTATCCCCGTTTTCGGTGTAGTGCAGCGTACAGGCGTTCCCGCCGGCACCGACGATGGGGGGATAGGCCTGCGACTTGGCGCCATGATGGGTGCATTCGCATACAAACTCGGCTTCGAGCTGATACTCCCATACGCCAGGTTTACACAGCTGCATCACCTTTTTATGGGCCTTGGCGGATATCCTTGCCGCCTGGCGCATCACCTTCAGTTCTGATCGACTTTTAAACAACCGCATCTCATGTAGATAGTGATCCAGGGCGATGATCTCTACAGGCCCTTGAACCCCGCTGCGCGCTTCACAGCGTATGGCATTGATCCACTCCGACAGTCGCTTGTCGAACTTTGCATCGCAACCCATGATATAGAAGATCCGTTCACACTGCTCCAGCATGCGCGGCAGTATGTCGTCCAGGTCTCCGATCGGGAAAGAGTCATCCGCATCATACTCGCTACAGGCACCCTCCTGGCCCGCTATTGGACCCTCCCATTGCTCCTTTACCGGATCGCGCTCCCTGTTGAAGAGAATGTACTCCGCCTGTTTTCTTCCTGGAATCAGAACCAATACCGCATCCGGTTCCGGGAACCCGGTCAAATAGTAGAAATCGCTATCGGGTCGGTATGGATAGTGCACATCCCTGTTGCGAATCAGCTGGGGTGCCGCTGGGAGTATGGCGATACTGCCCGGCCCCATCATCCGCATCAATTCGCGACGACGCCGTCTGAATTCACTCTTCACCATGGCCATGCTCCCGAATATCCGCCAGTTCTTCCCAGACAAGCAAGGTCACAACTTTCAAAAACTCCTGCAGCTCAGCATAGGCCTGTTCCGTTGCCTCTCCCGATTCGAGTGACTCATAGTCGAGCCGGGTGAAATGGGATATATCCTGCAACGCTTCCCTGGCATCACCCTCGAGCTGCCGGTCGCTGATGCCGGCCAGGCCCAATCCATACAGATAACCTACACACCAGTCACGCAATCCCTTAGCCCTCACAGTGATCGGTTGCGTATCGTCTGCGAGAAATGGCATGAAGCTGAAATCCTCATTGCCAATCTGGTCACGGGTAACGAAGTAGAGTTGGCCGATCAATTCCCTGGCTTCACGGACCAACAGATCCTCTTCAGGCCACTCCTCGAACAACGCCTCCATCCAATCCACATGGCTTTGGCTGGTGCCGGCGGATACCAGGCCACAGATAACACCATGAATCTCGCTGGCACCAACATCAAGGCCGATTGAGTTCAACGCCCCCTCGAGGCGAGAATAATCGGGCATTGAGCTATTCTCATTCATCTATTTTCCTCTATGAGAGGGCCCTGTTGAGACCACATTCACTGCCACTATTGTGTCTAAAAAAGCATCAACCAAGACACCGGGATTGTAGTTTGGTTGCTATCAACAAGTGACAAGTAACGTCGAGTAGCGCAATTCCAGCGGCAACACCAAGTCAAGGCTGTTTTCGCCAGGATATACCCTCAGACGCTCATGTAGACTTACTGGACAACGTTCCCTCAACCTGGCCGGTCAACTACAGGACCTTGGAAGTGACAATATAATTGGTGTTAACAGACCCTGAATATAGATCATAACATGCGGATCTAGAGATTGACCCACCACTATCTGACCACTATATTGATGGCCATGACAGAAAAAGAGACACAAAATCCGGCGGATCTGGACCTGCGCAAGCTTGAGATCCGGGTAGAAGAGCTTATAAGAGCCTGCTCCTACCTCAAAGATGAGAATAAATCCCTGCGTGTGAGACAGGATAACCTGGTAGCAGAACGCGCAGCGCTGATTGAAAAGACCGAGCTGGCGCGAGCCCGCGTTGAAGCCATGATCACTCGATTGAAATCGATGGAAGCACCTCAGTGAATAGTGATCGACTGCCGGTAACGGTCAATATCCTCGACAAGGAGTACCGCATCTCCTGCCTGCCGGAAGAACGAGAATCCCTTTTGCAGGCGGCAGCCTATATTGACGGCCAGATGCGCGAGATAAGGGACACCGGACGCATTATTGGCACCGAGCGGGTCGCAGTCATGGCTGCGCTCAATATTGCCAATGAGCTGCTTGTCAACCGCCAAAGCAAGGAAGATGGCACACAAAATATCTCCCACCGCATCAAAAATCTGCAGGAAAAGATCGAGATTGCCCTCAATACCACCAATCAACTGGAACTTTGATCGAAATAGGTTTAGCCTAGTGGTATGACATCCCCTGCGGTGTACGTATGCAACCAGGGTATTTTCTTGAGCCTAACATCTACCCAGGGAACATGACGACAGTGCCAGTGTGCATGTCCGCAACCTAGCGGAAAGCCTGAGGCACCTCTGTTGTTCCCACTTGAACCCACTGGTTCAAGAACAGCGGTTCGCGACGGCACAGGTGGGGGATGTCTCTTATCTCAACCCGTTCTAACAATGGATTCACATCAGATCCGCCGCCAAATCAAGGCATACCGGCAACAATTAAGCCGGCAAACGCTCAAACTCCATAGCAGGCGGGCTCTTCGCCTCGCCAACAGCTACCCACCCTTCAGGCATAGCCGGCGAATCGCCTTCTATTTTGCCGTACGCGGGGAGATGGACCCAGCACCCTTGATGCAGCTCGCGCAACGCGCAGGAAAATCCGTTTTCCTTCCCGTGTTGCGCGATAGACCCACTACCAGTCTATGGTTCGCACCCTGCACTTCCGATACAAGCTTCACCGACAATCGCTTTGGAATACCCGAACCAAACTTCAAACATCGACAACTGGTCATGCCATGGACATTGGATCTGGTTTTTGTGCCACTGATAGCATTCGACCTTACTGGTAATCGTTTGGGTATGGGTGGCGGATATTACGACCGGACATTCGCCATGCGAAGAAGGCGTAACCATCTACGCGGCCCCAAGCTGGTCGGTTTGGCGCATGAGTTTCAAAAACAGCCTCAGCTATCAGTCATGCCATGGGATATTCCCCTTGATGCAGTGATAACCGAAACAACGATATACAACTTCACTTTCGGCTAGTCATATAAAACAGAACCTTTATACGGTCCATATATTGCCGTTTGCACCCTCAAAAAACACTTAGCATCTGTTGTATATCAACAAAGATTTGAAATAATTGATAAAAGATTGCTTTCTATTCTGGATTTTTTTAAAAGGTGAATTATACTCAGTTCATCTGTTCAGGTAGTTCTCTCGGGAGGGAAAGTAAATGGCGAAGAAAAAGGCCGCCAAAAAGAAGGCAGCAGTTAAACGTTCAACCACAACCAAGAAGGTAACCGCAAGGAGAAAGGTTGCCAAGAAGAAGGCAACGACGAAGAAGAGAGTCGTAGCCAAGAAGAAAGTCTCAAAGAAGAAGGCAGCAAGCAAGAAGAAAGTTGCAAAGAAAAAGGTTGCGAAAAAGAAGGTAGCCAAGAAGAAGACCGCAAAGAGACGGGTAGCGAAGAAGAAAGCCGCACCCAAAAGGAAGGTAGCCAAGAAAAAGGCTGCTAAGAAAAAGGCTGCAAAGAAAAAAGCTACCAAGAAGAAGGCTGCTAAAAAGAGAGTAGCCACGAAGAAAAGACCGGCGCGTCCAAGGAAGGTAACGCCACGCAAGAAGAGACCGGCCAAGAAGTAAATCGGTTTTTTCTGATCAATCCTAAACCCCGCTCTGCGGGGTTTTTTTTATGCCTGCCGCCCTTTTTTCCCGGCTCAAAACTGCACGCCTCAATGCATATTTTCTCTTGTATTACAAAGTGTTATATATTACTCATGGCGAATTAACAATTGACGGAAATTCCCCTTGCTACCAGCCGCCGCCGATAAAAAACAGCTAGGTTAGCGACGTCACCCGGATGCCCGGGAGGATGCTTTTCGGGTTGCGCGTATGATCTCTCTATGGACAGCTATCATCAAGCCTATGCCGGGTTGGACAGACTGTCTAATTGACTCCGGCAAACAACTTATAGGCAGGATTATCGGTCTCGTCCCAAAATGGATAATCGAGTTTTTTAAGACGCCTGAGAAAGGCGCTGGCATTGGAACCGGACAGTTGTATTCCCATCAAGACACGCCCATAGGCGGCTCCATGATTGCGATAGTGGAAGAGACTGATGTTCCAATCCGTACCCAGGTGATTTAAGAAGTAGAGCAGTGCACCCGGTCTCTCGGGAAACTCAAAACGTATCAGCCGTTCTCCCTCAAGCCCCAACGCATGTCCGCCCACCATATAGCGGATGTGCAGCTTAGCAGTTTCATTGTCGGTCATATCCACAATGGAATATCCCTTTTCCACGAATCGCTGGAATAGGGCCAACCTCTCCTCGTCGCCGTTGCTCAATTCGATACCGACGAATATCTGTGCACGTTCAGGGTCGCTAAAACGATAATTGAACTCAGTTATGCTGCGTTTGCCAATCAATTTGCAAAAACTCAGAAAGCTTCCGGGCCGTTCAGGAATCTGCACCGCAAACAGCGCCTCTCTTCGCTCACCGAATTCCGCTCGCTCGGCCACATGGCGTAACCGATCGAAGTTGATATTTGCACCGCTATTGATAGCAATCAGATCCTTACCGCTGGTACCCTCACGCTTTACATAGCGCTTGAGTCCGGCAATGGATAGAGCTCCGGCGGGCTCCGCGGTGGTACGGGTATCGTCAAATATATCTTTGATTGCAGCACAAATTTCATCGGTTGTGACCAAGATCACTTCATCCACCACCTGTTTCGCCAGGCGATAGGTCTCCTTCCCCACCTGCTTTACCGCCACCCCGTCAGCGAATATGCCTACCTGCTTGAGTTTTATACGCCGGTTGGCGCCCAATGCCGCATGCAGCGACGGCGCATCTTCAGGTTCAACACCCACTATCTTTACCTGGGGATAGACATATTTGACATAAGCACCAATACCCGCGATCAATCCTCCTCCACCGACAGGGACGAATATCGCTTCGGGAGGTGCCGGGTGCTGTCTCAGCAACTCCGTGCCGATCGTTCCCTGACCGGCTATGACCTCCGCATCATCAAACGGATGGATGAAAATCAGACCCTCTTCCTCGGCTATCGACTGGGCACGGGTATAGGCAGCATCATAGGAGTCACCGGCAAGGATGATCTTCGCACCAAAGCTCTTCACAGACTGCACCTTGATCGGCGGCGTCGTTTTTGGCATCACGATCAAGGCCTGGATTTTCAATCTTTGCGCCGCCAGGGCTACCCCCTGGGCATGATTGCCCGCCGATGCGGCAACAACGCCCTGTTGTTTGTCTGCATCCGACAAATTCACCATTTTGTTGTAGGCGCCACGCAGTTTGAACGAGAATACCGGTTGCAGATCCTCACGTTTGAGGAAAACCTGGTTATCAAGTCGCGCTGAAAGACGATTGGCCCGATCCAGGGGTGTCTCCCTGGCAACGTCATAGACACGGGCCCGTAGTATTTTTTCTATATAACGCTGTGGCATGTACTCATCCGATATAAGCTGCACGGCAGCTCATGGTAAACTGACTTTCCTCATCGGTATGGTTATTATTACCCACATAGAGAGAAAAAGCTTTGGCAAACCGCGCCGACCCTATATTTTGTGCCAATATGCAGTGACTTTTCTAGATCTTGGTAATGCCACGAAGGAAATATAACGGTTAGCCCTTGCGGCAAACCACCCGTAAACCAGTTTCCGGTCACCAATTCTAACCATGAGAATAGATAGCGCCCTGATCAACGGCCGCAGCAGGAGAATAATATGAATGCAGACGATCTTAAAAAACAGGCGGCGGAGGCTGCCGTAGAATATGTAAAAGGCGGCGTGATCGGTGTCGGCACCGGTTCAACGGTAAACCACTTCATCGACTTTTTGGCGGGCATCAAAGGCAAAATCGAGGGTACTGCCTCAAGTTCGGAAGCATCGACCGAGCGCCTGAAGGGGCATGGCATACCTGTATTCGACCTTAATGCAGTCGGGGAGCTCGATATCTACATCGATGGCGCCGATGAATCGGATCACTATCTCAACCTGATCAAGGGCGGCGGTGGCGCACTCACCAGAGAAAAGATCATCGCGGGGGCAAGTAAAAAATTCATCTGCATCGCGGATGAGAGCAAGCTGGTCGATGTTCTAGGCACCTTCCCGCTCCCGGTCGAGGTTATTCCGATGGCACGCAGTCATGTGGCCCGGCAACTGGTCAAGCTGGGCGGCACTCCGGTATGGCGCGAAAGCTTCGTCACCGACAATGGCAACGCCATCCTGGACGTTCATAACCTTGAGATCATGAAGCCCCGCGAGATGGAGAACGCAATCAATGCCATTGCAGGGGTTGTCACCACCGGCATCTTTGCCATGCGTGGTGCCGATGTACTGATACTGGGCACAGAGCAGGGCGCTAAAACGGTACTGCCGAAATAGCGCGATCGAGCTGTGCTTCGCTGGTCTTAGGGCCTGCTAACAGGCCTTAACAGGAGGAAAACGCTCATCCAAAGCGACCGAGGGGCCGTCCGCGGTCACAATCCTGGCATGGTGTCTGCGCAGATCACGCGGTGATTTGACGCCACATGAGTGGGCGATAACCCCGACCTCATGTACCAGATGGCCGACGTAGTTCGTTACCCGTTGTGCCTTGACCTCAGGTACCAACCCCTGTTGCAGCTTCGGATCGTGGGTTGTTATACCGGTGGGGCAACTGTTTTTATTACACTGCAATGCCTGTATACAGCCCAATGCGAACATAAAACCTCGCGCCGAGGCCACGAAATCGGCACCCACACACAAGGCCCAGGCGATATCGGCCGGGGTTATCAGCTTGCCGGAGGCAACCACTTTGATGCGTTTTCTCAGGCCATAGACGTTGAGTTTATCCACCAAGATATAGAGGCTCTCCCTCAATGAGAGGCCGACCGCATCGATCAACGGCATCGGCGCTGCGCCGGTCCCGCCATCGCTGCCATCGAGGGTGATAAAATCGGGCGCATACGCCACGCCCCTTTTATTGATTTCGGTGAACAGCTGCTCCAACCAGTGAGGACCGCCGATCACGGTTTTGAACCCAACGGGCTTTCCGGTTACATCCCGCACCCGCTTGATCATATCCAGGAGATCGTTGTTATTGCATATATCGACATGCCGGTTAGGGCTTATCGCATCCGTACCAACAGTGATTCCTCTGATTTCGGCAATCTCCGGGGTAACCTTTCCTCCGGGTAGAATACCGCCCTTGCCCGGTTTGGCCCCCTGGCTCAGCTTGATCTCAAACATCTTGACCTGGGGATTGGCTGCAACATCACGCAGTTTGTCATCATTGAGGTTTCCCTCCAGGTCGCGAACCCCGTTCTTCGCGGTACCGATTTGAAAAACGATATCCGCACCGCCCTCTATATGGTAGGGCGATACACCTCCTTCACCGGTATTGATCCAACATCCGGCCCTCTTCGCTCCCATGGAGAGCGCGAGTACGGCCGGTTTTGAGAGGGCACCGTAGCTCATCCCCGAAATGTTGAATAGCGAGTCTGTGGTATAGGGATGAGGACAATCCTCTCCTATGGTGATCGCGTGCGGCGGTACAGCATCCTCACCCAGGGTGGGGAAGGGACAGTTGACGAAGAGAATCGACCCGGGCCTGCGTATATCACGGGTTGAACCGAAGGCAACCGTATTCGGCAGATCTTTGCAGGCCCGGTAGACCCAGGCGCGCTGGGCACGGTTGAACGGCAGTTCCTCCCGGTCCATGGCAAAGAAATATTGCCGAAAGAATTCACCGAGGTGTTCAAAAAAATAGCGGAAGTGTCCGATGACGGGATAGTTGCGGCGAATCGCCGTCTTGGTCTGGGTCACGTCATAGATATAGGTGACAATCACCGCAACCAAGAGCCCCCCCAGCAGCAAAAGCAGGATGACTGCAAAGACCTCCAGGGCGCCATAGAGAAACCCCTCGTTCGCAATACCCGTTTCATTCATACCAACCCCCTGTAACTACGCTAAATCTAACGAACTGACTACAGAGAAAGATGAGATCTGATTGAAACTACACCATACGGAGTTGCGGCCGGGATCGGCCATTGCATGCAGAAACAGGGATCGACTTCCTTGGGACTGCCGACACCCCATCTCAACTCTGGGCAGATTGGGATCAGTGTCTATCTGTCCCTCCAGGGCATCCAAATCCGGATTCACAACAGGGCATGCATGTTAAATTCCGAAGTTTCACCCTTGGTATCGGCCTCAAAACAGGGAACTTAATCGGTGCAGTGGGTGAAACTTTTCACTGTCGCACCTAAAATAGCCGCCATTCGCAGATAACCGGGTGATAAAAAATGAAATTCATATCGAAATGGCCACGGCTGATCCTGTTCATGATACTCCTCTTTTCGGTTCACACCGGCTGGGCGGAAAAGGCCGCGGAGGAGAACACAGAGGCCACTGACAAGACCGAAAAATCCGTCCCGGAAAACCTGAAATCGCCCCGTGCCACCATGGAGACCTTCCTCCATGCGATGAACGATATCAAGCGCGGAGCGTCGGATCGTATAGAGGTGGCAATCTCCACGCTTGACCTCTCCGAAATCAATCCGCTGGTGCAAAGAGAACGGGGAGAGGACCTGGCTTGGATGCTGCTGGAGGTACTCGACCGCACGCAAATCATCGATATCAAGAAGATTCCCCAACACAGCGAAGGTCCAAGGTACCTGTTTAAACGCTATAACAACGGCGAGGTCGCCATCTCTCGCAGTGGCAACGGGCGCTGGCTGTTCGAGAGCAATACCATCCGCAATCTGCCTGCGATCATGGACGAAGTAGCGGCAACGGAACGCGTAACCGGCGACAGCGATCAGGCCTCCTATGTCCCCTGGCATATCCGCTTTCGCCAACAGGTGCCGCAATCGCTTAAGCAATCCACGTTTCTATTGCAGAACTGGCAGTGGATCGGTCTGTTGCTGACGATCCTCGCCGGCGTGGTCGTCGACAAGCTGGTGACCCTGTTGTTAAAAACCGGCGTCCGCCGTTGGCGCAACAGCAGCCGGCATGACGAATTCAAGGAGATCTCCGAGGAGATCCTGCGCCCCCTCGGCCTGATGGCGATGGCGATCATCTGGTGGGGCAGCATCAACCTGATGGGGCTGCCGGAAAACGTCATGCTGGTACTGCTGCTGGCGGTGAAATTCCTCGCCAGCATCTCCGGGGTGTGGGCCGCCTATCGCCTGGTCGATCTGGTCTCGGCCTATCTGCACAAGCAGGCGGAGTTATCGGAAAACAAACTGGATGACGCTTTGGTGCCGCTGATCCCCCGCACCCTCAAGGTGTTTGTCACGGTGATCGGCTTTGTCTTTATCGCCGACAACCTGAACGTTGACATTTCAAGCCTACTGGCCGGCCTTGGTTTGGGCGGCCTCGCCTTTGCCCTGGCGGCGAAGGACATGGTCCAGAATCTGTTCGGTTCGGTAACGGTACTGATGGATAGAACCTTTTCCGTCGGGGATTGGATTGTCGTCGACGATGTGGAGGGAACCGTTGAACGCATCGGCTTTCGCAGCACCCGGGTGAGGACCTTCTATAACTCGGTTGTCACCGTCCCCAACTCCAAGTTCATCACCGCTACGGTGGATAACATGGGCGAGCGGCGCTACCGGCGTCTCTCTTGTAAGCTCTCCCTCACCTACGACACCCCGCCCGATCGCATCGAGGCATTCTGTGAAGGGGTCAGGGAACTGGTGCGGCAACACCCATATATGCGAAAAGACTACTACCATGTCTATCTCAACGAGTTCGCAGGCTCATCCCTTGATGTATTGCTCTATGTCTTTTGGGAAACCCCTGAGTGGAATACCGAACTGCGTGAACGCCATCGCTTCATGCTCGATATTCTGCGCCTGGCGCAGCGGCTGGAGGTTGAATTCGCCTTCCCGACCCAAACCCTCTATATGAAGAAGGGTGATGAGGCAGCAACATCGGCAGCTGAGATGGATCAGCAGCAGGCCTTCGAACTTGGACAATCCTACGCCAAGTCCATCGTGGCAGAAACCACCGGGACCGGTGTCAAGCCGCCGCCCGTGGTCTTCCCGCCCACATCGTAAAACAACCGTAGGGTGCCACCCTATATCCGTCGTTTAGCTGTAGTGATGCGCTAACCGTTCAGCTCAGCAGCAATCTATCGACAAGCCGGGTCAAACGATCCAGGGCGCCGCGGTTTTGCTCTACCAATTCCCTGCCCGCCTCGCCGACCCGGCTGCGTTCGCTGGCATCGCTGAGCCACCTGGCCACTTGGTCGGCCAGTGCCTCCAGGGTGTCGACTTGTGCCGCCGCCTGATGCTGAAGAAACAGCTCGCTGATTTCGTTGAAATTGAACATATGGGGACCGAACACCACCGCGACACCCTGGGCTGTCGCCTCAAGAATATTGTGGCCGCCATGGGGAACAAGGCTGCCGCCGATAAAAGCGACGTCGGAGGCGCCGAGGAAAAGGGTCAGTTCACCCATGGTATCGCCGAGAAAAACAGCTGTATCCTTCTCGCAAGACAGTTGCTGGGTACGCTTGACGAGGGAAAAGCCGGCTTCCTCCACCAACTGCCCAACCCGCTCGAAGCGTTCGGGATGACGGGGCACGAGTACCAGCAGGGCTTCGGGCAACAGCTGTCGGATGGTTGCATGGGCCTCTAAAACCATCTCATCCTCACCCTCATGGGTGCTCGCGGCGATCCACACCGGCCGCTGTCCGCCCCATTCACGGCGCAATACGTCGACACGCTCCAACAGGCTTCCCGGAAGGTGGACGTCGAACTTGATACTGCCCGTCACCTCGATCTTCTCCGGTCTGGCACCCAGGGTATGAAAGCGTTCCGCGTCCGCTTCGGCGTGGGGAGCGATCAGGGTCAGATTGCGCAGCGCCTCGCGGGTCAATCCGGCGACCCGGTGATAACCCCGTGCGGAACGTACCGATAGCCTGGCATTGGCAAGCAGTGTCGGCACCCCTTCCAGTTTGGTGTAGTAGATGAGATTGGGCCAGATCTCCGTCTCCACCAGGACCAGCAGACGCGGTTGAAACGCACCCAGGAAACGCCTCACCACCCAGGGCAGATCGAGCGGCGCATAGCGGTGGGTGACATCATTGCCGAACATGGCCTTGACCCGGTCCGCACCCGTGGGCGTAGTGGTCGTTATCAGCAGCGGCATATCCGGATAGCGATCGATAAGCCGCCCAACCAACTGGGCGACCGCCTGCACCTCACCCACCGAAACCGCATGCACCCAGATACCACTCTGTTCGACTGGGGTTTCAAAGATACCGAACCGCTCCAGCCAGCGTTTACGATAGGCGGGCGCCCTGAAACCACGCCAGTAGATCCCTAACAGATAGATAGGTATCAACAGGGTAAAAATGAGTGTGTAGAGATACCGCATCGAAGTTCCTTCTCGACTTGCTTACTCCAAGCTCTCAAGCTGGTCACTGAACTGATGACGGCAGAGTTGATAGTAGACGCCCTTGCGTTCAATCAACTCCTGATGCCTGCCCTGTTCGACCAGTTCGCCCTCTTGAATCACCAAGATCATATCGGCATGTTGGATGGTCGAGAGGCGATGGGCGATCACCAGGGTGGAGCGTTCTTTTGTCAATGCCTGCAACGCGGCCTGGACATGGCGCTCCGACTCCGTATCCAGCGCCGAAGTCGCCTCATCGAGGAGCAGGATCGGCGCATCCTTTATCAGTGCGCGGGCAATCGCAAGACGCTGCCGCTGACCTCCGGAAAGACGAACCCCGTCCTCACCGATCAGGGTTTCGAAGCCCTCGGGCAAGCGCTCTATGAACTCCAGGGCATGGGCGCTTCGCGCCGCCTCGACGATCTGCTCCTGGCTACACTCGGCGACCGCACCATAGGCAATATTCGCCGCCACGCTGTCATCGAACAGCACCGGATCCTGTCCCACGTAGGAGATCTCTCTGCGCAGGCTGACCAGACTCAGCGCCTGGATGTCGACGCCATCGATAAGTATCCGCCCGCCTGTTGGGTTATAGAAACGGGGTATCAGGCTGGCGATGGTTGTCTTGCCGCCACCGGAGTGTCCAACCAGCGCCACCGTCGATCCCGGTGGCATTTCAAAACTGATCGGTTGCAACGCATCCTTTTCCATCCCGGGATAGCGGAAGGAGACCGCCTCGAATGTCACCCTGCCCTCAACCTGTTGCAATAATCCTTTACCCTCGTCGGCTTCGGGCTGTTCATCCACCAGGCCGAACACGCTCTCCGCCGCCGCCAATCCCTTTTGCAGGGGCTGGTTGATGCCGGTGAGTCTCTTCAAGGGGGCAAACAGCAGACCGATCGCCACCATCAGCGAGACAAAGCCGCCGACGGTCAGTTCTCCCACCGCAGTCTGGTGGGTGCTGACATAGACCAGCATCGCAATCATCGCCGCACCGACAAACTCTACCAGGGGCATATGGGCGGACCCGGCTACCTTGCTCTTCATGTTGTAGCGGCGCACCCAGTTTGCCCGCTCCATGAAACGCCGCTGTTCGTAGGGCCTGCCCTCGAAGATCTTTATCACCTTGTGTCCCCGGATCGACTCCTCCAACACCTGGGTCAAGACCCCCATGGTCTGCTGCAGGGCCCGGTTGATCCGCCGCAGCCTTACCGCCAACAGGCGAACCACGATCACGATGATCGGCATCACCAGGAACACGGTAAGGGTCAGCATCCAGTTAAGATAGAGCATATAGGCGAGCAGGCCGATGATGATGATAGTGTCCTTGACCAGGGTGGTGAGCACCTTGGTTGCCGCCATGGTCACCTGGTTGACATTGAAGGTCACCTTCGAAATCAGGGTGCCGGTGGCATGGCTGTCGAAATAGGCGGTACCCATGGTCAAAATGCGTTCTATCATCATCCTGCGCAGGTCGAGCACCACCTTGCCGGCGACCCACTCGAAGGCGACGCTGCTGATGAAGTTCATGATGCCGCGGATGGAGAAGAGCAGGATCAACAGAATCGGCGACCAGAAGATGATCACCGGATCCTTCTCCACAAAGCTGCCGTCTAGCATCGGCTTCATCAGCCAGGGGATGGCCGGCTCGGTCATCGCCAGTACCACCATCGCCGCGAGAGCGCCGCCAAATTGGCGCCAATAGGGGCGTACCCGTTTCAACAGCCGGAGATAGAGTTCGCGCCCCGTCATCCCCGGACCGCTCGGCGCCTCGGTATCACTCTGCATCGCGCATCGCCTCCACGATACGGCTGGTTGAAACCCCCTCAAGGTATTCGAGCACCCTCACTTCACCGCCGTTCTGCGTCACACAGTCGTAGCCGGCAATATCCTCCGGCCTGTAGTCTCCGCCCTTGACCAGCAGATCGGGCTTGATCTCGCAGATCAATGATTCGGGGGTATCCTCACTAAAGGCCACAACCCAGTCCACCGAGGCGAGACCGGCGAGCACCGCCATGCGCTGCTTGATGCCGTTGATGGGACGTCCCTCCCCCTTCAGCCGTGTCACCGAATCGTCATCATTCACCGCCACCACCAGGCGGTCCCCCAGCTGTTTGGCCTGCTGCAGGTAGCGCACGTGACCCTCGTGGATAATATCGAAACAGCCGTTGGTCATGACGATCCGTTCACCGTGAAATCGCGCCTCATCGGCGGCTTCGCGCAGCTCGTCACGACTCAGAACGGTCTGGAAGTCCCCCTGACGGCGCAGCGCCCCCTTCAACTCGCCCAGGGAGACACTGCCGGCTCCGAGCTTTGCCACCATCAGACCGGCCGCCACGTTGGCCAATCCGGCGGCCTCCTGTACAGCCATACCGGCAGCCATACCGGCGCCAAGCACGCCGATCACGGTATCGCCGGCACCGGTCACGTCGAACACATCCCTTGCCCGGGTCGGCAGGTGCAGCGGCGGTTCCTCCTCGACGATCAGCAGCATGCCGCGTTCGCTGAGGGTAATCAGCAAGGCCTTCAGGTTGAGTTGCTGGCGAAGCGCCATCCCCTTCTCGTTGAGCTCCTGATCGGTATCAGACCGACCAACGATCGCTTCGAACTCCTTGAGATTGGGCGTCAACAGGGTGGCGTTTCGATATTTGGAAAAATCCCCCCCTTTCGGATCCACCAGAACGGGTATACCCAGGTCATTGGCACGATCGATCAGGCGTTGCGGCTGCTGCAGCGTTCCCTTGGCATAGTCAGACAGAATCACCAGGTCCGAAGTCGGCAGCTGCTGCAGAGAGAGCGCCTCGAGTTCGGCCAGATCGCTCTGCCACAACGGTTGCTCGAAATCGAGCCGAATCAATTGCTGATGTTGGCTGATCACCCGCAGTTTGGTGATTGTCGGGATAGCGTTATCCACCTGAAAGTGACAGGCTACGCCCGCCTGGCGCAGATGCTCAGTCAGGCTGCTTCCCGCTTCATCCCCACCCACCAGGCCACAGAGAGCCACCTTGATCCCCAGCGAGGTCATATTCAGTGCCACATTGGCACCACCGCCCGGGCGCTCCTCACAGTCGTGGATATGGACCACGGGCACCGGCGCCTCGGGGGAGATCCTGGCGGCGGCACCCTGCCAATAACGATCCAGCATCAGATCGCCAACCACCAGGACGCGGGCTTGGTTAAAGTCGGGAAGATGAAATTGCATCAAACAGTTAACATATCAGTTGGGTTATGGGTAAAACGACCGATCAGTGCATAATAAACAATCGAAGCGATAAAGGTAACAAGCTGACTCCAATCCAATGCACTGCAATTAATGGCAAAAAAGCGCAAATACCCCCTCTATTCACCCCGCAACTGGCTTGCCTGGACTGGCTTGGGTCTGTTATGGCTGTTGAGCCGGTTGACCCCCTACCGCCTGACGCTAGTTCTGGGTCGACTTTTGGGTAAGCTGATCTACCATGCGTCGCCCAAACGCAGACATATCGCCTCGGTCAATCTGGGCATCTGTTTTCCGCAGCTGAATGATGGCGAACGCAACCGGCTGTTGCATGACCATTTTCACTCGCTGGGAATCGGTATCCTGATGATAGGATACGCCTGGTGGGCCAATGATCGGAAGCTTCGTTCCCTGGTCGATATCGAAGGGATAGAACACCTGCAAAAGAGCCTGGCGAGGGGCAAGGGCATTATACTATTGAGCGCCCACTTCACCGATCTGGAGATCACAGGCAGACTGCTGAGCCTGTTTCAGCCGATAGCAGTGATGTACCGACCCCATGAAAATCCAGTCATCGAATGGGCCTTCAGCCGCAACCGGCGCATGCGTTTCGAGGCGGCAATACCACGTAACGATATCCGCCAGGTTGTGCGGACATTAAAACAGAATCTACCAGTATGGTATGCTCCGGACCAGAGTTTCAAGGGCCGCAGCAGCACCCTGGCCCCATTCTTCGGCGAGCCGGCCGGTACCAATACAGCCACCTCCCGCCTGGCAAAGATCAGTGGCGCGGATGTCATCCTTTTTAGCGGTTATCGCAAACAGGACGGCAGCGGCTACCGCCTGATCATAGATCCGCCTTTGCGTGAATTTCCCAGCGATGATGCACAACAGGACGCTACCCGCATCAACGGCCTGATTGAACAGGCGATCGCCCACGCCCCAGAACAATATCTATGGATTCACCGACGTTTTAAAAAGCGTAAAGTGATTCCGGATCCCTATTAGGGCCTTTCTCTCACCATTTTTCTCCTCCGTCCATGACGGCTATACTAACGCCTTTGCCGTCACCACCCTCGCCATAGATGCCAGCAATCAGCATAATCATCCCCTCGTACAACCACGCAGACTATATCGTGGAGGCGATCGAAAGCGTGCTGCAGCAAAGCTTCCGGGACTGGGAGCTGATCATAATCGATGATGCATCCGCGGATGACTCCTGGAAGCTAATCGCCAACTATGATGACAAGCGGATCCGAAGCCTGCGTCATACCGAGAACCAAGGTGCTCACCGCACCATCAACGAGGGCCTCGGACTGGCGAAGGGCGAATATCTGACCATACTCAATTCCGACGACAGCTACGCGCCAGACAGGCTTGAGCGACTCTATCATCACGCGACGGTAAGCGGCGCCGCTTTCCTGGCAACCAGGGTGCAGCCAATCGCCGCCGACGGCACCCTGGCCGACGATCCGAACAGCCACTGGAACAGCTGGTACACAGGGCTGCTCGATGCCTACCGAGAAACCGATCGACTCCTCACCGGCCTATGCAAGGGCAATCTGCTGATTACCACATCGAACTTCTTTTTCCATAGAGAGATATTCGAAAAGTGCGGTGGATTCGCCGATTATCGCTATGTGCACGACTTTGAATTTGTCCTGAGGCTGATTTTCAATGGTTATAAGAGCGAGCTTCTCCACGACAGCGCGCTGGTTCGCTATCGATTGCACGCTGCAAACACCATCCAGGAGAATCCGCTTGCAGCCGTGGTCGAGACCCTGCAACTGCTGACCAACTCAATACCTGAGATCCTCGCCCACTCCGGCCAAGATCAAGAAACCAACCTGAAATTCATCAAGCAGCAATTGGCTTGGCTCGGCGATACTGTGCAAGCCATTCTTGGGCAAAAGGAGGCGAACCATCAGCGATCGCTCGACCTGCTCGATCAACAGCGAAGGTTATGCGAGGAGAACCACCAGCGGCAGATCGCCGCGATCTACGCCAGCTCCTCCTATCGGCTGGGAAACAATATAGTACGTCCGATAAATCGGCTGCGAAATCTGGTGGGCCGTCTGCGTGGCAGAAAAGCCCACCGAATATACAACATAGAGGAAACCAAGGCGGTCATCCTCGAAAACCGCAACCGGCTCAAGGCAGTCTCCTTCGATATCTTCGATACCTTGCTGGCCAGGGCCATCGAACCCCCGGAGGCTGTGCAGTTGGCAGTCTGTCGCGAGGTGGCAGCCCTGTTGGACGGAGCCCATAGCGAAGAGAGCGTTTGGCTTGCGCGGCAACAAGCAGAGAACCAGCTGCGCGCCGCATCCCGGGAAATGAATGGCGACGGGGAGTGCCATTTCGACGATCTGGTGGATGATTGGGTAGAGAGGCTGAATGCAGAGATGCCGGGCGCCCGACTTGCATACCTGATCCATGGGATCGAGCTTGAGATGGAGTGTCTGGCGCTTTACGTCAAACCGCAGATTGTTGAGCTGCTGGCGTGGATCAGAGGGCTTGGTCTGAAGGTGATAGCCGCCTCCGACATGTACCTTGGTGAGCGGCATATCAAGGAGATACTTGCCGACAAGGGAATACTGGAGCATCTGGATGAACTCCACGTCTCTTCGGAATCCGGCCTCTGTAAACACTCAGGCAAGCTGTTTCAGCATATTCTCGCGACCCACGGTTGGCATACGGATGAACTGCTGCATATCGGAGACAACCCGATTTCGGACAGTCAGGCATTCTTGACGCAAGGCGGTACCGGCCTGCACCTGCATGAAAAAGATGAGCTGACGAGACGCGCCGAGCAGAGCCTGGATCACGACATGTGTCGATATGGAGGTCCCTGGCCGGGGATCTGGTTCTCGCGGATCTACGATGCGCTGCTGACCCAGCAGGAGAACAATCCCGGCGAAGGTTTCTTCTATCGTTATGGACGCCACCGGCTCGGTCCGCTGTTCAATATCTACATGGCCGGTCTGATTGAGGCGATCCGGCGTGATGCTGTAGACAAACTCTATTTCATCGCCAGGGACGGTTTTATCTTCCAGCAGCTATACCCCCTCTGGAAAGGCGACCGGGATCCGCAAGGCGACTATCTCTATGCCTCCAGAAAAACCATCATGGCGGCATCGATCAGCGATGGCATGAGTCTCGACCAGGCCCGTATGGCACTCTTCAATCCCAAGCAGCAGGGGCTCCTTTCCATACTTAAGACCTTCGGTTTGCAGGGCAGCGAGTTCGAGGAGTTCGCCCATCGTTACGGTTTCAAGGAGATGGACAAGCCGCTCCTCGACCATCAGGACAACCGACTTCGGGATTTTCTCGAAGACCCGCAAGTGCAGGCAAAAATCAAGGCCTACGGTGCCCAGTGCCGTGACCGCCTCGAACGCTACCTGGAACAACTCGGCTTCTTCTCCCACAAGGCGATCGCCTTTGTCGATATCGGTTGGAACGGCACGATCCAGAAATATCTCAAGCGCGCCTTCGGCCATCGCGCCGACTTCCCGAAGATGTCCGGCTACTATTTCGCCTTTGTCGGCAAGATTCACCAGGAGTTCGGCGAGGGCAACCGGGTCCATGGCTTACTCTATGACGCCAACAGCGACCCGGAGGCGTTCAAGACCGCCGCGGATTTCGAAGAGCTGTTTGAACAGGGTGCGCGCTCACTGGAAGCGACAACCCTGGGTTACGCGGACGATGGCGGAGCCATATCACCCATCCTGAAACAGGACGACGCCAGGGACCGCATGGCGGAGATCCGTTGCAATGAGTCGATCGGGCAGATACATGCCGGCGTGCTTTCCGCCACGCAAGCCTTCATCGATGCCCACCGCCTGACAGGCTTACGCTTCGACCAACTCCGCCCCTACGGCTTCGCATTGCTGGAGAGGGCTATCGTCTATCCGACCAGGGAGGAGATTGAACAGATTACAGGGCTTGCCCACAGTGAAGACTTCGGTCATGAAAACATTTTGAATCTGAAGTCGCCGCCCATCAGGTTCGGCGGTCTGCTGCTGCATCCGCGCGCCGTCTGGCACAATCTGATGATGGCGCCCTGGAAAGCCGCCATGTTCGCGGACCTACCCACCAATATCTGGAATTTCATGTTCAGGGTATTGAAAGTGATAAGACACTCCTGAAGATGAGCAGACGCGACAAGATCCCCGCCGAACCGAACAGCAGCTATCTCAGTCCATCGAGAGTCTTCGTCTATGCGCTGCCCTTTCTGTCGATCCTCAAGCGGGGGGTGCCGTTCTGGCCCGGATTGATCCCGCTGCTGCGCTACTATCGCAGATGGATCGGCCTGTATCTAAAAAACCGTCTGATCTGACTGATGGCTTGAGCGGTGAGAATTCAAACCGCGAATGGATGCCAATCGCCGCCAATGAAAGTGGATAATGGTAAGTCCGCAAATTAACGCAAATATAGCGTTGTTTGGAGATTTATGGTGCACGTCATTCCGCATAGACCGGAATCCAGGGGATCGAACTACCGGCCCGCATTTTGGCCCAGCTGTCGAATCTGCTTTTCAAGCTTGAGTTTAGCTGTCACTTGGCTGCTATCCCTATATATCCAGATTCTAGAATCCGGCATTCGCCGGAATGACGAACATTCCATTTGATCTGATGCCAGGAAGATCGGCTTGTTTGTTGTCTACAATCACCTCTGGCATAAACCGACATCAACTGTCATATTTGGTCATGACTACCCCAGATTACTAGCATTTGCGTTTATTCGCGTTTATTTGCGGACTCAAAACCCTTTCACGTATATATGCGGTAAATAAAAGCAAGATGGATGACCCGTTACGGCATGACAGCGATCAGCGGTGTTGCAGCAGGTAGTGATAGAGCTCCAGATAGGCCTGCATGATCGCATCCCGGGAAAACTCGCGCACCGCCCGCCGATGGCCGGTTTCCGCCATCGCCTGTCTCAGCGCCTCGTCGCTCAAGGCCCTTTCTATCGCCGCTGACAGGGCCACGGAATTCTCACATTCGAAAACCAACCCGTCCGCTTCGTGCCGAACCACCTCGGTGGCGCCCATGGAGGCCGACGTCACCAGGGGCTTGGCGTATCCCCAGGCCTCGATAATGACATTGCCAAAGGGTTCGGCGTAGGTGGAGGGAAAGACGATCAGATCCGCCAGTCGATAATAGGAGTCGGGGTTGAGCTGCCATCCGGCCCATACGATTCGATCGTCGATGGCGGCCGCTTTGGCCTGATCATGCAGGGTCTGCTTCAGCGGACCGTCACCCAGTATCAGTTGCCATACCGGGCGTCCCGCGACAGTCGTGGGCAGGCGGGCCAGGGCATCGAGGAGAAACCTGTGTCCTTTGAAGGGGACAAATCTGCCCGGGGTCATCAACACCCAGGCATCCTGCGGGATACCGAGGGTCGCCTTCAGCTCTTGCGGCGGTGGCCCGGACGGCGGCAAGTCAGCAAAGTTATAGAGATGAAACACCCGCTGCTTCGGCAGTCCCGATCTGATCAGGTAGTCACAGATGCCCTTGGTGTTGCCGATCCAGGCATGGGCATGGCGATAGCCAGCCACCTTGTAGTAGCCGCCCAGCCTCGCCACATGCACCGGGCCATTCCCGGCGGCAAGATGGGTGAGACGGGTTGCCCTCCCCATGTAACTCTGCACGATATCGGGCTGCAGGCGTTTCACCAAACGAGTCACCTCGAAACGCGACAGAGGGTCCCATACCGTGCGCATGGCGAGGGCATGACGGGGCAGACCCTGCCAGTGATCGCCATCGAGCTCATGATCACGGCGTACACCGACCTCCGTGGGATGTCCCATTCCGGCGAGGGCCAATGAGAAACGCTGAAACCAGCGCTCCGCGCCACCGAAGCTTTTGCTGCCGATCAGCTGCAGTGAATGTATCGCCGACATTGTCAATCCGTCACCTCACCGTCGTCCAGGAGATCACGATAGACCGCCAGGTTGCCCAACACCATCCGTTCCACGGAGAAGCCGCGCCGCATCTTTTCCCTGCCGGACTCGCCCATGCGCCGACGCAGGGCCTCATCCTCCAGCAAGCGATAGAGGGCATCAGCCAATGCCTCAACGCTGCCCCCCGGCACCAGCAGGCCGTTCACGCCATCCTCGACCGCCTCCGGCATGCCGCCCGCATCCACCGCCACGATGGGCAGGCCGGCGCTCGCCGCCTGCAGCAGGGAGACACCCAAGCCTTCCATCAGCGCCGGATGCACCAGCAGGTCGAGACAGGGCAGTAGTTGAGGCAGATCGTCGCGGAAACCGGCCAGGGTGACAAACGGTTGAAGCTGCAATGCCTCGATCTGCTGTTCCAGCTTTTCCCGCAAGGCCCCCTTGCCGAATATCAGCAGGTGAAGGCGGGGAAAAGCCCGGGCCAGTCTCGGCATCGCCTCAAGCAGATAACGATGCCCCTTGCGGGGAATCAGTTGGGCGACCGCGCCCATCACCAAGGCATCCTCTGCGAGGCCGAACTGCTCCCTGAACCAGGCCTTGTCGCACTGCAGCTGATAGCGCTCCACATCGACGGCACTGCGCACACAGACAAGCCTCTCCGCCGCAACGCCCTCCTCTCTGAGGACGTCGGCAATGCCCTGGGATATGGCGATCACCCGATCGAAAAGGGGATACTTCCACCTCACCATCATGCGCTGCTCCGGGTTGTCGACACGCCGGGAGAGTACCGATTTGACTCCGCACAAGTGCGCCGCCACACCCCCCATGAGATCGGCCCCGCGACGACTATGGACGTGCACGAGGTCGGGGCGATAGCGTTTGATCGTTCGCCGCAAGCGAAAGATCAACCCGATATCGAGATCCCCACCCATGGATAGCTCCTCGACCGCCACGCCGATCTCCCGCGCCGCCGCCGCCACGGCGCTGCCGGGGGGGCAGACTAGGAGCGAATCTATGCCCTGCTGCTGAAGTCCGGAGAGCAGATAGAGAACCTGTTTTGCACCACCATAGAGATGCTTTCCGGCCTCGACGTGGAGTACCCTCACCCTGCCTCCCGCTGCAGTGCGGCCAAGCGGGAAGCCCGGCTCATCACCTCTGCTACCTTGATCTCCCGCATACAGTCGAAACGGCCGTTGCAGGTGGGTTTGCGCTTGCAGGGCGAGCATTCCCGTGGATGGTAGATCACCGCCGCATTCTCATGGGTGGTATCGAGATAGGGTCGGGTGGAACCGAACAGGCAGAGGGTAGGACGGTGCATCGCTATTCCCATATGGGTCAACCCCGTGTCGACGCCGATAATCAGTTTCGCCTGCTCAATCACGGCTGCCGCCTGGCGCAGGCTGGTCTCGCCCACGAGGCTGACCAACCGTGCCTGCCCGTTGTCGCCAATGGCCGCTGCAGAGTCCCTGTCCCCCGGGCCGCCCAGGATCACCACGGGCAGTCGCCACTCCGCCCCGATTGCAGCCAGCAACTCATTCCATGAACGGTTGAACCAGTGCTTTTGCGCACGGGTGGTGAAGGGAGCGATCACGATGAACCCCTCCTTCAGCCCGTTTGCCGCGATCAACGCCTGAGCCTGTGTGCGATCCTCGTCACTCAAGCCGATCCGCATCTCGAAACGTTCCGTCCCCAACCCCAGCTGCTGCGCGAAGTAGAGGTATTCCGATGCGATGCGCCCGGGCTCACCTCCCTTGTCGATGACGCGGGTCATCAACCACTGACTCCCCTCCCTGGAACCCAGGCCGATGCGTATCCCGGCAGCGGACAACCAGGCCAGGAAACCGCTTTTCATCAAACCCTGCACATCCAACGCGATATCGAAACGGAAATCCCTCAATTCGTCCCTGAACTGCCGTATCACACGCCACAGACGAAGCCATTGCCGCGCTTCCCAATGCCGCTCCCACAGTTCTCTCGGCCAGACGATCACCCTATCCAGACCGGGATGGAACTCCAGGAGGCCTTTAGACTCTTCTTGTACCAACCAGCTGATTCGCGCACCCGGGTAGCGCTGGCGTATCGCTTCAACCAAAGGTGTTGCAAAGACGATGTCACCGATCGCACTCAGGCGAACGATCAATATCGACGGATTCTCAAGATCAGGCAATTTCACAATTTTCTTGGCTGGAGGCTCAGCGCTCTCTGCCATAAGTCCAGGTAAATTCCGCCTATAGTACAAGCTGGCAGATGAATATGTTAGCGTTAGCCCTAAGCTATACGTTTCAACTCATGCAGAAAGTCGACACGCCAGAACTGATCTACCTGGGCCGCAGTCGGTTGCACCGCAACCGCGCCAACCTGATCCAGACCCTACATACCGTCGCCGCCCTATCCGAGATCGGGGTGAAGACCCGACTCTATCTGCCGCCCTGGCATAAGACCGTCTCGCCGCAACAGCGATGCGAGGAGACGGGAATCGGCATTACACCCGACATCAGAGCTGCCCAGCTGTTGCATCGACGCTGGCCGACATCCCTGTTTCCCCGCTTCTACAAGGGAACGCTGCGCAGGGCCAAGGCGGTCTACGTTCGCTCGCCGGAGCTCAGCCTGGGCTTGGCTTCGCAGCGGATCGCCCACCATTTCGAGGTGCATACCCTGCAGCCCATGCGCAGAAAGGGGGTGCTGAAGCGGATCATCGATCTTCATCGACAGGGTCTGATCCGCTACCTCATACCAATCAGCCAGAATGCAGCGACAGCGCTGCTCGAGGCGGGCGCCGATGAGCAACGCATCCATATCAGCCCATCCGGTGTCGATTTGCGGCGCTTTGAACCGATCCCCCCCCTCGATCCGCAGCGACTTGGCAAACCCCGGATTGTCTACCTGGGCAGAATCAGCCTGGACCGCGGCCTCGGGATCCTCAGCCATCTCGCATCGAGCGGCTGCGGCGAGGTGCGCCTGGTAGGCGATTGCGATGACCAACTGGCGGATCTTCCCGACCTGCACCATCAACCCCCGGTTCCTCATCGCGAGGTGGCGTCCCTCTATGCCGAGAGCGAACTGGTTGTCCTCCCCTACCAGCCAGAGCTGGAGCATGCCGACGGCATCAGTCCAATGAAGCTTTTCGAGGCGATGGCCGCTGGGAGAGTGATTATCGCCAGCGATATTGCACCGCTGAGGGAGATACTGGAGCATGGCCGCAATGCCATGCTGGCGGACCCGCAAGATCCCATCGCCTGGGAAGAGGCGGTAAAAACACTTATGCAGAATCGCCAACTGGCAGGTAAACTTGCGCAGCAGGCAAGACAGGACGCCGTTGCCTATGGCTGGCCCAGGCGGGCGGCCGGAATTGCCCGGGCGATCGGGTTGAGGAGCTAGGCCGGTCACTACAGATCGAGTCGGCCCCGTTATCTGGCATTAAGCGCTGATAATCCCTAAGCGAGGAATCATAAAGACTTATGTTGCAAAGTATTCGGGAGAGCCTGCTCCCGATAGAGAGACCCACCACCACGGCTGAAAAGATCGGCAGCTGGTTCGGCCTGGTCGGTCTCTATCTGTTCTCGTTCTTTTCCCTGTTGAGCATCGCGGGGGCCAATATCGGTCTGGGCCTGATGATCATCGGCCTGGTGCTGTCAAAGCAGGCGTGGAGAGAACTGCTACGCCAATGGATCACCTGGATCTGTCTGTTGATGATCGCCTATGTCATCCTGCGTGCCTACTGGTCTCTTGGGGAGATCGCCGCAGATCAGGAGACCCAGATCAATCAGGCCAGGGACTGGATACAACTGTTTCTCTTTTTTATTCCGGCCTGGTGGCTGAGCCGGGCCAAACAGCGGATTCCCATCAGCATCACCCTGATGTTCAGCGGCTTTGCGATCGGCATGATCAGCGCCCTGGATGGCGAGACCCTGTCACAGACCCTGCATGGGGCACGCTCCGGACTCCACTTCGGCAAGCCCGTGATAATGGGCTTCGACTGTGCGGCAGCCATCCTGGGACTGACCGCACTGGCCCTCCACTGGCTCGATACCTGGCAGGAGAAAGCCAAGCTTACCATCGCAGTGCGCTTGAGCTTGGCGCTGCTGGCCATACTCTTCTTTACCCAGGGACTGATTATCAGCCAATCCCGAGGTGTCTGGCTCGCCATCCTCTTTGCCCTGCCCTCTCTCTTCCTGACCATGCGTTATGCCACTCCCCGCCGCCGCCAAAGCCGCAGGGTCCGGCTTCGCTATCCCGTCATCGGCCTGAGTGCGATCGCCGCCCTCATCCTCGCACTGAATTGGAACACCATCAGCCAGCGCATCGCCAGTGAGCGTGAGGGTTGGAACACCATCGTCAGCCAGGGCCTTGACGAGGCGCCCCTGGACGCTTCGTCATACCGCCTTCATCTATGGCAGTTTGGTTTGAGAAAATGGCTGGAGAGACCCTTTTTCGGCTGGGGCCCCGGAACAACCCATGCCCTGGTGGAGGCGGAAAACAGTATCAAGCTGCAAGACCCACCCGGCTCCAGCCTGGACCACCTCCACAACGCCTACCTGGAAGTGGTGTTTCAGTTGGGCCTGCTCGGGATTCTCCTCATCGCCCTGATCAGCGGTGCGATCATCTCCAAGCTGGTAGAGAGCTACAGCAAGCGACGTCTCTCGATCTATTTTCTCGCATTTCTGGCAAGCAATTTCATGCTGATCGCCATCTACAGCCTGACGGATTTCAGGCATCTTCACTGGAACTGGCGCTTCTACTGGTTGATTATCGCCGGAGCCACCCTCGCCTTCGACTTGGCCGGCCGCAAACCCGCCGTGCCGAGGATGGATCATGGTCAAACCGGTTGACGATCAACCCGACCTGTCGATCCTGGCCTCGTTCTCCGGTGAAGGCGGGGTGGAGCGCATGGTGCTGAACCTGGTGAACGCCATGGCCGAACGCGGGTTACACATCGACCTGCTGCTGATCAAGACCCACAGCAGGCATCTCCATGAGATTCATCCCGCAGTCAACCGCATCGACCTGGGCAGCCGCCATACCGCCACCAGCCTGCTGCCCCTTGCCCGCTATCTCAAGCAGACCAACCCCCCCTGCCTGCTTGCGGCAAAGGACAGGGCAGGCCGCATTGCGGTCATCGCGCGAATCCTGGCGGCCGCATCTCGAACCCGGTTGATTCTGCGCCTGGGCACCAACCTCACCGCGGCCTTTGCCCACAAACCAGGCTGGCGGCTGTTTTTACGTCGCCTGCCTATCCGCCTGCTCTACCCCCGCATCGATCGCATCATCGCGGTCTCCGAAGGGGTTAGAGCGGACACACTGACGGTCTCCGGCGTAACCCCGGAAAAGGTCGTCGTGGTACGCAATCCGGTGGTCACACCCCAGCTGCTGGAAGCGGCGGAGGCCCCTTCGCCTCACCCATGGCTCGGCGATCCGAAAAATCCCGTGATCCTCGGCGTCGGACGCCTCACGGTACAGAAGGATTTTCCCACCCTGCTGCGCGCCTTCGCCGATCTGCGCGCACGCCGCCCCTGCCGGCTCATTATTCTCGGCGACGGCCGCCAGCGGGAGAAGCTGCAAGCCATGAGTGACGAACTGGGGATCTCGGAGGTGCTGGCGCTTCCCGGTTTTACCGCCAATCCCTACGCTTATATGAAGCGGGCGGACCTGTTCGTGCTCTCCTCCCGCTGGGAGGGGTCCCCAAACGCCCTCACCGAGGCGATGGCGCTGGGCACCGCGGTGGTCTCCACCGACTGTCCCAGCGGACCGAACGAACTGCTCGACGGGGGACGCATCGCGCCGCTGGTGCCGATGGGTGATTGGCAGGCGCTCTCCAAGGCGATGCAGCGGATGCTTGACCAACCACCGGACCCGACCCTTCTGTGCGAATCTGTTCGGGAATACAATGCGCAGCAAAGCGCTGACCACTACCTTGAAATCATGGGACTCGCTAGTGTCTAACCAAAAACTATATGAATGCAGGGAGGCGCCGGGGGGTAGAAGAAGTACTCACCGTTTCAGAACAGACATCAGCAAAATGTCTGTTAACATTTAAGAGCAATATCGATGCTGCTTTCAGTCAAATACAATTTTCTATTCGTGCATATCGCCAAGACCGGCGGCACCAGCGTACGCGCGGCATTGCAATCCCTGCGTTGGCGAGATCCCTGGTACTACCCCATGTATATCTGTTCGCGCCTGAGCCATCTCAGCGGTCACCGCCTGGGCAGCAAGTTCCCCCGGCACTCGCGCATCATCGCCGCCAAGGAGATGCTGCCTGAACCCTTCTTCGAACAACTCTTCAAGTTTGCGATCGTGCGCAACCCATGGGACCTGCAGGTCAGCTCCTATCACCATATCCGGCGCGAACGGCCCCATCTGATAACCCATATCGATAACTTTGACCAATTCATCCGCTGGAAGCTCGACCCGGAGAGGCCCTATCAATACCACGTCGACACCTCAATCCAGTCGCAGATCGACTACCTGATCGACCTGCAGGGCAATATCCTGGCCGACTTCATCGGTCACTACGAAACCCTGGGGGACGATTTCAACGAGATCATCCAGCGTATCGGCGTCAGACATCTGCAACTACCCCACAAGCGCAAGGCGACCAACAGAGAGAAAGACTACCGCAGCTACTACACTGACGATTTGGCGGTGTTGGTGGGCGACTACTTCCGCAAGGATATCGAGGCGTTGGGATACAGTTTCGATCCGTCTGCGGAAATAGACAGCGAATGATTGATAAGTCCGCAAATGAAAGCTAATAAAGACCAATGCATGGATTCCGTTAGTGCAGTTTGATTGCCGGATCGATACTCCGCCGCAGCATGCGCGCCAGGGTGGTGAGACCTGTCCGCCACCAGCCGAAAAGCGTCAATTGATGCATCTTGTAGAGGGAGAGGTAGACCCAACGGGCGATCCAGCCGCTGACCCGTACGCTGCCGGTGATCGCCCCCATCAGGCTGCCCACGGTACTGTAACGCCCCAGGGTCACCAGGGAGCCGTAGTCCCGGTAGACATAACGTCCACCGAAGGCCTGACCTTTGAGCTGTTTCATCAACGCCTTGGCGACGAATGAGGCCTGTTGATGGGCTGCCTGGGCCCGCGGCGGCACCAGATCCCCTTGCTCGTTCATCACACAGGCGGCACAATCGCCAATCGCATAGATGCGCTCATCGTCCTCCAGGGTCAGATCGGGATTGACCTTCAGCTGGTTGATGCGGTTGACACTGAGATCGAGGTCAGCGAGAAAGTCGGGGCCTTTGATGCCGGCGGCCCAGACCTTGATGGTTGCCGGGATCACCAGTCCGGA
>NATV01000122.1 GCA_003094535.1 gamma proteobacterium symbiont of Ctena orbiculata | reverse complement strand
GATGATGGCAATGGTGGTACCGATACAGCCTCAGTGACAGTCACTGTTAATGCAGTGAATGACCTGCCTGAAATAACTCCCGCAACTGCGACTGTTTCCGAGGAAGGCTTGATCAACGGGCTGCCCGATAGTTCAGGTTCGCCAACTGATTCAACGGATAGTGTTAATGACAGCGGTAGCATGTCTGTCACTGATCTTGACGGAGATGTGTTGACAGTGACTCTGACTGAGCCGGGATTCGCTATGACATCCTATGGTCAGCCAATAATCTGGACGGGTGACGGGACTGATACACTCATCGGTTCGGCGGCTGGCTCCGAGGTAATACGGATATCCATCGATCAGTCTGGAAATTATGCGGTGGCTTTATCTGACAGGCTGGATCATCCTGTTGTCGGTCAGGAAGATGTAATCTCATTCGATGTGGATGTAACCGTGGATGACGGTACGGAAAGTGTGTCTGCCCCACTGACTATTCAGGTTGAGGATGATGCGCCTAGCGTCAACAGCGTGACCGCGAATATGCACATCGGCGTCGATTCGCTGTCGATACAAAACCTCGCTGCAGGTTGGACTAATCCTGTGTTCCTCAATGGTACGGGATATGTAACCCAGCAAAATACCGATACAGATGGTTATACTGATAATCTGCTATGGGGGCGCGTGCCTAGTGGTGGGTCGCAATCAGGCTATACCTTGGTTGACAACTCAACCTATACGGGGTCTGGTCAGAGCGTGCAGATTGGGGAGTCTTTCAAGCTGGCGGATTTCTCTCACAACAACTTCCCCATCTACAGTGGGTCATCGACTCTGGACCAGGTCACTCTTACCATTGAAATGGATGTGGTGGTCAATGGTATTCCCACCACCGTCCAGTTCGACGTCTTGATGGATCATAACGAGACACCCAATGACGGCGCTGATCCAAGAGATATCATAACGCTGCCCACACAGGCAGTGACGATTTCCATCGGCGGTCAGGAATATGAGGTCAGGGTGGATGGTTTCAGGGATACCAATGGACAGATCGTATCGACCATCCGCACGGACGAGCAGGCAGTGAATCCATTTGAAATCATGGGCAGCATCCTGTCCACAGATCCTCTTCCCGTGGTGGCAGGTAATGTCTCAAACACCACAGGTGGAGATGGATCTGTGACTAACGTCGTCTGGGGAGACACCTCAAGCCCGTATGGCGATTTGACGGTAAATGCTAATGGTGACTATTCCTTCCAGTTGAATCGGGAGACCAAAGATGGTTTGGCTCCCGGGGAAACGATCACGGATACCTTCAGTTATTCGATCACGGATGAAGATGGCGATGTCTCCAGTGCCACATTGACGATATCGATCGGTGGTTACCAGAGTATCGATGGATCGGCGGTCGCTGATGTCCTGAGAGGCAGTAGTGCAGATGAATATCTTGCCGGTTATGAGGGCGATGACACCTTGAGGGGGAGAGGGGGTGATGACTTACTGGATGGTGGTGATGGGAGTGATCAGCTGAGGGGAGGCGGTGGAAATGATACCCTCATATTCGACCCGGCTGATACGCTGCTTACCGGTAATTCTGGCTTCGATACCCTCATCGCGGCTGATAACGATGACCTTGATTTCAGCAGTATATCCAATATCAGCAACATAGAGCGGATCGATCTTACGGTCGGTGATCACGATATCCTGAATCTGAGTGTCGCCGATGTGCTAACGATGACCGATACCGATAATTTGCTGGAGATTCTGGGTGACAATTCAGACAGTGTGGAACTGACAAACGATTGGCATGCGTCCGGAAATACGGTCACCCAAAATGGCCATACATTCACCGAGTATCTCAATGCGGATGACAGTGTCACCCTGCTGATTGAGGATCAGGTGAATGTGACGATCGCCTGATCAGAATCCAGAAAACGGAATGAGTCTAGATTAGGGCCCCGAACGGGGCCCTTTTTTATGGGATGGCGGCAGATGATCGTGTAAAGCAGAATTCACATAGATTTACAGCAGGAGTCTTGATTATCGATATGGTGTGTGTGTAAATATTATGATTTTTGTAACTGGTTGTATTCTTAGGAAAAAAATTATAATCCGATCCCTGTTGTGGTGACCTGGGTTAGGTGTCGGGTTAGCGAATCGCCCTGCATGTTGTTGCCGGAGGAAGGGGTTTCCCGGACTAGGCCATGACGATTTTTTGGTCGCCTGTTTGCGGCGTTTAAGTTAGGTGTGTATATGCCGATAACGAATGATAACTGGTTCACAATAATCAAAAAGTAGTTTTAGTTTTAAGGTACCCAATGGTTGGCAATTTGTTAGTAAAGTCTGGTTTAACGGTTCTGTTTCTCTTATTTTTCAGTCATGCAAACGCTTTGAGTCTGCGTGCGGCAGTGGAGCACGCGATAAAAACCAATCCGGAGGTCCTGGTCGAGTCCAATCAACATCTATCCAGGCTTGAAGAGTTGGATCAGGCAAAGTCAGGCTATATGCCCTCTATCGACCTGAATGCGGCAGCGGGTTATGAGAGAACTGACAATAATACGACACGGGCCAGTGGTGACGACCATCGCTCCCTGACACGCAAAGAAGCCAGCCTGACCCTGAGTCAAATGCTGTTTGATGGATTTGCCACCGAAAGCGAGGTGGAACGTCAAAATGCCAGGGTGGCTGCACAGAGAAGAGTGCTTGAGGGTACCAGTGAGCAACTCGGGCTCAAGGCAGTAGATAGCTATATAAAGGTCCTTCTACATCGGGAACTGATGGCGCTGTCGTCTGAAAATCTGAAAGCCCACGCGAGGATCTATGATCAGGTTGAGCTGCGAAGCAACTCCGGTGTGGGTAGAACCTCCGACCTGGCTCAGATAACAGGTCGCCGCGCCTCCGCCTCTGCGAATATGCTATCGGACGAGGTGAATCTCAAGGACGCCGAGACTAACTTTCTTCGTGTGGTAGGACTGCTTCCTCGGTCCCTTGAATCCATAGAGGCGGTAGACGGCGTGCTGCCGAAAACCCAGGATGAGGCCATACGGCTGGCACTTGAAAATCACCCGACATTGAGGTCCGCGAATGCCGATGTGATGGCCGCCTTGGCACAGTACAAGGCATCCAAAAGTGCCCTCTATCCACGTTTGGACCTTGAGCTTGGGGCCAGGTATGGCGACGATCTCGATGGCGTGGAAGGGCGTGATGATGACCTCACCGCGATGCTGCGGCTGCGTTACAATCTTTTTGCCGGCGGCAAAGATCGGTCGCGTAATCTGCAGAACGCCCATTTGGTCAATGAGGCCAAAGAGATCCGCAACAACACTTATCGACAGGTTGTGGAGAGCATTAGATTGTCATGGGCGGCCTATGATGTCACGCAAAAGCAACTGCGATATCAGCAGGAGCATGTTCTCGCCAGTGAAAAAACCCGCGATGCCTATGCCAAGCAGTTTAATCTGCGCAAGCGATCGCTGCTCGATTTACTCGATACCGAGAACGAGTTGTATGAGGCAAAGAGGGAACAAACAAAAACCTGGTATGATCATCAACTCGCACAATATCGCCTTCTCGTGGGTATCAACAAACTGAAATCACATCTCGGAATCACCTTGGCGGATACTCCTGACAACGGTGAAGCGCTTCATGGGTCATATAAGGATCTGGCGGATAAAAGCGCTGTATTGGAAGAGGTGGCGCCGCTGAGAGAGGTCCTGAAACAACCAGTTTCACTTCAATCGGGAAGCTCGGATTGATTCATTGTTCAGTCTAACTTGGGCTCCTGGCCTGAACGAGTAATTTCCCTGTAGCGGTCAAACTAAACCTTGGGTTCACGCTTTTCATGGCACTGTTCGTTAGGGGAGTATTTATTTTCCGCTAAGCACCGCTTTGCATCCATCTGCTAGGATTGTGCGTAGATCAATAAAAAAATGCACACTAAGGTAGAAATCTATGAATTCCCGTAAACTGATCGTCCTGCTCGTGGTGGCACTGCTGGTGTTCATCTTTTTTCTGTTTGATCTGGACAAGGTCCTCACCCTCGACTACTTCAAGGCCCAACGAGATGGCATCATCACATGGAAAGACTCACATCCGGTACTGGCCACGCTGGTATTCTTTGTTGTCTATGTGGCGGTGACTGCGCTCTCTCTCCCCGGTGCCGCAGTCATGACCTTGGCTATCGGTGCGGTCTTCGGACTGATCTGGGGATTTGTGCTGGTATCCTTCGCCTCAACCATCGGTGCCACCCTGGCCTTTCTGATCGCGCGTTTTCTGCTCAGGGATATGGTGCAGGATCGTTATGGCGACCGCCTGAAAGCGATTAACGAGGGCATGCGCAAGGATGGTGCTTTCTATCTTTTTACCCTGCGGCTGGTACCCATATTTCCCTTCTTCATTATCAACCTGTTGATGGGATTGACCCCCATCCGTACCTGGACCTACTACTGGGTCAGCCAGGTCGGCATGTTGGCGGGGACACTGGTCTACGTGAATGCGGGTACCCAGCTTGCCACCCTCGAGTCAGCTTCGGGGATTCTCTCCCCAGGATTGATCGGTTCCTTCGTCCTGCTGGGTATCTTTCCCCTGCTGGCGAAGCGGGTTGTCTCACTGCTGAAGCAGCAGAAGGCCTTGAAGGATTGGGAGCGTCCAGACTCATTCGATCGCAACCTGGTGGTTATCGGCGGCGGTTCCGCGGGACTGGTTTCCGCCTATATCGCTGCGGCGGTGAAGTCGGAAGTGACCCTGATCGAGAAACATAAGATGGGAGGTGACTGCCTGAATACCGGTTGCGTGCCCTCCAAGGCGTTGATCCGCAGTGCGCGTATCCTCGGCCAGAGCCGTCGGGCTGAGGAGTGGGGCTTTGACGCCATCGACGTTAAATACAGCTTCCGCAATATCATGGAGCGGGTGCAGCGGGTGGTCACAGAGGTTGAACCCCATGACTCCGTGGAACGCTATACGGACTTGGGCGTGGATGTGATCGAAGGCGAGGCAAGGATCACCTCCCCCTACAGCGTTGAGGTGAACGGTGTTGAACTGCGTACGCCCCATATCATCGTTGCCACCGGTGCCAGCCCCTTCGTGCCACCGATAGCCGGAATCGATCAGATCGACTACCTGACCTCGGATAATCTGTGGCAGCTGCGGGAACTGCCGGAACGCCTGTTGGTATTGGGCGGCGGTCCCATCGGTTGTGAGTTGGCCCAGGCGTTTGCCCGCTTCGGCAGCCGGGTTTCTATTGTCGAGATGATGCCCAGGCTGATGATCCGTGAAGATGAGGATGTTGCGGATCTGGTGGCCCGGCGTTTCAAGGAGGAGGGGATTAACCTGATGCTCGGGCACAAGGCCGTGGAGTTTACCAAGGGGGAGAAATCAAACCTGTTGATCTGCGAATACCAGGGGGAGCAGACAGAGGTGGCTTTCGATCAGGTCCTGGTTGCGGTGGGTCGCAAGGCGAACAGCAGCGGGTTCGGCCTGGAGGATTTGAATGTCGCGCTCAATCCAAACGGAACCATTGAGACAGATGAGTATCTGCAGTCGTCCATCCCCACCATCTATGCCTGCGGCGATGTGGCCGGCCCCTACCAGTTCACCCACACGGCCGGTCACCAGGCCTGGTATGCGGCGGTGAACAGCCTGTTCGGTGTGTTTCGTCGATTCAGGGTGGACTACTCGGTGGTTCCGTTTGCGACCTTCACCGACCCTGAAGTAGCACGTGTGGGGCTCAATGAGCTGGAGGCCGCAGAACAGGGCATTGACTATGAGGTGACGAAATTCGATCTCGCTGAACTGGATCGGGCGATCGCGGAGGGCGAGGCCCACGGCATGGTAAAAGTGCTTACGCCCCCGGGCAAGGACCGTGTCCTGGGCGCCACCATCGTGGGCGAGAACGCAGGGGAACTGATCGGTGAATTCACCGCTGCGATGAAACATGGTTTCGGTTTGAACAAGATACTCGGCACGATCCATATCTATCCGACACTCTTCGAGGCCAACAAATATGCTGCGGGTGTCTGGAAGCGTGCCCATGCCCCTGAAACAGTTCTGTCATGGGTTGAGCGCTATCATACTTGGAGACGGGGATAGGGAGGGAGCAATCGAAAATGGCGTCACATCCCTGTGCCGCAAGGACTGTTGACTTAGTCAGAGGTTCCTTATGAATTTATGATATTCTGCTGTTGAACCAGTTGTGTTTCCCAGGGTAAGTAGCATGCTGTTGCGCCACATAAACATCGTTTTGTTAATCCTGCCCCTGATGGCACTTGCCGACTCCTCCTGGCAGGGCCAACTGCAGGATGGCAGCCGTATCACCATCGATCCCAATACCAACAAGGTGATCCGCAGCGCGGAGGGAGAGACAACGCCGTTGTGGGATGGCGTGCACAAACTCGAAAACGGGGCGGTAATCATTGTGCGTGACGGGGTCGTTGTAAAAGACCGCGTGGTGCTGGAGGCACAGCGGGAGCAGGAACGAGATCGCCTCAACGCCGCGTGCATGCAGCTGGTGAGAAAGGTGTGCGGAATGCACAATGAGTGTGACGCCAATCCCGCCTGCGACCCTGCCCGTCAACTGCTGGCAATGGAGCGGAGCGAGCTCAGCAGCAGCTGGTCTGGCGATATTCTTGAAAGCTCGACTCACTGTCTCGAGGCATTGGGCAACGAGACCTATTTCAAGCCCTGCACAAAACGTCTGCAGGGGCGGTTGACACCTTGCGAAAAACTGAGCAAAAAGGTTTGCGGCAGGGAAAATCAATGCGCCACCAGAGAGGCCTGCAACGCCGCGCGCCAACTCATCTCGATGGAACAACAGGAGATGCACAGTGTACCTGCGGGCTTCACCTACGCAAGCGCTCAATGCCGTGATGCGATGGCCGACGAATCCGACTATTTCAGTTCATGTGAGTAGCTCAGCGGCGAAACAGCCACAGAATCACGGAGATCAAGAAACTCGCCAGCAGCATGCTGGTAATCGGCAGGTAGAAGCGGAAATTCTCCCACTCCACCACGATATCACCCGGCAGCCGACCGATGGGCAGTTTACCTATCCATGGCCAGACCAGGCCGAGCAGGAGTGCGGCGATGGCCAGTCCAAATAAAAATTTCTGCATGATCGTTCAATGAGTCTTCAGTTGCTTTATTTTGTATTCCAATAATTTACAGCCATTTTCAGTGTCGATTTGTTTGACATCGGAAAACTGAATCAGGCTGCATAGTAATCAAGAAGATAGAAGAGTGTTGTTGAATATTACCGAAAGTCACTTTTTTTTTGACGTTACAGCCGTCGATTTTTTTTACATTGACGTGACTGGATTTTGTAAATCCTGTGTGACCTGACCGTAAATCAATGAATTAGCCAATGTTGGCAACCTTATTGCAGGATATTAAGTAAGGATAGTTGAGAACGGAGCAGGAAAATGCGATGCGAGAGAGAACAAAGAGCGATATGGCCTGAAGATCCGGCTTGGCCGGACCCGTCTGATGCTGATCCATACGATATATCCTGCTGAGTAGCCTTCACCCAGCCACTCCCTTAGATTGTGTCAAATGACCGCCGGTGTGGGATTCCATAAAAGGAATTGTCCGCAGAGAGTGACGGCGTATCTGCAGCTACCCTATCGATTGAATTCAAAGCCATCCCGCCTGGGATTGGATCTCCAGGCGCGCCTGAACCGATCAGAGATCGACATGCGCAGCCAAAAAAAACCCGGCAGGGGATGCCGGGCATAAACGATCACTTTTGAGGGAGAAGTGATAGGGTTAATGAATAAACAGGCCGCCGTTGACCGGTAGATTGGCGCCGGTGATATAGGTGCTGGCCTCGTCGGCGAGAAAGGCGACAGCGTGGGCGATCTCCTCGGGCTGACCCATACGGCGCATGGGTATGCCGCTGACAATGGCGTCGCGAACGTCGTCGCGCATCGCAGCGGTCATCGCTGTCTCGATATAGCCGGGGGAGACGGTATTGATGGTCACACCCTTCGCGGCACCTTCATAAGCCAGTGCCATGGTGAAGCCATGCAGGCCGGCCTTTGCCGCGGAGTAGTTGGCCTGACCGAATTGACCCCGTTGACCGTTGACGGAGGAGATGTTGATGACACGGCCGAAACCGCGTTCGACCATGCTGTTCCAGACCGGGCTGGTGACATAGAAGGCGCTGCTCAGGTTGGTGTCGATCACGGCATCCCACTGATCCACACTCATCTTCTTCATGGTGCTATCGCGGGTGATGCCCGCGCAGTTGACCAGAATGTCCACTTCACCGAACTTTTCGACGATCTGGCCCATCAGGACCTCACCGCCTTCCGCGGTGGAGACATCACCGGCGATAACCGCGGCCTCGGCCCCCATGGTTTTCATATCACCAACCCAGGTATCGATTCGGTCGGTTTCCGAGGGATGGCAGGTGGCGACCACTTTGGCGCCCTCTTTGGCAAGGCGCAAACAGACCGCAGTTCCAATTCCACCCATACCACCGGTTACGACAGCGACTCTATCTTTACAACACATGCTTAAACATTCCTCCAGATATCGCATAATTCAATCCTGTCGGTCATCCTTGGAGAGGGGATGGCTGACAGGATTGAGTTATGGGGAAACCGGCGGTAAATCCGCCGGTTGTTCACCCCAAACAGACTGATATTAGGCAGCCTTTTCTACAGCCTTGGTGACCTGCTCGTTGACGGAAGAGAGGCTGCTTTCGAACCAGGCGCGAACCTCTTCACCGGTTTTCTGGCTCAGTTCGACCGCGTCACGGGTGTTGGTTACCATCTCTTCGCCAATTTTACGGGTCAGATCCATCTGGCCGCGAACCACCTCATGGTAGTCCTTCGCTTCGGAAACCAGCTTGATCTGCTCCATGCTGGAGTTCATCAGGCTGGTGTAGGCCGCGATCTGCTTGTCTACAGCGGTGTTCCAGGCCTTCAGGGTGATGTCGGAGAGCTGACGGAAACTGTCGTAGCCCTTGCTGTTGATCTCGCTGATCATCTCGATGTTTTCTTTCGCCTTGGTCATGGTCGTGTGCTCCTTGAGAGTTGATTGTGCAATGCAACATTGTTGCGTTGCAGCATAGGACGTCCTGGGCGAGTTGTCAAGAAGAATTTGTGCATCGCACAAAAAGATGGATTCAGCTCTGCTGGCGATGAGCCGCAATCTGGTTGGAATCTGGATTGAACTGGATAATATTAAGTAAAAACAGTGTGATAGATATATCTTATAGACGAATGTCGGGTGCTGAGATCTAACTCTCGTCGCTCTTGCCGGTTTTGATTCCCGCCGCGCTGAAGAAGCTTTTTTGCAGATCCGTCCACATTTTCATGTTCTGTTGGGCCATATTGGTCATGGCGCTGAAAGGGTCCTCACCCATGTTTTGACGGAACTGCTCCTGCTGCTGGGTGAAGAGGCTGAGACTCTGCTCCAGATAGTGTCCGAAGATGCCTTGGAGTGTGCCGCCATAGAAACGGATGATCTGCGAAAGCATATTGGCGGTGAACAGGGGTTCACCACCCGACTCCGACTCGAGGATGATCTGCAACAGGATAGTACGGGTGATATCCTCTTCCGTGGTGGAGTCGATCACCTTGATTGCGGCACCGCGTATGATCAGCTGGCGCAGCTGGGTGAGGGTGATGTATTTGCTCTCTTCGGTGTCGTAGAGCCGGCGGTTCGGGTACTTCTTGATGATGCGCTCGGACATGGGATCTGTCTTGGTTTCTGTGGGACTGCCGGCCAGTTTACCCTAAATCGGGTTGCTAACAGAAACGGATTGGTTTGGGAAACGGCCTGATGAGGAGTTTGCATCTTGGTGAAATCGGTGCGGCGACCCGCACCCTACAGTGATCGGAACCGTAGGCTGCGGGTCGCCGCACCGTTACATCGTTGTATCAAGACCCTGGGATGGAGAAATTCGCATTCCGTCGGACCGACTTGGATCAGACCTTCTCCACCGCCATGGCGACACCCTGGCCGCCGCCGATGCAGAGGGTTGCCAGGCCCTTCTGGGCACCGCTGTGCTGCATCTCGTGGAGCAGGGTCACCAATACCCGGCAGCCGGAGGCGCCGATAGGATGACCCAGGGCGATGGCGCCGCCGTGGACGTTGACCTTCGACATATCCCAGCCCATCTCCTTGTTGACGCACATGGCCTGGGCGGCAAACGCCTCGTTGGCCTCGATACGATCGAGATCATCCACCGACCAGCCGGCCCTCTCCAGACACTTGGAGGAGGCGGGGATGGGGCCGGTGCCCATGATCGCGGGATCGACGCCGGCGGAGGAGAAGGCGACGATCTTGGCCATGGGTGTAAGGCCCAATGCCTGTGCCTTGCTCTCGGACATTACCAGTACCACTGCGGCGCCGTCGTTGATGCCGGAGGCGTTGCCGGCGGTCACCGTACCCTCCTTGGAGAAGGCGGGACGCAGTTTACCCAGCTTCTCGGCGGTGGTGCCGGGGCGGGGGAACTCATCGCGGTCGAAGACGACGGGGTCACCCTTGCGCTGTGGGATCTCGATGGGAATGATCTCATCGGCGAAGCTGTTGGCATTGAGGGCGGCCTCGGCCTTCTGTTGGGAGTCGGCGGCGAAGGCGTCCTGCTCCTCGCGGCTGAAACCGAATTTTCCGGCGATGTTTTCAGCGGTGGTGCCCATGTGGTAGTTGTTGAAGGCGTCCCAGAGGCCGTCGACGATCATGGTGTCGACCATCTTCCAGTCGCCCATCTTGGAGCCGTTGCGGGAGTTGGGCAGTACGTGGGGGGAGCGGCTCATGTTCTCCTGGCCACCGGCGATGACGATCTCAGCGTCGCCGCAGGCCACCGCCTGCATCGCCAGATGGACCGCCTTGAGGCCGCTGCCGCAGACCTTGTTGATGGTCATGGCCGGTGTCTCCACCGGCAGGCCGGCGGCGAGGCTGGCCTGTCGTGCCGGATTCTGCCCGCTACCCGCGGTGAGCACCTGGCCGAGGATCACCTCGTCCACCTGCTCCGGCTTGACACCTGTCTGCTGCAGCAGGCCGGCAATCACCTTTGCACCCAGTTCATGAGCGGGAATGCCCGCCAGGCTGCCTCCAAAAGTACCAATGGCGCTGCGCACGGCAGCAACGATGACGATGTTCTCACTCACGATCTGAAATCCTCACTTGTTTGATGGTTGGATGGTTGTTTCTGCTCTTTTCGTGATCCGCGTATACAACCTGTGGTGCCGGGTTGTCAGGGCTTTCTCGTGCGGCTCGATGCATGTTTTAGCAAAAAATGTTGCAGCGCACAAATTTTATTGCTAGCTTAATAAAAAGACAGCATCGACGGGCCTTTGCAAACCCCTCGTTTGTGAGAGCGGGATGTTCGGGATTTTGCCGGGCTGATTAAGCATAGCAATCGATACCACAACAGGACCATACCCAATGAGTGATTCAACATTCTGGAACGAGGACTGGATGAAGACCCAGCAGAAGTACTGGGAGAACTGGACCGATATGAGCCGCAAGGCCATGGGTCTGGAGAAACCTGCCAAATCGCCCCTGGAGAGTGCGATGGAGCACTGGTGGCAGGGTGTTGCCCCCGGTACCACCGATTTCAACCAGGACTTCATGAACAAGATGATGGAGCAGAGCAGGGGTTTCTTCCGCATGGCCGAGAGCTACTACCAGAATGCAGGGGAGAGTCAAAACTGGTTGGATGCGGCCAATCGCACCATCAACGACCTGCAGCAGATGTTCTCGGGCAACCTGGAGAATGTCTTCAGCGGTGCGGAAAACGCCGGCGACGATGCCCTGCACAAGATGATGGCTTTCTGGGAGATGCCCTTTGACAACTGGCAACGGATGGTCTCTTCACTCTCCCTGGTGCCTGGCGATCTGCTGCGCAACATGCCCCATAACGATGGCATGGAGCGCTTTCTCAGCGCTCCCGGCCTCGGATACATGCGTGAGGAGGAGGGCCAGTACAAGAAACTGATGCGACGGGTAGTGGTCTATCAGCGCGCCCTGGCAGATTACATGCGCTTCTTTTCCAACCTCGGCCTGCTCTCGGCCAACCGGCTGCGTGAGAAGGTCCAGGGCCTGGTTGAGGAGGGCAAACAGATCGATTCCGCTCGCGGTCTCTACGACCTCTGGGTCAGCAGCAGTGAGGAGGTCTACGGCGAGCAGGTGATGACCCCCGAGTATGCGAAGATTCACGGCAAATTGGTCAATGCGCTGATGGCGGTCAAGCAGAAGCTGAGCCATCTGGTCGATGAGAGCCTTGGCGGCCTCAACATGCCGACCCGCCGCGAACTGCGCACGCTGCAGGATCGGCTTCAGGATTCGCGCCGCGAGTACAAGGCATTGAAGGCTGAAGTGGAGCTGCTGAAAGAGCAGATCATGGAGCTGCGCAAGCCAGTACCCGAGAAGAGCAAGTCGAGCCAGGCCTCAACAGCCGCGAAAAAGCCGGCCAAGAAAAAGGTCAGCAAGAAGAAGGCCGCAGCCAAAAGCGGTTGAACCTAAGCCGAGTACCGGGCTCAACGGTAATTGAGAACACATATATCCCATTGACGTTTGGAACCGAGGAGAACAGACGTGCAACCATTTAATCTACGCCCCGACCAGCTCGCCGAAGAGATGCTCGATTACAGCCGCAAGCTCGGCAAGGGCTGCCAAAACCTGATGAATGCGGAGAAGATCGATACCGGTGTAACGCCCAAGGTCGAGGTCTATGCCGAAGACAAGCTGCGGCTCTATCGCTATGAGGCGCCCGCCGAGGTGGTACAGAACAAAGTCCCCACGCTGATCGTCTACGCCCTGGTCAATCGACCCTACATGACCGATCTGCAGGAGAACCGTTCCACCGTGGCCAACCTGTTGGCGGCGGGGCAGGATGTCTATCTGATCGACTGGGGATATCCCGACGAGGCCGACCGTTCGCTGACCATGGACGACTATATCAATGGCTACATGGACCGTTGTGTCGATGTGGTTCGCAAACGCCACAAGCTTGATAAGATTAACATCCTGGGGATCTGTCAGGGTGGATCCTTCAGTCTCTGCTATACCTCGCTCCATCCCGACAAGGTAGAGAACCTGGTCACCATGGTCACCCCGGTCGACTTCAAGACACCCGACAACATGCTCTCTGCCTGGGCGCAGGACATCGATGTCGACATGATGATCGATACCATCGGCAATGTGCCGGGCGAACTGCTCAACTGGACCTTTCTCTCCCTCAAGCCGTTCAGTCTGACCGGGCAGAAATACCTCAGCATGGTTGATGTCTTGGAGGACGAGGAGAAGCTGAAGAATTTCCTGCGCATGGAAAAGTGGATCTTCGACAGCCCGGATCAGGCCGGCGAGACGTTCCGCCAGTTCATCAAGGATTTTTACCAGAACAACGGCTTCCTCAATGGCGGTGTGCAGATTGGCGGCCGGACCATCGATCTCAAGAACATCACCTGCCCGGTGCTCAATATCTATGCCGAGCAGGACCATCTGGTCCCCCCAGATGCATCCCGCGCGCTGCGTGATCTGACCGGCTCCAGGGATTACACCGAGCTCTCCTTCCCCGGTGGCCATATCGGCATCTATGTCAGCGGCAAGGCGCAGAAGCAGGTGCCGCCGGCAATCGGCAAGTGGCTGGACGAGCGTTCTTGACAGGCCCAACAGAATGATCCTCCGCCGGTAGTTTCTACCGGTTTCTTAGGGGTGCTGCCAAGCACCCCTTTTTTTGCGTTGCATTTCCATCAAGCCGTTTTTTCTGCTTATCCATTAAGCCCGGCCATGGCAGGGAAATTTTGAAGTTATGAGTTATGAGTTTTGAGTTGTGGCCACACTTGTCTTTCCCTGGTCGCTCGTCTTACCTTCAGTAGCAATAGTATTGGGTTAAAGAACCGTGAGCGAAGCGAACTCATCCACTCAAAACTCATAACTCAAAACTCATCCAGGTCATCCCGACCTGGATGTCTGCTAGTATGTGCCCTAGAGTACGTGAAGCGGGGAAACAGAATAAATGGAAAAAGAGACAGAATATTCAAACGAAATATCAAAGTGGCTGCAGGAGTTCATGCGCCAGGACTCCGCTAGCGGCATTCTGCTGATATTTGCCGCCGTGCTGGCGTTGGCGTTGGAGAATTCGCCTTTAAGCGTCTTTTACGATGCCCTGCTCGACACCCCCGTTGAGATTCGCGTCGGCGAACTCCATTTGGCCAAGCCGCTGTTGCTCTGGATCAACGATGGCTTGATGGCGGTCTTTTTCATGTTGATCGGTCTTGAGGTCAAGCGGGAGATTCTGGAAGGCGAGCTCTCCAGCCTGGATCAGGTCGTCTTGCCCGGACTCGGCGCCATCGGCGGCATGCTGGTGCCGGCAGCCATCTACTACGCATTGAATCAGGGCGATCCGGTTGCGCTCAACGGCTGGGCGATTCCCGCCGCCACCGACATCGCCTTCGCCCTTGGGGTAATATCGCTGCTGGGGAGAAGGGTGCCCATCTCCCTGAGGGTCTTCCTGATGGCCCTGGCGATATTTGACGACCTGGGGGCGATCGTCATAATCGCTATCTTTTATACCGCGGATCTTTCCGTCACCAGTCTGGTGATCGCCCTGGTTGCGATTGCGGTTTTGATCGGTTTGAACCTGTTTCGCGTCTCCCGGGTGTCGGCCTATGTGGTGGTGGGCGTGATTCTCTGGATTGCGGTGCTGAAGTCGGGCGTTCACGCCACCTTGGCAGGGGTGGTTATCGGCTTCGCGATTCCCCTCAAGGATGCCAAAAACAGCGAACGCTCCCCGCTGCGCGAAGTGGAACACGGCCTGCACCAGTGGGTGGCGCTGTTGATCGTGCCGGTATTCGCCTTTGCCAACGCCGGTGTTTCACTCTCGGGCCTGAGCCTTGATTCGCTACTTGAACCCATTCCCCTGGGTATAACCGCCGGCCTCTTTTTGGGTAAGCAGGTCGGCATCATGCTGTTCTGCGGTCTTGCCATCGTCCTCGGCTTCGCCAAACTGCCCAACGGCGCCAGTTGGTCGGGCTTCTATGCAACCACGGTGCTCTGCGGCATCGGCTTTACCATGAGTCTCTTCATCGCATCGCTGGCCTTCGAGCAGGGAGGCGACAGCACCATAATAATGGGCGATCGAATCGGGATTCTGCTGGGTTCCGGTCTCTCCGCCGTGGCGGGGTATCTGATCTTGAAACTCTTCAATCCCGCAGTTGCAAACAGAGAGAGGCCAAACCCGGGATCTACGTGAGCCTCGCGGCGGATCGCAGCCGCTGGCGTTTCGCAACCAAGGATATTGGTACGGCGAATCCGTACTTAGGCCTCAGACTGTTGAGTTCGGGTCGACCACGCCTTGCTGGTTGTCCGCGGCGATATAGCGCAGCGTCTCTTCATCGAAACGGTGCGCTTCTATTTTGCATAGGTTAAAGATCTTCTCGCCACTGCAGACGTTGCCTCTTATCAGCATCCGTATCTGGTCGCGGCTGATGGGAAACCATGGAAAGCGGTCGAAGATGGCGGCAGCGGTCGCGGGTGCAAACACCGGTACCGGCAGCATCAGTTTATCTCTTCCAAGGGTAGTGGCGATGGTCTTGAGGATCTCTTTCCAGGTCAGATTTCGCGGGCCGCCGAGGGTATAGATCCCGGTAAAGGTCTCAGCCATGTCGAGTGCTGCGACGAAGCACTCGGCGACATCCTCCACATGCACGGGAGAGAGTTCGAATCCGCCGGGATTGGTCGGCAGCAGGCCCTCGTAGAAGAGTGGCGCGGGCAGGGGGGAGTCGATGATGTCCCGTTTCAGCATGGAGACGAACTCAAGCCTTCCATGGGGATTACCGAAGATTACGGAAGGACGGAAAACCGTCCACTCGAGGCCGCTGCCGAGGAGGTGGTTCTCGGCCGCCGCTTTGGTTTTCTGATACGGCGTCAAACCGAGTTCCACACCATTGGCGCTCATCAGGAGGAAACGCTTTACCCCAAGCTCTTTGGCGATCGAGGCGGTCTTGACCGCACCCTCGTACTGAAGCTTTTCGAAGGTTATCCCCAGGGACGGATACTCCCTGAGTATGCCGATATTGTAGATGACCGCATCGACCCCGCTCAGCAGTTGGCGCAGCGAGTCATTATCCTCGATATCCCCGCTTACCGTTTCGAAGGGCGGGGTGTGATTGGGTGCATGGGGAGAGCCCTTCCTGATCAGAAGCCTGGGTGTGTGTCCATGTTGCAGCAACTTCTCGGTCAGATAGTGACCGACGAAACCCGTGCCGCCCAAGAGTGCCACTTTCATGTCGCTTCTCCCTGTTTTGATCCGGGTGATAGATTTATTGTAATAGAGATTCGGTTCTCCAGGGTGAGAAAAAGGTTACAAACTGCTTCAAGTACATCGTCCAGTACGATGGCTCTGGATCTCATGCTCCCGTGCCTGTAGTCTCGGACACTGATTTACTAAAATAGTCACAAGCTGTGATCTGCAAGGTTGTTGAATAGGCCTTTCAAACAGTAAGGTATATCGTTGTGGCTGGTGTCCGGTAATTGGCCTTGGATTATTGAGAGATCATGTTCAGTCATTCATCCCTGTTTCCACTTGTTTCGGGGTTGCTTCCATTCACACGCGGGGAGTGTCGGATCGCTATCGGGGAGCCGGCCCCCGAATTCAGGCTGCTGGATCAGAACCGAACAATCCACGAACTCAGCGAATACCGGGGTCGTTGGCTGGTGCTCTACTTCTACCCGAAAGACGATACTCCGGGTTGCCGGGCGGAGGCCTGCAGCTTTCAACAGGATCTGAGTCGTTTGCATGAAATGGGGGTTGAACTACTGGGGATCAGTACTGACACTGTCTCCAGCCATCTGAAATTCGCAGACAGGTTCCATCTCTCCTTCCCCCTGCTGGCGGACGAGGCGGGAGAGGTTGCGGCAAGCTACGGATCACTCTTCAAGCTGGGTCCGTTGAAGTTCGCCAAGCGCCGTACTTTTGTTATCGATCCCGATGGGAATGTGGCAGCGATTTTTCGCAAGGTGGATCCGGATCTGCACAGTGAAGAGGTGGTTGCAGCCCTGCTCAGGTTGGATGATTCGAAGGCTAATCAGCCCCGTCCCGGATGAAGCATCCGTTTCCAATCCGAATACAAAAGCCTGAATTAATTTTCCGGGATTTTACTTCAGCGAAAGGGGATTTGGCGTGTCCGCAGGGCCTCTTGCAGTGCTGTGAATGCCATCGAGATATCCCCCCTGCCTCGTATACCCAGTTCCACATAGCCGTTATCCCCAAGCCTGGGAAGACTGTAAGGCTTGACCTCCGGGAAGCGCTCCTTGAGAAGCCCCATGATCCCGACAAGTTCGCTCTCGGGGGTGTCGCTGACCTGCACTGAACGTTCGGTCAGTTGCGCCTCGGTCGAGGGGTAGAAACATTCGACCACCCACTCGGCCATTGGCCAGGCCATCTCCGGAAAGCCCGGTAGAAAGTAGTGTCTATTGATGGAGAATCCGGGAATCCGGTTGTAGGGATTGGGGATGATTTCGGCGCCCCTCGGCAGCATCGCCATCTGGATGCGGGTTGGGTAGGCCGCTTCGCCAAAGCGCTCCTCGATCAATGCCACCGCCTCAGGATGGGGCTGCAGCGGCACCCCGGCAGCCGCGGCGGCGCAGTCTCGGGTCAAGTCGTCGGGGGTGGCGCCGATACCGCCGCAGACGAAGACGGGTAACGCCTCCGTCATGGAAAAATGCAAATGTTCGATGAGGCTGCTCCGCTCATCGGGCAGAAACCAGCAGCGTTGCAAGTCATGGCCCCTGCGCCCCAGCATTTGGCGAAAATAGGCGAGGTGCCTGTCCTCCCGGTCACCCAGGAGGAGCTCATCACCGATAATGATCAGACCGAATGAGTTATTCACGGCAGTCGCAGTTCGTGTTGTCCGGCATTAGTCCGTGGTTGACCTATCATGGAGCTTCCGAGGATATAGCCTCATACCCCGGTTGGCCAGCGGGTTGTCCACTGTATTGTCATCTAAACCTTCCGGCTTTATTCCATGGGACATATCTCGTCTATCCTAAGAGAAAACAGAGAACAACCTGCCGCGATCTGAGTAGAGATCGACAAGTCAGTCACAACGAGAGGCTAGAACATGCTGGAAAGCAGACTGCGTATGCTTCAAGGAATGCCGATTTTCGGTGCTGTGAATGAAGCAACCCTGGAGCTGATACTCAACAAGGCCGAGATAGTCGAGGTGGCGAAGGATGGCTTTTTTTTCCGCGAAGGCGACCTGGACAATTCGATCTATATACTCGAGCGCGGCCGGGTTGCCGCCTACAGGCACTGGGAGGGCAAGCGCTATAAACTGAGGGAACTCAGCGAGGGCGACTGCTTCGGCGAAATGGCGTTGATGGACTTCCAGCCGCGCAGTGCGGAAGTCGCGGCGCTGGATGAGAGTTGTGCCATCAGGGTGACGGCGGCACAGCTCGGAGAGCTCTATAAAACCGACTCGGAGCAGTACACCTTGATCTATATGAACCTGGGCAGGGAGGTATGCCGGCGTCTGAGAGATGCCGACTCAAGACTCTTCGTGCATGAGATAAACGAAAAAACGGATCGCTAGACGGGATAGAGGAAATCCCTGTGGGATCGCTCAGATGCCGTTCCTCAATCCCAGCGAGTCTGGATGGGGCTGGAGGTAGATCTGCCTTGACATATATTCGTCCGGGTGGATTCTGAAATAGTGCCTGAACAGCGTGATCGGAACGACCAGGGGTGTTTCACCCCGACGATAGGCTTCGATGTTGGCGCTCAACTCCCTTTTGTCATCGCTACCGATGCGTTTTTTCAGATAGCCCATGATGTGCTGCAGTACATTGACATGGCGTTTGCGTGTCACGCGCCGCTTCAAGGCAGGCATCAACTCATGAATATAGCTATGCGTAATCTTGTCCAGATCGCTTTTCGACAGGTTCGACAGGAGTCTGCCAAGGCGCTGATAAGCAGCCTGTGAGTGGGCCATGACAAGGTATTTATGATCGGTGTGGAAGGCGATCAGCCTGGCGGGTGTCAGGCCGGCGGCGTGCAGGTTATGCCAACGCTGATAGACATAGACACGATTGACGAAATTCTCCCTGAGCACGGCATCGTTCAAGCGACCCTCCTCTTCCACCGGGAGCAGGGGCCGTTGCGCCATGAGTACGCGGGCGAAGGCGCCAGTGCCCTTCCTCACACAATGGCCTCCGCTCTCGGCGGCATAGACCTTAACCCGCTCCATGCCGCAGCTGGGTGAGTTCTTTTTCAGAATGTAGCCGCTGATCCCGTTCAGCTGCCTGGCCTGGTCTGCCGCATAGGCTTCCATCCTGCGGGTAACATCCATGGTTGGATCCTGGACACCGACCAGACGCGGCTGCCGGGGATCGCCGACCAGGTGAATCATCGGCCGGGGAACGCCGAGGCCGATAGCCGCTTCGGGGCAGACAGGCAGGAACTCCATCTCTCTGCCCAATATCTCTGCGATGAAGCTGTCCCGTTTGTGCCCGCCATCGTAACGAACATTATGACCGAGCAGGCAGGCGCTGACACCGATGATTGGCTGTTCCGAAAAAAACGTCTCTTCAGTCATATTATTGCCCTGACGAAAACCAGATGCATCGCAGCTTCTGTTTAGGATTTTAGCCTCGGTTGTTTGAGGACTACCACATGAATAGTATCCTAATTTACCCGTTAGCCGGCCGTTGAATTCAGCATGGTTCTGTACTCAGGCTCTCTACATCCCTTTTTCACTACAGGTATAATGGTCGTGAAAGTTGTAATCAGGGTATCTATCGATGGATCAACAGCAGACAGCCTATGAAAGAATGGGCGGCGAAGCCGCGGTCAGGGAATTGGTCGACAGGTTCTACGATTTGATGGATCAAGAGGAAGAGGTCAAGAAGCTGCGTGACCTGCACGCGAAGAGCCTGAAGATATCCCGTGAAAAACTGTTTCTGTTTCTCTCCGGCTGGTTGGGCGGGCCCGATCTCTACGTACGGAAATATGGGCATCCGCGGTTGCGCGCCAGGCATCTTCCCTTCAGCATCGGCATCGATGAGAGAGACCAATGGATCGCCTGCATGCGTCGCGCGATGACCGAGATGGGACTGGATGAAAGGCTAAGGGCGGAGCTGGATCAGGCGTTTTTCCGCACGGCTGACTTTATGCGCAATCGGGCGGAGGCGGAGCAGGATGACCGCTTAACTGTTTTGCCATCTGCAAAGCAATGAGAGCCGTGGTGACAGCGCCAATCCAAGCAGGGTCCGGAGGGTCGCCTGAAAGTGACAGGAGCGTTACGGAAGGCAAGGTTATCTTACTGTAACAAGATCCCTTTTTCGGCATACCACTCCTTGTCCAGGCGCCACGAGATGCGGTCGATGTCGTTGCGCATGAGGACCACTTTACGAACCCTGGATTGAATTTCCGCCAACTCTTTCTGGGCGGCGAGGAGCTCCGGATCCTGCTCGTCGAGGTTTATCAATCCCGGTTTGATCAGGCCGAGAAACCGCACCGCGGGCATGGCGTTCGACCTGGGAGAGGAGAGCACCGCGGTGGTTCCCTCAATTTCCAGCGCCCTGAAGGGGTAGGGATAGGAGGCTATCTTGCTATCCCTGCCGATCATGTCGTCTATCTCCTCGAGCCGCAAGTCCAGGTTCAGCATCCATATAAGCAGCAGACTGAGACAGATGATGGCCAGGACCGCCGCATAGATTCTTGTCCCTCTATCCAGACTCATGGTCAATCCTCCAAATAGCCAAGACTAACGAGAGCGTTACACCATGGGCAATGACAATCCGCAGTAGTGTAGGGGGCAGGGTGGGGAATATACGCTTCGGTGCGCGATATTCCCCACCCCGGGCGGCTCTTGAGCCTGTTATTGCGTGATAAAGGATTGGACCTGCTGCATCGAGTGGAGCGACGGCCGATGTCTCTCGATCATCGGCGGCAGCCTGTTCAAGGCCGACTCCGCATCAGCCTGGGCTGAATAGTTGCCGTAGATCAGCGCATATTTCTGCGTGTTTCTGACCGTCACCTCCAGATAGGCGAGATCGTCCTTGAGATGGCTGTGGTAGCGCTCCGCCAGTTTGTAGAGCTCCTGTTTATCGCTCACCGTCGCCAGATGTATGGTGTGGTTGGCTGCCGGTTGCCTGGCTACCCAGGCGGAACCATGGATCACGTTGTCACTGCCGATTTTACGATGGGGGCGCATATTGGTGACCCGGCCATCGAGGGTGTCGACCTGGTCGCCGATAGTGACCAGTCGATCGTTGATGTCGGAGAGCTCCTGTTGTGTCGCCTGATCGGACGCTATCGTCTGTTTGCTGAGCTCGACGAGCTGTGCATCCGTCCCAGTAAGATGATCGGCGGTCGAGTCTATATCGGTCTGCAAGGCGGTGTTGATCTGCGACTCGGAATTCCATTTGGCATTTTCATAGCCGACAAAGGCAAGCAGCGCGACAAGCAGCAGGGCCAGCGAAGCGCCAAGAATGCGAAAATGGCGTTTCTCCACCATGATCAGCGACACCAGGGCCCTGGCACCCTTCTCGACCCGATCCTGAAGGTCGCTGATCTGATCATCGTGCTCGTCTGTGCGGATCCGCAGCTCGTCAATGGCATCGGACAAGAGGGTGGTCTGCTTGTTCAGGGCGGTTGTCGACCTCGATAGCTCCCTGCTCTTTTTGCCCAGTTCCACTGCGGTGGCTTCGACGTTGGTTACACGCTTCTCGATCGCCTGATCCACCTCCTGCAGTTTCAGCAGGCGAGCCTGGTTGGTTTTTATCTCCTCTTCGGCCCGGTTGAGGTTCTTGCTGATCTCCTCACTCTTGTCGGCGAGGCTTTCATCCCGCTCCTGGCTGCTCTTCGCCAGGCTGTCGATCTCCGCTACCAGGGCGCTTTCGAGCTCCTGCAGCATGCTGGCATTATCCTTGATGCTCTTATTCAGGGTCTGTGTGGTCTGTTTCGATTTCTTGGCCAACTCATCGGTGCGGGCAATCAACGCCTGATAACCATCGCTCAACAGCCCTATGTCGTTATCTGATTTATCACTGACCTGGTTTATCTGCTTGGAGATGGCCTTGATGTCCTTACTGATGGTCGTCGACTTGTCAGTGAGGGATTTGTAGGCATCGTCCAGCGCACCGAGTTGTTGGTAGGTTTCGGAGACCTTCGAGGTCAAATCACTGCCCTTGTCGCTCAGATGGGTGAGGCTGGTCTTAACACTGCGGTTGGTCTTTTTCAGTTCGCTCCTGAGATCATCCAGGTCGGCATCGATCTTACCGATCTTGTTATTGAGTTCATTGGGTAGTGATGAAGCCGACGGCATCCCCTCCAGTTCGACTAGGTTTTCTTGCTTATTGCTATTATCAGCCGGCTTGGAAGAGGCGGAATTATTGGTTGCTTGAGATCTTTTGGCCATGACATTTCCCCTTACTCGCGCGCAAGTCGCGCACCTGTATTCCATGCGAATGAGAATCCTCGAAAGAGAAAATTAGCATATTATTATATACGCACATAATTTGTTTTATTAGGGGCTATCAGATCAAACTATTGCTTGCTTGCTAAATTGATGAATTAAATAGAAAAAAGCGATAAATGGAAGGAGGACGAATCGGCTGTTGGATGCTGCTTGGTTAGGTTGTCGACGCCGACCAGGCCAAAAAGTGTGGCTGCCAAGGTAGACTGATTGCGCTAACGACCGGATTGGCCGTCAATCTGAGGGGCTGATGTCGCGTGCCCCTTTTTTGAGAAACCTGGATAATCTTCGACGCGCCAGCGCTGTTCGGCATGATCATCCTCATCGACGAAGCGAAGCTTCGACCATGATGCCAGACTTACAATGAAAACGAGGATTAACACCACGCCTACGTTTCTCGGTGTGAACATATGTTGTATCTCCAGACAATCTCTGTCCCGATGACGGTTAACCGGTCTAATAAAACAGATCGGAGATCGGGTCTAACATTGAGTTTACTCCAGGCAGCACGATTTCAATGGCTAAAGATCACTTACTAAACTCAGGGTTTGCGCTGCTGGTTCTGTTGATCTCAATGCCGCTGCACGTTGCCGCGGAGCTGCATATGGGGTTATCCCTGGACAGATTGAGCGCTTCCGCATGGTCCATGGAGAATGTCAGGATTGATCTCAAACTGATCAATGCGGATCGGCTGAGTATCCGGCTGACAGCCGATTCCTTGGACCACCAGGCCCTGCCGGGCACCTTAAACGGTATTCGTCTGGATTGTCCCGTAGAACGGCATCAGCAATACTATCGATGCGACGAGGGGCGACTGAACATCGCCGATACACCCTACGGTCCGCAGGCGCTCGATGCCAGCGGTACGTTTTTCGACAGTGAACATCTATCGATAGATATTCAAGGAATCAAGGTTGCGAATGGTAAGTTGAATGTTGAACTTGAGCTGATCGAAGGTCGCTGGGATGTCGCCCTGTATGCCGACCGGATCAGGCTCGAATCACTGCCCAAGAGATTGACCGCGGCCTGGTTGCCGGAGGGTTCGGACTTTTCCGGTGCTGTAAAGCTGAGCGCAAAGGCAAGCGGCTTCATGTCTCAGGCTGAAGCGCTTGATATCTCCCTTCAAGTAACAAACTTTGCCTATGCCGATGTTGAGGGATTGCGGGTTGCCGAAGAGGGCGAGTTCAGACTGCAACTCAATGCCGATCAAAAGGACTCCGGCTGGTCGGGAAAGACAAGGCTGTCGCTTTCAAAGGGGCAGTTTTATGCGGATCCCATCTTTGTCGAAGTGCTTGACGAACCCCTGCTTCTGGAGCTTCGGGGGCATTGGAGGCCCGGTGCCAATCGCGTGAGGATTGTTGAATCCAGGTTAGTGTTACCGACCGTGATGGAATCGCAAGGACAGGCAGAGATCGACACCTCCAGCGGAGAACTGGTGGAGGCGGAGTTGAGGATACACAGCAACGATCTGGGCGCTCTCTATGGCGTGATACTGCAACCTATGCTGATTGGATCCATGGTGGATGAGGTTGAGGCCTCCGGGGTAGTGGATACCGAGGTAAGCATAAAAAAAGGAGAGCTGCAGCGGCTGCACGTCTCGCTTGAGGATGTAAATATTGATGACAGGCGTGGCCTGTTTGCACTCTATGGCCTTTCTGGAGGGCTGGCATGGAATCAAGAGGATCATAGCAAGAGGTCAGAGATAACCATCGAGGGCGGGCAACTCTACCGGATAGATTTCGGCAAGCTGGGGATACGTGTCCATGCGCAGCGGGGCGAGGTCAGGTTGGAAGAGCCGATCGCTCTGCCGTTGATGCAAGGTACCATGTACATCGATCACCTCAGTGCCGAAGGTCTGCTCGGTGATCTGCCTCAGTGGACCACCAGCGCACAATTCAGCGATATCTCCCTTCGGGCCCTTGCCGAGGCCTTTGATTGGCCCCCCATGGAGGGGACGCTGCAGGGTATGATACCGAGGGTTCACTACCAGCAGCAGCGGCTGGAGTTGGATGGGGAACTGGTTGTCGACGTCTTCGGCGGCACGATTAGCGTGGGCGAGTTGGTGATCGAGGACCCCCTCGGCCGGGTGCCGGAGCTGTTTGCCGACCTCCAGCTGTCCGGACTCGATCTCACCCAGATTACCCAGACCTTCTCGTTCGGGCATATCACGGGAGGACTCGAAGGGGAGATCGCGGGTCTCCATCTCGCCAGTTGGGAGCCCATTGCCTTCAAGGCACGCTTCAATACACCGGAACAGGATAGGATACCCCATCGCATCAGCCAGCGCGCCGTGGATAATCTGACTGCTTTGGGAAATGGAGTTGGCAGCGGGCTGTCGACCACCTTTCTGGGTATCTTCAAAGAGTTTCGCTACAACCGAATAGAGTTGCAGGCTGAATTGAATGGCAATGTCGCGGAGCTGGACGGGATGCCGCGTGCGGATGGCGGTTACTATATTGTCAAAGGCTCCGGACTGCCAAGGATCGACGTTATTGCAAGAAACAGGCAGGTCGCCTGGAAGACGCTGCTGGAACGACTGAAGAGCATCCGTGTCGAAGGGATGGAGATGAGGTAGTGGTGCTTTTCGCCGCTGTCAATTATAGTCACAAAAATTAATTGAGATTATTTCCAACTGCCTGACAATCTATCAAGGAATAGTGCAATGCTGAAGCGTTTTCTCGGTTTTCCATTCATGGCACTGGGCTTGGTGGCCTGTGTAACCATCAACATCTATTTTCCCGCCGCTGCCGCGGAAGAGGCAGCACGCACCATAGTACGTGATGTGCTGGGTGAGGAGGCAACGCCAGGCCAAGGAAAACCGGCGCCGAAGGAGGAATCGAAAGAGGATGACAAACAATCATCCCTGGAGGTGCTCCAATCCAGGCTGACGAATACGTTGGCCGGGGTTGTCGAGTTCATGATCCCGCCGGCACAGGCGGCACAACCCAATATCGACATAGATTCACCGGCAATACGCAAGCTGCGCGCCGCTATGTCGAGCAGGCAAAATGCATTGACATCCCACTACCGCTCCGGTGCCCTGGGCTTTACCAACAACGGGATGGTCGCTGTTCGCGATCTGAAGCTGGTTTCACTGCGTGAACGAAACAAGGTCAAGAAGATGGTGGCCGACGAAAACGGCGACCGTAAAGCACTCTATGCCGAGATTGCCCGTGCCAACGGACAGCCACAGTGGGAGAAAAATATACGCGATACATTTGCCCGGGTTTGGGTTGAAGAGGCACCGAAGGGATATTGGTATCAGGATGGTAAGGGGAATTGGCGTCAAAAATAGCTGATGCAACCTCCGCATTTTCATCACTGGGTGGGAGAACGAGCTTAACCCACCCCGTCTCACCCAAGCGTGTTTCGCGAAGGACGGTTCACACATGCATAACAGGTGCCTGCCGAAAGTGAATCTCGGTTTTTTTCCGACGCCTGTGGTGAAACTGTCCAAGCTGAGTTCGGTTTTAGGCGGACCGAATATCCTCATGAAGCGTGATGATATGACCGGCTTGGCTCTCGGCGGCAACAAAACAAGGAAACTGGAATACCTGCTTCAAGACGCGATAGCCAAGGGCTGTGACACGGTTATCACCGCGGGTGCGGTACAATCGAACCATTGCCGACAAACAGCCGCCGCGGCGGCGCTGCTGCAGTTGGAGTGTCACCTGATACTTGGCGGTGATCCGCCTAAAACGGCCAACGGTAACTTGTTGCTCGATAATCTCTTGGGTGCGCAGATCCATTGGTCGGGAACAAAACGCAAAGGCGAGACGATTCCCGAGATGTTGGAACTGTTGAGGGCGCGGGGTAAAAAACCGTATGTTATCCCCTATGGCGGTTCGAACGAGTTGGGAGCTTATGCATTTGTCAGTGCATTGCAAGAACTGGAAACACAGCTCGACACAACGCAGCTCTCACATATTGTTTTCGCCTCGAGTTCCGGTGGTACTCATGCAGGTTTCACGCTCGGCAGAGCACTTTTACAAAGAGCCTACACCCTGGTTGGTATAAATATCGATAAGGGGGATACAGGTGAAGTCCCGTTTGCCAAGTTTATTCTCAACTTGGCAGACAGGACGGCTGGTTTCATCGGCTCGGCTGTTACATTTAAAAGCGACGATATATTGCTCGCGGCGGACTATGTTGGTGATGGATATGGTGTTGTCGGCAAGCTCGAAAAAGAGGCTTTGGAAATTACCGCAAGATACGAAGGCATCCTCTTGGATCCGGTTTATACCGGTAGGGCAATGGGAGGGCTGATGGATATGATCCGAACAGGCAAGTTAACAAGCGAGGACAGGGTCCTGTTTTGGCACACAGGTGGAACTCCGTCCCTGTTTGCCTATGCCGAAACGCTCATTAGCGGCAAGTAAATCGTGGCGACGCCGCCGGTAACGACCGGTATTTGCATCACCTGAATTGCGAGTTCGAATCGTTCAGCAGCGACAATTAAGTTTTTTTATTTAGTTGGAATTAAACGAATGAGTTTGCCATTTTCTTCATCTGTAATCAGGTAGATAAGGCCGTCTGGCCCTTGTCTTACGTCACGGATCCTACCCAGTTTTCCGCTTAATAACCTTTCTTCGTGGGTGATCCTCTCACCCTTTAACTCGAGTCGTACGAGTTGCTGAAACTTGAGCGAACCCACGAATAGATTGCCCTTCCAGTTGCTGAATTTACCCCCGTTATAGAAGGTCATGCCCGAGGGTGCAATTGAGGGAATCCATACATGAACAGGCTGCTCCATACCGGTCTTGTGCGTGCCTTCGCCGATTTTTGTGCCAATGACGTAATTAACCCCGTAGGTGATCACCGGCCAGCCGTAATTGGCACCTGGCTTTGTTATATTGATTTCGTCCCCGCCTTGAGGACCATGCTCATGGGTCCACAACTTACCGCTCACCGGATGCAGTGCCGCGCCCTGTATATTCCTGTGGCCATAGCTGTAGATCTCGGCCAGCTGACCGTTTTTGCCAGAGAATGGATTTTGCTTGGGAATGCTGCCATCGTCATAGAGGCGAATTACGGATCCTGCGTGATCATTTAGGTCTTGTGCCCTGGGGCGATCGCCACGGTCACCCAAGGTGATATACAGGTGTCCCTCGCTGTCAAACACAAGACGTGAACCGAAGTGACGTCCCGCTGAGGTTTTTCGCCCCATTTGAAAAACAGTCTGCAGCTGCTCGAGCTTGCGGCCGACCAATCTGCCTCGAGAGACTGTGGTTCCATAGCTGCTCCCGTTGCGCTCGGCATAGGAGAGGTAGACCCAGCGATTCTCCTTGAAGTCGGGATGCAGTATGACATCGAGAAGTCCGCCCTGGCGATGCTCGCTTATCGCAGGCAGCCCCTTGATAGGCTCGGACTCCAGTTCTCCGCTGCTATTGATCATCCTAAGGCTTCCGCCGCGCTCGGTAATCAGCATGCCGCCCTCGGGCAGAAAGGCGAGGGCCCAGGGATTGGCGAGTCCCTCAACGACAGTTTCATATTCGATGCTGTGCTTTTCTGTATTCACCGAGGCAGCCGTGGTGTTCGCGGAAATAGGCAGTAAAAGCAAGGCAAACAGAGTTGGAAATAGGCGGCAGTCTTTCATTATGATCCTCGATCCTGGTGGCGCTTCGATCAGAACTTTCCTAGAGTATAGTGAGAAAACCTCCACGCATGATATAACTATATCAGCTGATCGGAACACACCGGGGTTTCTCGCATCTCAGACAGGTTTATGTGTTAAGCGCCTGCTGTTGCAGGAATCTCGTGGTTTTGTTTACGGAAGATGTCAATTATCTGGCAAATGCGTTATGGCGTTAAAAATAACAAAGTCTGTCTCGATCCCTGATAGTGAGATAGAAATAACCGCAATTCGTTCCCAGGGTGCGGGTGGACAGCATGTGAATAAAGTGGCCTCTGCCGTGCATCTGCGGTTTGATATCAATAACTCGTCACTGCCAGAGCGTTATCGCGATCAGTTGTTAATGCTGAATGATAGGCGAATAAACAAGCATGGAATTATCGTAATCAAGGCGCAGCGCTATCGGGATCAGGAAAGAAATCGCGAAGATGCCCTGCATAGGCTGCAAAAGTTGTTAACACGGGGTGCGGTGTCAGCTAAAAAACGCATACCTACCAGACCGACAAGGGCTTCGAACCGGCGTCGCCTCGACAGTAAGACCAGGCATGGAAGACAGAAGTTGCTGCGGCGCCGAGTTGACGAGTGAACCATCTGCGCTATTTTTACTACAATCGTTGCATGCGTTAGCCACAGAACATCAACACCCAACACCTGTCTAATGTGGTAATCCCTTCTAAAGGTATGTAATTAGCCATACCGCGGAATTTGATGAGTTGTTCCTGTAACCTGCCGGGAGAATAAAAATGACAGCAAAATATCATTTGATGCGAGAAGGTGCGTTAGAGGAAAGCATAGATCTTGATGTCGTAAAACCTGTCCAGGGCCCGTTGGCGGTAGACGTGACGAAGCTCTACCGGGACCAGGGATTGTTGACCTATGATCCGGGCTTTATGTCAACCGCAAGCTGTGAAAGCAGGATAACCTATATCGACGGCGAGGCAGGAATTCTCGAATATCGCGGATACCCCATCGAGCAACTAGCTAAGGAGGCGGACTACCTGGAGGTGGCTTATCTACTACTCTACGGAGAGCTGCCCAACAAGAACCAACTCCTAGAGTTTGACGACATCATCACCCATCACACCATGCTTAATGAAAACCTGAAGGAGTTTTTTGGCGGCTTTCACTACGATGCCCACCCGATGGCGATTATGGTCGGTGTTGTCGGTTCACTTTCGGCCTTTTATCACGACTCCACGGATATCAACAATCCTCGGCATCGTGAGATTTCCGCCCATCGACTGATTGCAAAAATACCGACAATTGCAGCCGCCAGCTATAAGCACAGCGTTGGCGAACCTATCACCTACCCGGATAACGAACTCTCATACTGCGCCAATCTGCTACATATGATGTTCGCAACGCCCTGTGAGCCCTACCATCCCCATCCGATTGCGGTAGAGGCGATGAATCTTCTGTTCATCCTGCATGCCGATCATGAGCAGAATGCCAGTACTTCCACTGTCAGGTTGGCCGGCAGCTCCCAGGCCAATCCCTTTGCCTGCATCGCAGCCGGTATCGCTTCACTCTGGGGGCCCGCACATGGTGGCGCCAATGAAGCTGTGCTGGATATGCTGACCGAGATCGGCGATGTCTCCAATATCGAGAAATATATCGCCAAGGCGAAAGACAAGAAGGATCCATTTCGCCTCATGGGATTTGGCCACCGTGTCTATAAGCACTACGATCCACGGGCAAATATTCTTCGGGAAACCTGCAAAAGAGTGCTTGACGAGCTCGCCGACAACAACAATCCATTGTTTGAGTTGGCGCTGGAACTGGAACAGATAGCGCTTAAGGATGAGTACTTCCTGGAACGCAAGCTCTATCCCAATGTGGATTTCTACTCGGGCATCATCTATCGCGCATTGAATATCCCCAATAATATGTTTACTGTGATGTTTGCAATCGCCAGGACGGTGGGATGGGTCTCCCATTGGATGGAGATGATGAGCGATCCGATGCAAAGAATCGGTCGTCCGCGGCAGGTCTACATGGGTCCGCCCCGTCGTGATTTCATCCCTCTCGACAAGCGGGCATAGATATGCGAGTGCTCATCTGGCGCAATTGGAGAGCAGCTATTGGCTCTTAAGGCAACTGTTTTTAAGGTTGAAATCCAGATTTCCGATACGGAGAGGGGTCACTACCATACCTATCATCTGACATTGGCGCGTCACCCCTCGGAGACGAACGAGCGGCTTATGATTCGCCTTATCGCGTTTGCGTTGAATGCAGATCAGGCACTCAGATTCACCAAAGGGCTCTGTCGCGATAATGAACCCGAACTCTGGCTGAAAAACATGAGTGGCGAGACGCTGTTATGGATCGAATTGGGGCAGTTGGACGAGAAGCGACTGCGACGTGCCTGCGGTCTGGCACAACAGGTCATCGTCTATCTCTATACAAGGCGAAGTGCGGAGGTATGGTGGTCACAGTATCGAAACAAGATACAGCGCTATAACAATCTCAGTCTGGCGCTGTTGTCAGTGATCGGAGATACCGACCTCGAATCACTCGTTCAGCGCACCATGTCATTGCATGCCACGATACAGGATAATCAGGTCTGGTTGTCCGATGATAGCCAGACGGTGACGCTGGAGATCCAAAACTGGTTCCCTTGAGTCATGGCTATTTCAACAGGTAGATATGTTCCTGCATCTGACTGACGTCTTTGTCACAGTAACGCCCGGTATCTCGCAGAATATTAAGACTATGCAGGTGCTGGATGGAGTAGCGTTTGGCAAACAGCGACTCAACTTCGTCACCTGAGACGCTGTAGGGAGGGCCTTCCATCTCGTTCTGCGGATACTCCAGTGTAATCAGCAGCACCTTTGTCCGGTCAGGCAGAATCCGTTGCAGCATCTGCACATATTGAATGCGTTGTTGCGGATTGAGAGCAATCAGGGAGGCGCGATCGTAGACTGCGGCGATATCACTGTTGTCTAGCTGCTCGATATCAAAGATGTCGCCACAATAGATTTCGTAGGGCCCGGTGTGCCAGTATTGGAAGTCACCGACTGATTCGACTTCAGGCTGAAGATTCAGTTCATCGAAGAACGCCTCAACCGCCAAAGGGCTCAACTCAATACCACGGATGCGATACCCCTGTTCGGCTAGCCAGGCCATGTCCCTGCTTTTACCGCACAGGGGTGCGAATATCAGTGAACCTTGGGGTAAAAAGAGCGCATGCCAGTAGTTCAGCAAATGCTGGTTGAACTCTGTATGGTGCCAACCGATGTTATTATCTTTCCAGCGTTGCAACCAGTTGTCGTTTGGTGCTTTGATACTTTCCTCTGCTGAAGCCATTTTACCGCCTGTTCTGTTGCGCAACAGTGATTGGGATGCCTTTGTACGGTCGGTTTTGACAGGGATGTCCGCTACCGCCTCAGGTTTCTATGCTGACTGACCAGTGAATGGTAGCCTAAATTTTAACAAGAGATGCAATAAACCTGGAGTTCGGCTGTCAATTAATCAGTGCCAAAAGGTTCGCTATGAGTAGTAGTCCTATTATGAAACCGGAAGCAGATGAGCAGGCGTTTGCCACCCTGACACCCGATGTGCTCCTCGATGCCGTCGAATCCACCGGGGTCAGCTGCAGTGGACAGATACTTGCGCTCAACAGCTACGAGAACAGGGTCTATCAAGTAGGGCTGGAAGAAGGGCCGCCGCTGGTAGCCAAGTTCTATCGTCCAAATCGCTGGAGCGACAAGGCGATTCTGGAGGAACACCAATTCACCATCGATCTGATGGAGCAGGAGATACCGGTTATCGCTCCCATTGTTGACAGCGACGGAAATACCCTGCTGCACTACGACAGCTGCCGATTTTCCCTCTACCCCAGCAGGGGCGGGCGCGCTCCGGAACTTGATGATCCCGGGCATCTGGTTCAATTGGGCCGTTTTATAGCCAGGATCCATCTATTGGGCGCCACCGCCTCCTTCGAACACCGGCCGGGTATCGACCGCGAAACTTTTGTCGACCAGCCCAGCAACTACCTTCTACAACATGGATTTGTCCCATCGCACCTGGAGATGGCCTATGAGACCTTGGTCTCCGATCTGAACGACCGGATCGCCTCATGCTATGCCAACGCCGGTGCCCTAAAGATCATTCGCCTCCACGGTGACTGTCATCCCGGCAATATTCTCTGGCGTGACGAGGGTCCGCAAATCGTCGATTTCGATGACTGCCGAATGGGCCCGGCGATCCAGGATCTGTGGATGTTTCTCTCCGGCGATCGCAGCTATATGACCGAACGTCTGGCGGATCTGCTGGAGGGATACTGCCAGTTCTACGACTTCAATCCCTTGGAACTGCACCTGGTGGAAGCGTTGCGTACCATGAGAATAATTCACTATGCGGGATGGCTTGCCCGACGCTGGTACGATCCGGCATTTCCGATGGCCTTCCCATGGTTCGATACCACGGCATTCTGGGAAGAACACATTCTGACCCTGCGCGAGCAGGTAGCGAAAATGGATGAGCCGCCGCTCGTCTGGTGAACTTATCCCGGCCTTTATCGTTACCGGCGGGGGGCAGTCAATTCACCCACCGAGATCACTCATAGCGGATATCGACAATCCAGTACTGTTTTGTTCCTGCGGGTGTCTCGACTTCGACCCGATCGTCCAGCGCGCGTCTCATCAGGGCCTGGGCAAGGGGTGAGTCGAGGCTGATGTAATCGGTTTGCTGACCGATCTCGTCCGGACCGACAATGCGATAGGTCTGTTCCGCTCCCTCCTCATCCTCCAATGCCACCCAGGCGGAGAAAAAGACCTGTTGTCGATTGCTTGGCGGTTGTTTCACGACCTTGAGAACGGGCAGTCGTTTCTGCAGGTAGCGGATACGCCGGTCGATCTCCCGCAGCTCCTTCTTGCGATAGATATACTCTGCATTCTCGGAGCGATCGCCCTCTGCAGCCGCCGCGGCCAATGCCTGGGTGACTGTGCGTCGGCGGACCCAAAGCGTCTGTTCCTCCTCTTCGAGCAGCTCATAACCCGCTTGGGTGATATAGGGGGATTTTGCTGGAGCAGGTGGCTTGTATCGTCCCATTTCTTCAACCGATCCAGGCTGTTGTTTTGTAATTTAGGTAAGGTTATCGGGAAAAATCTATCTGATTATGGCTTCAGTTTGAACCTGTTGACAGGATTAAAGCGACTGCGCCGTTGTCGAGCGCTGTCAAAATGATAGCATTGGTTTCCTAAAGATGCGGTAGATCTGCGGACAGTGAACAGCCTTCTTTGAATTGGAAAAGGCTTCATCTACAATCACAACTTCTACCGTCTAATCAAGATCTGCATGGAAAATCGTGGGAGCAGGTAACATGATTCGATTGGAAAAACTGACAAAAGCAGGCCTCTCCCTAATAGTGGCTTCCCTCATTTCAGCCTGTGGCGGGGGTGGCGGAGGTGATGAGGATGTCGGTGTAACCATCAGCGGTAAATTGATCGTCCCTTCCTTCGTCGTTACCGATAGTGACGTCAACGATGTGGAATCCACTGCGATTCCCAACCATCCCCGGACGTCGGCCCAGGTGGTGCCGAATCCCGTCAATATCGGCGGTTATGTAAACCAGCGTTTGCAAGGTGCCTCTGGTAACTCATTCTCCACGGGAGATACCGATGACTACTTTCTCATTGATATGCAGGCGGGTCAGACCCTGTTGCTCAATATCGCGGATCAGAGTAATGGAGCGGATCTGGATCTGCTTCTCTACGATATCAATGGGGTTCTGATTGACGCCTCGGTGGGGGAAACCCAGTTTGAGTCACTGCTCATTCCCCAGGATGGACAGTACTATGTCAATGTCTTCGCCTTTTTTGGCGCTTCCAACTATCTGCTTTCCGTTGGCTTGACCCCCGACTCAGAGACGCCCTCGGCAGCACTCAGGCTCTCCGATGAGTTCCTGCCGCAGGAGGTCTTGGCCCGCTTCAACAGCCTGTCGCTGCAGGCGCGGGGGCAGGACCCCCTGTTGCAACAGTTCGAATTCGACCCAGCATCCTACAGCGAAGGTGTGCGGCGCCTGAGATTGATTGAGCCTGAATCAACCCTGGCGATGCGCATGGAGCGCGATGGGCTAATGAGTGAACTGCAACAGCGGAAACTCGAAACCCTCTATGCGGTAAAGGCATTGCGAAAACGGGGTGATGTGGCGTATGCAGAGCCCAACTATATCGTGCGTCCGTCGCTGACGCCAAACGATACCCACTATAATCTGCAGTGGCACTACCCGCAGATCAATCTGCCCCAGGCCTGGGATATCACCACCGGGGACAACAGTGTGATTGTCGCGGTTATCGACACCGGAGTCCTCCTCAGTCACCCGGAAATGCTCGGTCAGCTCACAGAGGGTTACGACTTTATCTCCGATCCGGAAAATGCCGGGGACGGAGACGGTATCGACAGCAATCCCAATGACGAGGGGGATGCGGTCCAGGAAGGGGTCTCATCATCCTTTCACGGCACCCATGTGGCCGCTACCGTGGCGGCGAGCAGCAACGACTCCCGGGGTGCCGCCGGTGTTGCCTGGAACAGCAGAATCATGCCTATCCGCGTGCTGGGCAAGGATGGGGGTAACAGCCTCGACCTGGCAGAGGGGATACGTTACGCCGCCGGGCTGCCGAATGCGTCCGGCACGCTACCCGACCAAGCCGCCGAGATCATCAATCTGAGCCTTGGCGGCAGCGCCGACAACCAGACAACACGGGACGCGGTGGCGGCGGCCCGTGCCGCCGGGGTGATCATCATCGCGGCGGCGGGGAACGAGACTACCTCGCAACCCTCCTATCCTGCCTCCTATGAAGGTGTGGTATCGGTGAGCGCGGTGGACATCAATCGTGATCTTGCTTTCTATTCCAACTTTGGCAGTATGATCGATGTGGCTGCTCCGGGGGGCGATCTACGGGTCGATCTCAATGGCGATTCAAGACCCGATGGCATCTTGAGCGCGGGTGCGGATGACTCAACCGATACGATCAGCTACCAGCTGGTGTTCTACAATGGAACCTCCATGGCGGCACCCCATGTTGCCGGCGTGGCGGCGTTGATGAAGGCGGTATATCCCGCCATGACACCGGCGGAGTTCGATCTCCTGCTGGCGGCAGGAGAGCTGACCAACGATCTTGGCGACACGGGAAGGGACAATCTCTTTGGGCATGGCCTGATCGATGCCTTCAAGGCGGTGGATGCGGCACAGCAACGGGGTGGTGGAGGCGTTCCCGTAGATCCCACCCTGAGTGTCAACCCGCAGAGCTTGAGTTTCTCGCACAGTTTGCAGACCGCTACCCTCTTCATAGAACAGATTGGCGGCGATCTTGGAGACGTTCAGATTACGGAAAATATCGACTGGCTGAGTCTTCAGCCCAGCCAGGTCGACAGCTCGGGTTACGGCAGTTACAGCGCGGTCGTCGATCGCACCGGGGTGGCCGCCGGAACCTATTCGGGATCCATCCAGATCAGTGCCGGAACTGCGAACTCCACGGTGGAGGTGATCATGCAGGTCCTGGACACGACGATTAGCGGGGACGCAGGCATTCACTATGTGCTCTTGGTGAACAATGAAACCAATGCAGTATTACAGCAATTCCAAGTGGATGCGGTGGGAGAGAGTGTCAGCTACAGTTTCAGCGATGTGACATCGGGCAACTATATAATCTTTGCCGGTTCCGACATGGACATGGATGGCATCATCTGCGATGCCGGTGAATCGTGTGGTGCCTACGCCACTGTTTCGCAGCCCAGCATAATCGAGGTTGCAAGCAGTGATATCGCCGACCGAGATTTCGCGACCTCTTACGAATACCAGTCTCCGAGTAGTGCGCAATCCCTCGTGAGTGGAGCCCGCTCGCTGTTGTTGCGGCGCCTCGATGCAGAAAGATAAAAGCGGATGGCCTGCCTGGCCATGGCTGGCTTCCACTGTATGCCAAACTGGAGAGTGCCGGGATGATGCAAAAGATGAAGTTGAATAATAGAATTGAATGGGGTTGTCTGGGACTGCTGGCAATGGCTCTATCCGGATGTAATACAATGACTTCTTTATCGGTTAGCGTGCTGGAAAAGGGGTATGTATGCAGTATCAACCAGAGTGCGGGCGTACACCTGGTATCCGATACCTCTGCGAAAGAGGCGGACAATACAAGGATTGGCGCTTCACGGCAGAAGCACCCGGAAACCGATCCTGCGTCAGAATCCTTCTGGATAGTCAGAGTCAATATGGGGCAGAAACCGAACGGTGGTTATGGACTTAGACTGATTTCCGACAATCTCGAGATCTCCTCCGACAGGGCAAGCGTTGCCTTGGAGTGGTTACAGCCAAAGCCCGGTTCGGTGCAGATTCAGGTGCTGACCTATCCCTGTCTCTACCTGCAGATCGCCAAGGGCAATTACTCCCGGCTCGATATCGTCGATCAGCATGGTGAGGTGAGGCATAGCCTGGATCTCAAATAATATCCCTCAACTCAACAATCGCAGCATTGGTGAGTGAGTTCTACATGCCTGACTATGGGCAAGGGATGGGATTCTTGGGAGCGTGATATTTTGTGAAATTTGAACAGCTGTGAAAAATTACCGGGTATTTCTCCCTGATCGAACTAGCATATAGATTGAAGAACCTTAGTTAGAGGTGTTCATACCGTGTTAGTAGAAGATGCCATAGTTGCATATGATGCACCACATCCGGCGGCTGTTTGGGCCGATACCATTACCCTGGATCCGCTTCAGGTTGACTGTGTTACCGCCCTGATGTTGTCGATTCTCGACAATCAATGCGAAATGGGATTGGAAGAACAGATTGCTGTGATGGCGGTATACAGTGTTGTAAAACACCGCAATGGGATTGCCTTGGAAAAGGATGTGCATCAAGCGATCGAGCGGGCTCAGCTATTGAGTGATCAACAGACAACGGATGAGATTCATCAACATCGCCTACAAGCCGAGCGTGTGATCCCCAAACAGATCAGGTGCCATTTCAAGCGTTTTCTGCACGACTCGTACTACGGTTTCTAAGCGTAAAGCCAGTCATCTGGAGAGCATCGCGAAGGAGAGCCAGAAAAGTGCGGCCTCTTCTCCCTCATTCAGCGCTTCCTTGAGAATAACGTTTCCAGATTCAGTCTCCCAGTGAAGTACGGACTCCATTCCCTCGATGACAGGGAGCTGTGAATCGCTGTTGGCTGGCGTACCGAGTTGCTGCAAAAGCTGTTGTTTCAGGAGTTCGTGATAGTTGCCGCGATAGCCGATCTTAACGCCGTTGAGCCAGCGATCATGAAAAAAAACGGTGATGTAGCGAGCGGGGATATCGTTGTATATGCCGATACGGGTGGCGCACAGTCGATTGCCGAAGTTGCTTGTTTCATCTTCGCAGGTCCAGGAGAGATCGGGAAAAATCTGTTTCAGGTCCTCCTCTTTGACCTGGTTGTGGAGCGCTTTCAGATTTAATCCGATCTCATCCTCTCCCCACAGAGTCAGCAGTACGATGTCTGTGCGACGTTGTCCATCTTCCGTGAATACCAGCCAGAATATGGGGCCGATGACAATGAAGAAGATCAGGAAGCGTTTATAAAATGAGGGAAGTTTGAGATTCATGAAATCTATTGTATGCGAAAGCGATTTATTCTGCGCCGATGGTCAATATCCGGTGTCTGACAGCAACGGCAATCAACCTCTCTTGGCGTCCCATCGTTAACTCGCCCGGCGATGGGGGGCCATTTCCTGTATAGACTGCCCCTATCCGCCGGCCAGCATTGCTGACCGGCGAATGGCGACAGGCTACTTGTTCTCCCGGTTGTCGATAAGGTTGTCGACGACCGTTGGATCGGCCAGGGTCGAGGTATCACCCAGGTTTTCCAGCTCGTTGGCGGCGATCTTGCGCAGAATACGCCGCATGATCTTGCCGGAGCGGGTCTTGGGCAGACCGGGCGCCCACTGGATCAGGTTGACCTTGGCAATCGGACCGATCTCCGAGCGTACCAGTTTAACCAGGTCGGTCTTCAGCTCATCGCTGCCCTCGGTACCGGCCATCAGGGTGACGTAGGCGTAGATGCCCTGACCGGTCAGTTCATGGGGATAACCGACAACCGCCGCTTCGGCGACCAGGTCGTGAAGTACCAGGGCGGATTCGATCTCCGCGGTACCCAGGCGGTGTCCTGACACATTCAAGACATCATCCACGCGCCCGGTTATCCAGTAGTAGCCGTCTTCGTCGCGGCGGGCGCCGTCACCGGTAAAGTAGTAGCCTGGGTACATGGCGAAGTAGGTCTCGAAGAAGCGCTTGTGATCACCGTAGACCGTACGCATCATCGAAGGCCATGGACGTTTGATGGCGAGATTGCCCTCGGCCGGGTTGCCGTCGATTTCGTTACCCTGGTCATCGAGGAGTACCGGCTCCACACCGAAGAAGGGCCGGGTCGCCGATCCGGGTTTCAGTGGTGTGGCGCCGGGCAGCGGTGTCAGCATATGGGCGCCGGTTTCGGTCTGCCACCAGGTATCGACAATCGGACAGCGCTCGTCGCCGACCACCCGGTAGTACCACTCCCAGGCCTCCGGATTGATCGGTTCACCGACGGTGCCGAGCAGGCGCAGGCTGCTGCGGCTGGTCTTTTTCACCGGCTCCTCGCCTGCGCCCATCAATGAGCGAATCGCGGTGGGCGCGGTATAGAACGTGGCGACATTGTGCTTGTCGCATACCTGCCAGAAGCGTGAGATATCGGGATAGGTGGGGATGCCTTCGAACATCACACTGATGGCGCCGTTGGTGAGCGGGCCATAGACGATGTAGGTGTGGCCGGTGACCCAGCCCACATCGGCGGTGCACCAATAGACTTCACCGTCCTTGTAGTCGAATACCAGTTTGTGGGTCATCGCCGCCTGCAGCAGATAACCGCCGGTGGTGTGGAGCACGCCCTTGGGCTTGCCGGTGGAACCGGAGGTGTAGAGAATGAACAGCGGATCATCCGCCTGCATCTCCTCCGCCGCGCAGTCGTTGGATGCGCCGGACATGGCTTCGTGGTACCAGACATCGCGATCATCGGACCAATCAACAGGATCACCTCCGCGCTTGACCACGATGCAGGTGTGGACGTTGGGGCACTGAGCGATGGCCTTGTCGGCGTTGGCCTTCAGCGGCACCCGCTTGCCGCCGCGCATCGACTGATCCGCGGTGATCACCACCTGACAATCGGAGTCCAGAATGCGGTCGCGCAGGGCGTCGGGAGAGAAGCCGCCAAACACGATGGAGTGGACGGCACCGATACGCGTACAGGCAAGCATGGCGACGGCCGCCTCTGGAATCATCGGCAGGTAGAGGGAGACACGGTCGCCTTTTTTAACCCCCCTCGATTTCAATACATTGGCGAATTTGCAGACCTCTTGGTGGAGTTCACGATAGGTGATTTTGCGATCCTCTTCCGGGTTGTCGCCCTCCCAGATGATGGCTACCTGATCGCCGCGACTGTCCAGGTGGCGGTCGAGGCAGTTGTAGGAGACATTGAGTGTGGCACCCTTGAACCACTCGATGTGCAGATCGTCTTTGCCGAAGCTCCAGTCGATAACCTTGTCCCACTTCTTGAACCAGGTGATGTACTTTTCAGCCTGTTCCCCCCAAAAGCCTTCCGGATCTGAGGTCGACTGTTGGTACATCGCTTGATACTGGTCATCGTTGATATTGGCCTGTGCTGCGAAACCGGCCGGGACGGGGTAAGTCTTGATTTCTGACATTGGATTCTCCTCAACGGTGGTTATTCATTCTCGACTGCAGATAACTATCTGTATGACGACTTAGCGTAGAGAGGCATACGAGGGTATTCCCTAAACTGACAATCCGAGTTGATATAGCGCATTTTCTCTAGTAATTGCATCATTCTATTGCCTGTCAGCGTGTAAGAAAACGCTTGAGTTGACACTGGCTTGGCTGCGGCACCATCTCTGATGCCATGGCTAAAAAGAGTTCAGCGGTGGCAACAGCGTCGCTTAACGCATTGTGTGCCTTGTAATTGGGCAGATTGTATCGTGGGCGCAGGTTGAACAGGCGCAGGTCACCCGGCTGGATGGTGTGATTGCGTCGTTCGAACAGGCGCTGGGCCAGTACCAGGGTGTCGATGATCGGTATGACGAACGGTGCGCCGAACAGCTTTTGACAGGCGTTACTGATGAAATTCTGCTCTATGGCGGAATAGTGCACTAGCATGACCTTGCCGGCCAGGCGCTGCAGCAGTTCCTGCAGGGCATCATGGATCGAGACGCCGGTGGCTGCCTGATCGTCGGTGATCTGGTGGATTACCGCCGACTGCTCCGGGATATCCTCGTTGATCGTGATCAACTGATGTCGGGCGGTCTCGAGCTTGATGGTCATATGTTCCATCTCCACCAGGCCGAAACTGAGGATCTTGTCTTTGTTTGGATCGAGGCCGGTGGTTTCAAGATCGAGGGAGACGATAGAGAGCTGCTCGCATTGGGTTGTCTTGGCTGTGAGCGGTGTCGAGAGGTAGTCATGCAGGATTCCCGGCTCGGCCTTTGCCAACGCCCTTTTTCTTATCGAATCGAGACTGAGAAATCTTGTCAGCATAACTATACGAAGCGACCGCCCTGGTATCGGTTCTCCATGGCATCCTGCATCTCCTGGATCACACGGAAGGCATCTTTCAGGTGTTTGCGTTCGAGGTCAGACAGCTCCTCCGGAGATAAATAGTTGTCGGGATTCACGCTTTTGCGGATTTGCTCGGCCTGATGGTAGATGCGGATACTGGCGATGAACTCCAGCGCATCGACCAGGTTCTCGCCCATGTCGCGGCTCAGGACCGTTGTCTCCGCCGCTGCTTCCAGGCGTTCCGTGGTATTTACCTGTGGCAATCCCTGGTCAAGGGCGAAGACGCGGGCGATATCGGTGATGGGGACGATGCCGCGATGTTTGATGTCGAAGGTGTCGTCGTGTTTGCCGCCATGAATCAGAACGAAAGTGCGGAAAAAACCGAGCGGCGGTCGATGGTGCAGGGCATTCGCCGCCATAAAAGCGGTGAAGATGCCGTTTCCCCGGGTTTTACTGAGGATATCGGCGCGCAGTTCGTTGTATATCTCCACCTCGCCATAAACCGGGCGAAGATCGAAAAAGATGCTGGAGAGCATCAGCGCCATCGGCTCGGGTTTATTGATCCAGGTATTGAAGTATTTACGCCAGATCTGCAGGGTCTGCCGCCATTTCGGATTCGTCGCCATGGCATTGCCGGGGCAGTAGACGAAGCCGCATGCATTGAGTCCGTCCGAGACGCGCTTCGCCAGGGTCTCGAAATAGTCGGCATGTTCCGGTTTCATCTCATCCGAAATCAGCATCGCATTGTCCTGATCGGAGTGTGAGGTCTGTTCGCGGCGTGCCTGGGATCCACCGCACAACCAGACATAGCGCACCGGCGGAGGTCCAAGCTCGCTCTCTGCCATTTCGATCAGACGCGCGGTGAGCGAGTCCGTGATTGAGGAGATCGCCTCGCCGATGTGGAGTGCCGATGCATTGGAGTTGGCGAGCTGAAACTGCAGGTCCGGAAGCCGATCACTGACCAGGGCCAGGTCCTCCACCGTGGCGGCCTTGCGGATATCGCTGGCGAGGAAGGCCGAATTGGTGGAGTGGTGCCGGGCGAGATCCGTGGCGGTCAACATACCGACCACGCTATCGCCCCGCTTCACCGGCAGGTGGTGCACATGCAGCCGGGTCATGGTCATCAGCGCCTGGATCGCCATGGTACTTTCCTGGATGGTCTCCAGGTTGGTGGTCATGATCTGGCTCACCGGCCGGTCGCTGGAGACGCCTGCCGCGATGCAGCGTTTACGCAGATCCCGGTCGGTGATGATGCCCGCCAGTTCCTTCCCATCCATGATCATCACCGAGGAGACATTTTTTGCGCTCATCAGCTCCGCCGCCTGGCGGATGGTGCTGTTGATATCGATGGTGACCGGCGACTTCCTGATCAGGTCGGAGACCTCAACCGTCATCTCGGCAATGGGGCTGGTTTCACCACCCACCTGCAGGGTGTGTACCGCCTGTTTCAGGCGGTCCCTGATCGATTCGGAAAAGTGGCGGTCGAAGGCCGGTTCGGTCATGCGCAGGGCCTTCAGCACGTCGCATGAAAGCTGATAGAGCAGGGTATCTTCCGCGGCGATGCCATGGGACACCTGACTGAAATCGATCAACTGGCAATCGGTGGTATAGATGCCGCCCTCGGCCAATTTTTCGATCAGATTGTCTTCTTCATCGAGCAGTTCGATGGCGCCACTGCGGATGATATAGATATAGCCTTTTACCGCGTCGCCCGGAGGGAACAGGCTGCCTCGTCGCAGATAGCGGATTTCGAGTGATTTTGGAAGTTGATCGAGCTGCTCCTCAGGCAGGGCATCGAATGGGGGACGTTGTGCCAGAAAATCCCGAATCTCGACCAGTTCGATTTCCATAGGGGCGGCTCGTATACGACTGGAATTGAATACCAGTAGTATGCTGAAAAAAGTTAGTTTTGTAACTATTCAGCAGCCTACTGCCTCAGGCTGGTGAATAATCACCTCGTTTGTATTTGCTGCAGTTAAAAAGGCCCCGCCGAAGCGGGGCACTCAGTTGCAGCTTTATGGATTTTTATTAGTGATCGATGGCGCCTGCTGCACCCTTGGGCACACGGATATCCTCCACCAGGTGCTGGATATGATCCGGTGGCGGAGCCGTGACCTTGGAGACAATGATGGCGACAGCGAAATTCACGATCGCACCGATGGCGCCGAAGGCGTTTGGCGAAATACCGAGGAACCAGTTGGGGCCCAAGTCACCGAGGAACGAAGTACCCGGGATGAACATGATGCCCTTGTGCTGGAACACATAGAGCATGGTGACGCCGATGCCGGAGATCATGCCCCAGATCGCACCCGCGCGGTTCATCTTCTTGTAGAAGATACCCATCATCAGCACGGGGAAGATGGAACTGGCCGCCAGACCGAAGGCGATGGCCACGGTGCCGGCTGCGAAATCCGGTGGATGGAGACCGAAGTAACCGGCCAGGGCGATGGCGCCCGCCATGGCGATACGTCCCGCCAACAACTCAGCCTTCTCCGAGATATCGGGCATAAAGACGCCCTTGAGGAGGTCATGAGAGATGGAGGATGAGATCGCCAGCAGCAGACCGGCAGCGGTGGAGAGCGCAGCCGCGAGACCACCGGCGACCACCAGGGCGATTACCCAGTTGGGCAGGCTGGCGATTTCCGGGTTGGCCAATACCATGATGTCACGGTCGACCTTGGTCATCTCGTTACCCTTCCAACCGAAACTCTCGGCCTTGGCAGCGAAGTCCGCGTTCTTGTCGTTGTAGTACTGAATGCGGCCATCGCCGTTCTTGTCTTCCCACTGCAGCAGGCCGGTCTTCTGCCAGTTGGTCATCCACTGCGGTACCTTGGCAATTTCAATGTTGCCTTCGGCACTGCCGACTTCACCGGTCTGGATGGTGTTCATCAGGTTGAGACGGGCCATGGAACCGACAGCAGGTGCCGTGGTGTAGAGAATGGCGATGAAGACCAGTGCCCAACCGGCCGAGGAACGGGCGTCCTTGACCTTGGGTACGGTGAAGAATCGGATGATAACGTGGGGCAGACCCGCGGTACCGATCATCAGGGAGAGGGTGTAGACAAACATATTGAGTTTGCTGCCCATGACCTGAGTCGTGTACTGGGTAAATCCCAGATCGGTGACCACCTGATCGAGGCGATCCATCATGTAGGTACCTGAACCGTCAGCCATGGTACTACCGAGTCCCAGCTGCGGGATCGGATTGCCGGTGATGTTCAGAGAGATGAAGATCGCGGGTACGGTGTAGGCGAAGATCAACACGCAGTACTGGGCGATCTGGGTGTAGGTGATACCCTTCATGCCACCGAGTACGGCGTAGATGAATACTATGCCCATGCCGATGTAGAGGCCGGTGTCATATTCGGTCTCGAGGAAGCGAGAGAAGGCAACACCGATACCCTTCATCTGTCCGATTACATAGGTGATCGAGGCGATGATCAGGCAGATGACCGCGACGATACGCGCGGTACGCGAGTAGTACCGATCACCGATGAACTCGGGTACGGTAAACTTGCCGAACTTACGCAGATAGGGCGCGAGCAGCAGTGCCAGGAGCACATAGCCGCCGGTCCAACCCATGAGGAAGACCGAAGCACCGTAGCCGTTGAAGGCGATCAGACCGGCCATGGAGATAAAGGAAGCAGCGGACATCCAGTCAGCAGCGGTCGCCATACCATTGGCGACAGGATGGACGCCACGACCCGCGGCATAGAATTCGCCGGTGGTTCCCGCACGTGCCCAGAAGGCGATGCCGATGTAGAGGGCGAAGGTGGCGCCCACCACGATATAGGTTAATGTTTGCAGATCCATGAGTCAGTTTCCCCCATTAGTCCTCATGGACGTCAAATTCGACATCCAGAGCATTCATGCGTTTAGCGTAGACGTAGATCAGCACCAGAAAGGTATAGATCGAGCCGTTCTGAGCAAACCAGAATCCCAATCCGACGCCACCAATCTTAATTGTATTGAGCGGCTCCACTAGGATGATGCCGAATAGGAACGAGCAGATAAACCAAATCGTCAGCAGGATGCCCACTAAGCGAATATTGGCTTTCCAATACTGTTCAGCAGTTTTGTTCATGTCATGATCACTCCGCCATATATAAATTTAAGTTCTGTCACTTAAGCGTTTGCCACTTTTCATGACTCCTGTCCGTTATCGATTGATGCGAGATGACCCATCCCTGAAGTGAGCAAACACCACGTTGTGTAACCGCGAAGATAACAGTCGCACACTGCACTATTTTGTGGCGCAATTGTAGATATTGTCAAATAAAACAATGGGTTAAGCGGTGATACCGCATGTTGCATGGCAGCAATTATGTTACTTTAGGTAACGCATCGTCAGGGGATTTGTAACTGAAAGAATCGTGACCCGTTTCCATCGGTAAGAAACTTTTTTTTTCACCTCAGTGCAGGCGAGTGCGGCAAATCGGTCTCCCACGGCTCCCGCTCGGTGATCGACCGGGATCGATGCCCGTTCGGCGAAAGACGCATCTGCCCACTCGTGATAGCATAACCGGGAGCTAATTCCTGTTCAGCCAGGCGGAGGGATCGAATGCCTTGCCGATGACGGAGTAGTGCTGTTGTGATCTCCCATTCGCAACGAAGGTATGATGACCGTTTCTGGCAGACCCTGATGCTTAAGGCAATCAAAGATTTCTTCGACAACTATCTCATTCCCGGGAACGAAGAGAGCGAAGCGCAACTGGAGCAGTCGATAAGGCTGGCGGTTGTGGTATTGCTGATAGAGATCGCCGAGTCCGATTATGACCATGCCACTGAAGAGCGGCATGCCATTCTGAATGCCATCCAGAAGCATTTCGGATTGAACAGGGTATCGGCGGAGCAATTGATTGCCCTGGCCAAGCAGGAGCATGATGACTCCACCGATTACTTTCAATTTACCCGGCTGATCAATGAGCACTACTCAGCGGAACAGAAGGTCAAGATCGTGGAGACTTTCTGGCGAGTCGCCTTTGCCGACCAGGAGCTTCACCGCTACGAGGAACACGTGATCCGCAGACTGGCCGATTTAATCCATGTGTCACATAGCGATTTCATTGCAGCTAAACATAGGGTTATGAACTCTTCTTAAATCAGAACTATAGCTTTGGAAGCTATTGGTGACTCCATTTCCTAATTGCCACCGTCGCTTCATGGTATATTGAGAACGAAACATAGAGAGCTGTCGCCAGATGGAAGTAACGTCGATGCAAAACAAAGAAGACTCCAAGAAATCCAGGACATCAATTAAAGGGCGCTTGTTGATCGTAGATGACGAATCGCGTCATGCGGAGAGCCTGGCCATGATGGTGGCCAGCTGGGGATATGACGTCCACACCGCCGCCGACGGGGCGAAAGCGGCAGGCCTGCTGATATCCAAACCCTTCGATGTTGTATTGCTGGATCTGCACATGCCGGTGGCTGATGGCTACAAGGTGATGGATTTTATCCGTAAACGGGGATTGAAAACCCGGATCATTACCGTATCCGGTGATCCTTCCATGGATGATGCGATCAAGTCGCTGAAAAAAGGCGCGGACAACTTCATTCGCAAGCCGGTGACCCCGGTCGATTTGCTCAAGGCGATTGATGAGAGCCTGAGAAAAAAGGTCAAGGAGGAGCAGCGAGAGGGTGTCAAGCGTAAAATCGAGGTCAAAAGCAGCCTGCACCGCATGATGTTCGATGTCGCTCCCAATATGCAGTTTCTACTCGACATCAAGGGCAATTTTCGCATGGTGAATACGGTCTTTACCAAAGTCACCGGCTATTCAAAGCAGGAAATATTGGGGAAACATTGGAGCTCGCTGGTGGAGGGCGACCAGATCGAGCGCATGCATCATGTTTTCGAAGAGCGACGCACCGCGCCGGACAGGTTCCCGGAAGTCGAACTCAGGCTGCGCTGCAAAGATTCCAATGAAGAGAGCCAGAACCGGAAGCCGAGAACGGTGCTGGTGGCCTTGCAGTCAAGAAGACTCTACACCCAGCAGGGCAAGAAGAAGGTCTTTTTCGGAACCTATGGTGTTGCACGGGATATTACCCAGTACAACAAGCTAGAGGAACTGAACAAATACCAGGAGTTTCACGACAGTTTGACCGGTCTGCCTAACCGGGTGCTATTCGAGGATTATCTGAGTTTCGCCCTGACCCAGGCCAAGCAGGAAAATACCCAGCTCTGTCTGTTGAATGTGGTATTGGTCGATTTGAAACAGATCAATGAGCGTTATGGCCATGCGGTGGGTGACGAATGCCTGAAGACTATATCCGCCCGACTCAAGCAGCATGTGCGCAAGGGTGACATACTTTCACGCATCGACGGCAGTGAATTTGCGCTCCTGCTGCCCCATATCCAGGATGGGAAATCCGTGGTCCATATTTCGGAAAAGCTGCGCATTGGACTCAGCAATCCGATCGAGGTGACCGACAGGAGTATCAGCCTCGATCTGACCATCGGTTCAGCGGCTTTTCCGAGTGATGGCGACAACAGCGAAGATCTGTTGCGACATGCCCAGACCAGCCACGGTTTTCACCCCTTGTCGAAGCAGCGGCATCTGTTGCAGACATCGAATTGGATCAAGCTGATAAAGACCCAGCACTGACAATTTTTCGATCTCGTGCCCATTCTCCAGCTTGGACATGAGAGATTGATTCAGCCGCAAATTACGCCAATCACCGCAAATCTTCGCAATTGGTTTAACAAGACTTAAGGTTGCAGGACAAGCGTAGGGTGCGGCTTGCCGCACCGTTAAACCCTTAGCTACATTGGTGTCATGGAGTTGTTTGTGCAGCTGTTTGCCAGTTACGGCGGCTGGTGCGTCTCTTTCTCCGCCGCCCCAACAGCACGTCCATATGCTGACGGGGCTTTCGCGGCATCCCTGCCGCTGCTGCGAAAGAGGCGCACCAGCCACTTCCGTTCTGCCAGGGCAGTTGAACGCTTTAGATACATCGATGCCATGGTGTTGTTTGTGTATCGGTGCGACTAGCCGCACCCTGCAAGCTACTCCATTGGAATTGAAACACCATTTACGAAATTAGCGGTGATTGGCGTCCATTCGCGGTTTGTTTTTATTTCTTGCCCTTCTTCTCCCGCGGTATGCCGAAGCGCTGGCGGCGCTCCCACAGGGCCTTGCGGCTGATGCCCAGCTGCTTGGCCAACTCCGTCTCAGTCATATGATCCTGGTTGTCGAGCACAAAGTGGCGGAAGTACTCTTCAAGGGAGAGGTTGTCGGTGGGATTGTCCGCGACCGGTCGGTTGGTGGTGATGTGGTGGTCGATGGCCAACAGCTGCGGGGTGATAGGGTCGCCTTCGCAGAGGATGACAGCGCGCTCAATGGTGTTTGCCAGCTCCCGTACATTGCCGGGCCAATGGTAGCGCCTTATCGCTTCAAGGGCGCTTCTGCTCAGGCTCAATGAGGAACGATTGAGCTGGCGACAATACTTCTCAAGGAGAAATTTCGCCAGTGATTTGATGTCACTGCCTCTCTCCCGCAAGGGGGGCAGGGTCATCTCAACGACACGGAGGCGAAAATAGAGGTCGCTGCGGAAGGTCTGCTGCTGCACCAGCTTGCGAATGTCACGATGGGTGGCGGCGATAATCCGGATATTGGGACCGCTGCTGGCCGCCTCCTGCTGGTTGCTGTAGTCATCGCCCTGCAACACCCGCAACAGGCGGGCCTGGGCCGCCATGGAGAGTTCACCCACTTCGTCCATGAAGAGGGTGCCGCCGTGGGCCTTGGCAAGCAGACCTCCACGCCGCGACTCACGTTCGTCCTGGGGGCCGAAGAGCTCGATCTCCACCTGATTTTCCGGTACGGCTGCACAGTTGAATACAATGAAAGGTGCGTGGCTGCGCTGACTCTTTTCATGCAGTGCCCTGGCCACCAGTTCCTTTCCGGTGCCCGATTCACCAAGGATCAAAACTGTCGCATCGGTGGGGGCAACCTTGTCGATGCGACGAAATACGTCGAGCATTGCCTGGCACTCACCCACCATCCCCCGTACCGGATAACTCTTCTCCATCTCCGATTTGAGAAACTCCTGCTGGCGCAGCTGACGGTCCTGCTTGATGACGCGCTCAACCACCATCAGCAATTCGTCGTGATCAAAAGGTTTGGCGATATAGTCGATGGCTCCCTGCTTCATCGCATCCACGGCGGAGCGGATACTGGCGTAGCTGGTCATTATCAGCACCGGCACCGGCGCGGCGGTTTCGATGATCTGGGTGCCGGGAGCCCCGGGTAACCGGACATCGCTGATGATCAGGTCGAAGGAGGCGAGGGGTCGCGTTTGCGCCTCCTCCACCGAACCCGCTTCGGTGACCTGATAGCCGTTGCGCTCGAGGAGACGCCTGACCGCGCGCCGGATCACCTCCTCGTCTTCGATGATGAGTATGTGATTCATGATGTCTCTGCGATGATAGCGTGTAAGCCTGCCTTGGGAAGATCGATGACGACCCGGGTGCCTTTCCCCTTTTCGGAGTCTATGCTGATGGCGCCGTTGTGGTCGGACACTATTTTGTAGGCGATAGCCAGGCCGAGTCCTGTACCATCGCCCGGTGCCTTGGTGGTGAAAAAGGGTTCGAAGACATAACCAATATCCTGCTCCTCAATCCCTTCGCCCTGATCCTGTATCTCAATTCGAACCAGGTTATCCGACTCGCTGGCAAACAGTTCAACCCGGCTTCCGGGGGGCGAGGCATCACAGGCGTTGGTCAGGATATTGACCAGGATCTGCGATATACCCTGGCGGTCTGCACGGATGTAGAGATCAGGATCGCAGCGATTGATACATTCAATCTGGCGTCCGTGACGGGTCAATTTCACCAGCCGGATCGCCTCATCCGCCACTTCCTGCAATGGGAAGTCCTGGATATCGCCGCCGCTGCCGCTGCGGCTGAAATTCATCAATGTCTTTACGATCGAGGTGATGCGCTGGGTTTGGTTGATGATCTCTTCGATGCTTTCACGGACGATCTCCGGGTCATCCTCATGGCGAAGATTCTGCGCCAGGGATGCGATCCCGGTAACCGGATTGCCGATCTCGTGCGCCACCCCTGCCGCCAAACGGCCGATGGAGGCGAGACGTTCGCTATGGGCCAGCTCGGCTTCAAGGGTCTCCAGATCGGTAAGATCCTCCATCAGCATGACCTGGCTGGTGCGCGCCTCCTCCACGGGGTGGTCGACCGGAAGGGGTGCGGGGATGGCGGCCTTGTGCAGATTGAACCAACGGCTCTTGCCCTGGTGGGTAATTTCCAGGTGATGGATGTGCTCATCGGAGGCGGAGGCGAAGCCGGCCAGCAGATGGCCCCATGGGGCGGGCAGCCTGTGCAGCGATACCCCAATGGCATCCCGGGCGGGCACCCGGGTCATCCCCTCCATGGCGAGGTTCCAGATCGTCACCGTGCGCAGCCGATCGATGGTGCAGACCCCCAATGGCAGATCGAGCAGGATCTGTCGATGGTAGCGACGCAGATTGTCGAGATCGGCGCTCAGGCCACGCAGGCGGGTTCGCGAGTGCTCCAGCTCATCCTCGATGAAGCGCATGGAATCGGCCAGTGCGGACTGGGTATGGATGTCGAGCTGCAGTCGGCGATTGATGATCATATGGGCAAGCTGCGGACCGAGCAGGCCTGACAGGTTACGCTCGATCCGTTCACGCAGCCGACGCAGTTGGGCCGGACGCGTTTCATTGGCGGGTAGACTCAGATCCCTGAGTGCCTGTGCCACCTCTCGATGGGCAGCGTCCGCACCCAGCATCTGCGACAGCTGTTTGGTGAATTGGGCGGTGGAGACGGCATTGACCATGCCGCCGAGGGGTACCAGGGATTCACTGCAACAAGCTTGAGCGGCATCTTTCTCGCCTAGGCTCTGCTTACTGATCAGCGAGCCAAAGACAAACAGCAGGGTATTGGCGGTAAGGGTCCAGAAAGTGGCGAACTCCCATTTGTCCATACCCGAGCTGTGGATAATGGCCGGTATATCGAACTCGGTGCGGATAAAACCTGAACTCTCCAGCAGTGGGATCAGCAGGGTACCCGTCCACACCGCAATACCCGCGATCAGACCGAGGATGAAGCCAACCCGGGTTGCGCGGCGCCAGTAGAGAAGCCCGATGATGCCCGGGAGGAACTGGGCGACCGCGACAAAGGATATCAGGCCGAGTTGGACCAGCCCCTGATGTTTCTCCAACAAAACATAGAATCCATACCCCGCCATGATGATCAGGGCGATAAGCAATCTGCGGCCGAATAACAGCCAGCGATAGAGGTTGACCTGGGGATCGGGGAAATTGGTCGGTAGCAGGATGTGATTCAGGGTCATCGAGGAGAGCGCAAGTGAGGTGATGATCATCATTGCGCTTGCCGAGGAGATACCGCCGATAAAAGCAAGTGTCGGCAGCCAGGAGGGACCCTGGTCGAGGGTGATGCCCAGGGCGAAATAGTCCGGGGGTAGTGTAAGATTGAGGGCCTCGCCTCCCCAGAGAATCAACGGGATCGGTAAGTTGATCAACAGGAGAAAGAGTGGGAATCCCCAGCTGGCGGTCTTCAGCGCCTTGGGTTCCAGGTTCTCCGCGAACAGCATATGAAACTGCCGCGGCAGCAGAAATGCGGCGGCGAATGCCAATAGTAGCAGTGTCGACCAGGGCCCCTCGCGGACCGGCTGATAGAGTCGATCCAGGGTCTCGGGATTTTCGGCGAGCCACTGATTGAGGCCGCTGAAACCATCGAACACCCCGAACAGGGTGACCAGCCCGATCACCAGCAGGGCCACCAGTTTGACCATCGATTCGAAAGCGATAGCCAATACCAGGCCGCGGTGCTTCTCACGACTGGTGCTGTGCCTGGCGCCGAAGAGGATAGCGAACACCACCAGGGCGGAGCAGAAGATCAACGCCAGGATCCTTGGCGCCACGGTATGGCTGATCATCTGCAGGGAATCGGTGACGGCGCGGATTTGCAGCGCAATATAGGGCAGGGTGCCCACCAGCATGAAGAGGGTGACCAGGATGCCCGCCAGTTGACTGCGGTAGCGGAATGCGAACAGATCGGCGAGGGAGGTCAGCTGGTACTCACGGGTAAGGCGAAGCAGCGGCTGGAACAGGATCGGGGTGAGGGCGAACGCCAGGGTGACCCCCAGGTAGATGGTCAGAAAGAGGTAACCGTTATCCTTCGCAAAGCCAACACTGCCGTAATAGGTCCAGGATGTGGCATAGACGCCGATGGAGAGGACATAGATCAAAGGGTGGCGTATCAGGCGTTCTGGAATGCGACCGCTGTCCCCCGCGTAGGCGATGACAAACAGCAGCCCCAGATAGAGAAAACCTATGCCAAAGAGTAACCAGAGATCATGGCTCATGGTGTCGAAGGCTGACCCAGGCAATGAGGCAGATGACGGCGGCCCATAACAGATAGGGCAGATACCAGGGACTGCCCGGCGATGTCCACAAGATCATGATGGGTGTTGAGAAGAGCAGCAGGATCGTTAGACCCAGGGCGACTGTACGGTCTATCTGTCGGTCGGGTGGTGGTGGCTCGCGCATCCCTACAGCCTAGCAGGTGTTACTTAAGGTAACAACCCTTGGGTTGCGAAAATATCGGGATTTGCACCCAGCTCCAGCAGCTGGCTGCAGCGCTATGTTGCTTAGGATTCAGATCGTCTAGCGTTCTTATGGCCGTGGATACCCTCGATAATCTCGTGTAGTTTGGAAGAGAGTTCGGTGGGCTCGAATTTGGGCACGTAGGCATCGGCGCCCACACCCTTTCCCAAGGCCATATTGGCATCTGCCGAGAGCGATGAGTGCATGATGATGGGAATATCGCTGAAGCGGGCATCCTCCTTGACCTTCCTGGTCAAGACATAACCATCCATCTCCGGCATCTCGACGTCGGTCAGGATGATCTGCACAAAGTCACTGGGCTTATGCTCGGTCGCAGTCGCCCGTTCGGCGATCTCCTTGAGCTTGCTCCAGGCCTCGGCGCCGTTGGTGGTGCCGATATACTTGATGCCCATGTGTTCCATGGTGCGAATGATCTGGTCACGGGCGACGGCAGAGTCATCGGCAAACAGTAGGGTGATATCGCTGTCTCCGACCTGCTTGATACCCTCGAACAGCTCCGAACCCTGGCCGAAGCCGGATGTCTGACTGAGGACCATCTCCACATCCATGATCATGACCAGCCGACTATCCTTCAGTTCCGTGACCGCGGTGACCAGTCCGCCATGCTGCTGCGCCATCATCGCCGGCGGCACCTTGACATCCTCCCAGGCCAGGCGTTCGATGGTATCGACGGCATGGACGAGAAAACCCTGAACGTTCTTGTTGTACTCGGTGACGATCAGGATACCCGGCCGTTCTTCCGTCTGAATTCCGCAGAAGTCGGGCAGGTTGATCACGGGAATCATATTACCCCGCAGGCTGACCATGCCCTCTACCGATGGGGGCATATCCGGCGCGTGGGTGATTTCCGGTACCAGCATCACTTCACGAACCTTGAAGACGTTGACGCCGTACGTCTCTTCACGACCGGTTCTGATATCTTTACCCAGGCTGAAAAGAAGGACCTCCAGTCGATTGGTGCCAGCCAGGCGCGTACGATCATCTACAGATTTAATAAAATTAGACATGGTCCTGTTCTCTAAAATAGAGGGCATTTCTTGGATAGGCACAGAGCCCGGCCAACCCGGGGCGCTGTTCCTCATGCTTTTAGTAGCGGTCGAGCAGCGAAAAGCTTTAACTGATATGACCTTTTCGGCAGATGTCCCCTGATGGCGGCGCAGGGCGTGGAGCTGTCGGCGCCAAACCAGGGCGGTTTCCCGGGAAGTGCCTAAATAACTGGAAAAAAACTAGCTTTTCCACCAAGATCTGATTGATTGGTGTTTTCTCGGGTAAATAGAGGAGAATCGGTGTGAATCCGGAGAAGGTGGTTTTTGGTTTTTTCATTGTACTTGCCCTGACCCTGAATTTTGGCTTTTTTGTCGGTGAACTGGACAATCCGGATCACCACCATGTCTATGAGCTGTTTGCCGTCATCGTAGTCAACCTGATTGCCACCGTACTCAAATTCGGCGATCGGACCCAGATGGGTGCCGTGTTGTTGGCAACCAGTCTGGTGGCGCTGCTGCAGCTGTTTGCCGCTGCGCTTGTCTGGACCCTGGCGGTGCACGTGACCGAGACCGGTCTCACCGCAGTCACCATGGCCAGCATCGTCTCGCTTTCCGGCGGCGCAATGCTGGCGAACGTGGTCTCCGTCATATTGTTGATCATCGAAACCGTCATGCTGCGCCGCTAAGCGGATAGCGGGCCTGGCGGGATTTTCTCATGAACAATATCTTCTTCCTCATCTTCAGGCGCATGCGGGCGCCGCTGCTGACCCTGGTGATGACCTACTCCATCGCCATGCTGGGTCTGGTGCTGATTCCCGGCAGGGATGCCGACGGCAATCTATGGCACATGGATTTCTTTCATGCCTTCTATTTCGTCAGTTTCATGTCCAGTACCATCGGTTTCGGCGAGATTCCCTTCGCCTTCACTGCGGCGCAGCGCCTATGGGTTAGCTTCTCTATCTTTTTTACCGTCGTCGTTTGGCTCTACTCCATCGGAACCGTGTTGGCCCTGCTCAAGGATGAAACCTTCCAAAATGCTTTAACTGAGCGCAGATTTACCAAACAAATCAAGAGAATGCGAGAGTCATTTTATCTGGTTTGCGGGTATGGCCAGACCGGGGAGGCGCTGGTCAAGGCGCTTACCGACAGAAACCAGCACGCGGTGGTGATCGATATCCTCGAAGATCGCGTCAACATGTTGAAGTTGGAAAACCTGCGTGAGTATGTCCCCGGCCTCTGCGGCGATGCCAGCCTGCCCGAGCATCTCCTCGAGGCGGGCCTCAAACATCCCTTGTGTGAGGGCGTGGTGGCGCTCACCAATTCCAATGAAGACAATCTGATGATCGCCATCACGGCAAAATTGATCCATCCCGAGGTCGAGGTGATCTGTCGAGCCGACTCCCATGACGTGGAGAAGAACATGGCATCCTTCGGCACCGATTTCATTATCGATCCCTTCGACGCCTTTGCCCTGCACCTGGCGACCGCTATTCAGGCGCCCTGTCTCAGCCTGTTGCAGGATTGGCTCTCCCTGGGCCAGAGAGACATGCTCAACGACCCAGTCTATCCCCCAAGTAAGGGCCTCTGGGTGATCTGCGGCTATGGCCGCTTCGGCAAGGCGGTCTACGATAAGCTCGTCCGCGAAGGCCTGGAGGTCATTGTCGTGGAGGCGGAACCCGAGATGACGGGCACCCCGCCCACCCATTGCGTTATCGGTCGCGGTACGGAGGCGGATACCCTCACTGAAGCGGAGATCGAAAGGGCTGTCGGTTTGGTGGCGGGCACGGACAACGATGCCAACAATCTCTCGATCATCATGACCGCGCGGGAGTTGAACTCCGACCTGTTCGTGATACTGAGACAGAATCTCAAACACAACGATGCGGTGATAGAGGCCGTCGGTGCGGAGATGGTAATGTTGCCCAGCGATATCATTGCCAACCGTATTCGGGTATTGTTGGGCGCACCGATGCAGCATCAGTTCGTCAAGCTTGTACTGCACCAGGATGATGAATGGGCCTGCCAACTGATCAGCAGGATCTCCGCCTTGGTGACGCATCATGCGCCGGAGGTGTGGGAAATCGCCTTTTCCGAGCGTGAGTCCCATGCGGTGTGTGCCTTTGTCCGACGCGGCAACCAGCTGACCTTGGGGGAGCTGATGACGGATCCAAGGGATAGAAGCAGTAAACTCCCCTGTATACCGCTGATGCTCTATCGCCACAACGACTATATTTTACTGCCTGAATTGGATCTCAAGGTACAAAAGGACGATCATTTGCTGTTCTGCGGATCTGTTTATGCAAAAAACCGCATGCACTGGACGCTGCAAAATGAAAATGCCCTAAACTATATTCTCACGGGAGAGGCCAGACCGGAGGGATGGGTCTGGCGCCGCTTGAGAAAAAGAGAGGTGATATGAGACCCCTACTGGAAAAGCTCCACAAAGACCATATCAATCTGGCTCGCTTACTCGATCTCATGAGTCACGAGCTGGATGCGCTGAGCGCCGGGCACGAAGCGAATTTCGATCTCAAGATCGAGATGTTGGACTATATCGAGCACTATGCCGAACAGTCCCACCATCCCACGGAAGATCAGGTCAACAAGGTTGCGTTTCGCAAGAAATCGATGAAAGAGCACAAGCCCCTCTATGAACGGATAACCAAGGAGCACAGCGATCTGATTGGATTGGCGCGCAACTACAGAAAGACTCTGGAGGGGGCGATGCAGGGAGAGGTGCTGCTGAGAGAGGAGGTGGAGACCCGGGGCAGGGAGTTCGTCGCCCTGCAGCGTCAGCATATCGACCTCGAAGAGCAGGAGGTGTTTCCCCTGGTGGAGAGTGTGCTCAGCGATAAGGATTGGCAGAAATTGGAGGCGGAAATCGCACACGGAGAGGATCCCCTGTTCAATCGCCAAGACTACAATCGATTTCGCAGTCTCATCGATTACCTCCAGGCCCATGAAGACGAGTAGCAGTTGATAGCTTGAAGTCGTCCGATATCACTAAGCTATATACGCGCCGTCCTGGTTGATAGGCCGTTGCCTTGAGCCACACTTGAATCCCACCGGAGTTGGCCATCACAGCCTGCATGGTGACAACTAAGGATCGACCTCAGCTGGCCGATATGCTCTTCAGAAATGGCGTTTGATCCGTGGTATGAGGTATGGCGTTTCCAGTTTGCAGATATAAAGAGATGACCTATTTCGTCACGGCAGCGTTGTGGCTGTCGCTGCTGTTGATGCTTAAATCCCATACCCTGTATGCGCTTGAGCTGGAGGATCAGCTCTACATGGCCGAGATGCACGACTCTGCATGGTCGTTTACCGGTTCGGATTACAGTTGCGAACTGGAGCACGAGGTGCCGCAGTTCGGGGTGGCCCGGTTCCGGCGACTGGCAGGCGAAAATCTCCACTTCTTCATCAACAGCTTTCAGCCGGTACCCGAACCTGTCGAGGGGTTCGTGAATGAGGTCTCGCCGCCATGGGAGCATAATCCTCCCGATCCCATCCGGCACGTGATCGCCATTCAGCCCGGCCTGAGGCCTATGGCGCTGCCGCGTAAGCAGGCGGGGTGGCTGCTGACCTCGTTGACAAAAGGGCAGGTGGGGAGTTTTTCATTTGCCGATTGGGACGACAGCCGCCGCCAGGTGAGGGTACAGCTGTCACCGGTCAATTTTCAAAAACCCTATCGGGATTTCAAGCGCTGCCTTCGCCAGCTGCCGAAGAGCGGCGGCTTTTCAGCGTTGCGCCATTCGACGCTGCATTTCGCCCTGGATGTGGCTCGGGTGGACGGCAAGGGAGAACAGCGACTCGACCAGCTTGCCGCCTATATTCAGGCGGACGAGAGGATCAGCAGGATCACCATCGAGGGTCACGCGGATGACCAGGGTTCGACAGGCTACAACAAGGGTCTGTCGGCACGGCGCGCGGCAAATGTCTACAGCTATCTAACAGGCAAGGGCGTCAAGGGTCGGTTGATGACCCAACGCCACTATGGCGAGTCACGGCCCAAGATCGCACGGCGTACCGAATCCGCAAGGGCGGCAAACCGTCGGGTTGAGATCAACCTGGAGCGGTAATAACCCAGTGGCTTGTCCGGGGCCCTGTTGTCCTCTCCACACCTATGGTGGCGGTGCGAATCCAACCGCCACCATCCCCTGTGTACGGTTCTACATTTACCGGCGAGGCAGGTTTAATGATGGGCTTCCTGCCGTGGCGGGTTCTGCTGGTAGCGAAATAAAGGCGTGGTCGTTTTTGCCGTGACAGGTTATACATGCCTGACGCAGCTTTTCGAATGCCGGTTTAAAGGCATCCCAGTTTTTCGAAGCCACGCCTTCCGCGATAACCGGCAGGCCCGTGTCAATAAACTCCTCAGCCGTCTCTGCACGCTTCGGTCTGGCAAGTTGCACTACTGTGATCAGTTTTTCAATTTCCTCCACTTGATATTGCGCGAACTCCCATCGATCCAGTTTTGCCGCCCAATAGAGATTTTTGTAGCGTTCGCCAATTTCAAACATCCAATGAGATGTGCCCGGCACCAGTTTGACCAGATTCGCGAGCTGCTCTTCCGGGCTACCCTCGTTTCGCCAGTCAGCCTGAACCGGCAAACCCAGAAAAACAGCGGACATCACGACAATCTTCAACACTTTCATTGAGTTTCCCCCTTTGTTGGAAATATCTAGCGGATTATTGGTTATAGTTGCAGAAGAAACATGATCATTATTATCTTCACTACACGCTCTATGCCATATTAGATAGACGCAATCAATAATCGAAAGCAGGATTATTCAATCAGAATTTACTATAGAGAAGTAGCAAAATCATAAAACCATCCTTGCTGCTTACGCAATCATGAATCGATGGTATTCGGGAAATTATAACTCATTGTTTACACACCGTCGTTCCTAGGAGTTTGCTTCCTCGTTACCGTATTATGTTGGCAGCACCGGCCAGGTTGTCGCAACTCATCAGCTCGGTCTCAGCTTCAATCAGCCCCATGGATACCCAAACCTCGCTGTTCCGTTCCAACTGCGCGATTAAACATGGACGTGATATGCTTAGATTCATCATGGAAAGCGTGCCAACCTCCGTCGCTGGTGCAGGTCAACTGACTTGGTTTGAACGAACCTGGCAGGGATTCTGCCGTCTCGTGGTACGGATCTTTTACCACCGTTTCGAGGTTGTCGGCGCTGAACATCTGCCTGCAGATCAGGGGATCATCCTCTGCGCGAATCATGTCAATGCCTTGGCGGACGCCGTGGTACTGCAGGCCGCGACAACGAGGGCGATTCGGCCACTGGCGCGCAGCGGCCTGTTCGATAATCCCCTGCTCAAACCGATCCTGAACCTGATCGGCGCGGTTCCTATCTACCGCCGCGGTGATCCCGGTGTCGATGTAAACAATAACAGGGATACCTTCAATCGCTGTTATCAACTGCTGGCGCAAGGGGAGACGCTGATCATATTCCCCGAAGGTCAGAGTCACGACATACCGCGGCTGACGGCATTGAAAACCGGTGCCGCCCGCCTTGCCCTGGAGACCATGGCGGTCACGGCAAGGGAACCGGCGGTCGTTCCCGTGGGTCTTACCTTTCCGCAGAGGGGAAAGTTTCGCAGCGCTGTCCTGGTAGAGTTCGGCAATGCGGTCGACTTGACCTTCGCTGCGCAGCAGAGCGAGGAAGCGCGCGTCATCGAGTTGACCGAGCGGATTCGAAGGGGTCTGGAGGCGGTAACGCTGAACGCGGAGAGCTGGGAAGAGATCAACCTGATCGCCAGGCTGGAACGCTTTTTCGCCTTCCGCCACGGTAAATATCGGCAGCGCAACCTGCACCAGCGTCTGCGCGCCCAACAGCGCCTGATCGACGCCCAGCGTCTGCTGAGAAAGTATGAACCCGACCGGGTGAGGAGCTTGATAAGCCAGCTGAAACAGTTCGAAAAGATCTGCAGTTACTGCGGGGTGAAGGATTATCAGCTCAACATCGACTACAGGCCGACACTGATCGCTCTCTATCTGTTGCGCATAGTCTGGATGGTGCTGATTGTGTTTCCAGTGGCGGTCTGGGGTCTGGTGAACAACTACCTGCCCTACCAGCTGACAAAACGGCTATCGCACTACTTCGCCAAGGGTGCCAATCAGTACGATACCGCCAATATGGTGTTGGGGCTGCTTTTTTTCAGCGGTTTCTGGTTGCTGCAGAGCTATCTGGTTTACCACTACTTCGGTTTGATCTGGATGCTCGGTTATATTTTGACCCTGATCGTCGGCAGCTTCGTCGCCTTGATGGTGCATGGAGAGATGCGGCGAATCCGGGAGAATATCAGGGTGTTTTTGCTCTTTTTGCGTCGACGCGATATCAAGTCATACCTGCGCCAAAAGCGTCAGGCCCTGGAGAAGGAGTTGGCCAGGATGGTGCGGATCGCCAACCGTCTATCCCATCACTGATTCCACCATAGCGACTCAACGATGCGTTTAATCCCAACCGCACTGCTGCTTCTGATTCT